>JAJFJC010000468.1 GCA_021774385.1 Alphaproteobacteria bacterium
CACTATTGAGGCGGGAACGCAAATGGGGTAACGCCCGCAGTGCCCAATTTGTCGGGAGAGAAAGGGTTCTATTGTCCGGGTCTAGCGCTCGTCCAATCCCCAATCGACCGCGTTCTGCAGCAGACCTTCGAACGCATCGTTTTCCCACACGCCGCGGAATTCAGGCGGAACGACGCCATCTGTACCGATGCTCATATCCACGGCGGACTGGGTATTGGTGCGGCCGATGTGGCAGTGGCCGAGGCCGACATACACGACCTCGCCCCGTCCGACGTCACGGGCATAGGCCAGGACCCGCGTCTTCCCGTCTGCTTGCAGTGATGTATCTTCGTCGTAAACGAAGCCGAAGCCCGGCGGTGAGGGATCTTCGGAAAGTTCCGTCGTGAGGAGAATGCGGCTCGCACCCGGATCCTGCAGTTCGATGATGTAAAGCTCGTCCATGACGGAGAAGTTTTTGGGCACGTCTTTGGTGATCGGATGGTCGGCCGTGACGGCGACGTCGAATGCCCGCAGGGGCGGGTGGTTGAGGAAAAAGCAGCCGAGTGTCTGATGATGCTCGGCCTTGACCATCTGCTTCACGTGAACGCCGTCACGCTCCATCTTTACTGCTTTACCGCCGGATGTGCCGTGTAGGGCGAACCAACGGCCGCCATTCTCCAGCCACGCCTGTAGCGCCTTGTTGCCGTCGCCTTCCGGATAAGGGCCCGCGACATACGTCACGAGCAGGTCCGTGCCGGGCAACCAGCGCTCGATATCGTGAAAATCGTTCGCGACGGTAACCAATGGGTTCCCCTGCGCCCGCAGCGTTTCAAGAAGCCGCAACCGGGCGTAATCCATATCGTGCCCGGCGGCGGAACCGGGTGGGAAACCACCGGTAATGAGATGGGTGCGTTTTGTCGTGGTCATGGTTGGTCCTCCGCAAGTGTGGTTTAGATGTCACCCGTCAGGTTTCTGCTTCGTGCGAGTATCCTTCTTGACGAACGCCTCTGCAATTTCTGCGACAGGACCCGGTAGCGATCGCTGAAATGGTCTATTTGCGCCGACCAGTTATCGAGGGGAGGCCTCGTGCATCGGCCAGCGTCAGAACGGGGGTGCCCGCCGGACCTTCCAGGCGGAAATAGCGACTGATCCCGTTTAGGGTGATTGCGGCATGGCGGATTCCGTTCGGAGATAGCGTTCAGCACGCACTATACAATATGACGGAAATAGCGGAATTTTGAGGAAGAGATCACATGACGCGTCAGAATATCGATATCGATGTGGAATCCTATAAGGCGTTGCCTTTTGCGCCCGCTGTCAAGGTCAGCGGTACGGTGCTCTATACCGCCGGTTTGACGTCGCGCGACGACGCGGGGGCGCCGGTTGGCCCGGGGAACATGGCGCGGCAGTTCGAGCAGATATTTTTTCGTCTGAAACAGATTGCCAGCGCCGCCGGAACGGATTTGGAGCATCTAGTGAAGGTGACGATCTTCGTAACCGACATCGATAGGGCGTATGCGGACCCCGATCAGTGGCGGCGCTACTTCACGGGCCGTCCCGCCAGCACCCTGGTTGAGGTGTCACGACTCAAATCACCGGAGATCCTGGTGGAGGTCGAAGCGGTATTCCATGTTCCGGACAATGCCGGCTAACCTGTAAAAGCAGTTATAATAATTCTGGCGTGCGATCCTAATCCGGAGGCAGAGATTTTCCATGACGGCAACGACGACGATTTATCCAGCACGGCGAATCCTAACCATGAACCCGGCCAATCCTGAAGCCACGCATGTGGCAGTTCGGGACGGGCGCGTTCTTGGCGCGGGCACGTTGGCGGAATTGGCGGGGTGGGGTGATTACGATCTGGACGAAAGGTTCGCCGATAAGGTGTTGATGCCTGGTCTGGTCGAAGGGCATAGCCATGCGACCGAAGGTTCCTTCTGGCGTTATGTCTATTGCGGTTATTTCGATCGTACCGACCCAAGCGGCAAGACCTGGCCCGGCCTACGTTCGATCGATGCGGTTGTTGCGCGATTGCGGGAGGTAAACGCCGAACTCGGCGAAGGGGACAGCCCGATTAGCGCCTGGGGCCTCGACCCGATCTATTTTGGTGACGTCCTCGTTTCTCGCGGGGATCTCGACCGAGTGTCGACAGACCGCCCCCTTGGTATCCGCCAAGCCAGCGGCCACATCATGAGTGTCAATACCAAGGCCCTCGAATTGAGCGGCCTGCTGCGTACCGGGATCGAGCATCCGGGAATACCGTTGGATACGGAAGGGCTGCCGACCGGTGAAATGAAAGGGCCCGACGCCATGGAACTGGTCGCCGGTCACGTCGGGCTCGACCGCAAGGTGATGTCGGCGGACGAATGGGGTTTTCGTCAGTTCGGGCGGCTTTGCGTGCGGCAGGGGGTGACGACCGCCGCCGACCTGGCAAACCCGCTGCCGGACGACGCGGTGGATATGATGCTCCGAATTACGGGAGAGGCGGACTACCCCGCGCGGATCATTCCCTTACGCCGGTTCCAGGGAGTGACCCCGCGTGAGCTTATTGATCGGTCCCGTGAATTGCGGGAAAAGAGTACCGACATGCTGCGCCTGGGCCGTGTCAAAATTCACGCCGATGGATCGATACAGGGGTTTACGGCCCGGATTCGCTGGCCTGGTTACTACAACGGCGCACCAAACGGGCTTTGGTACGCGACGCCGGAGCAATTGCAGGAAATTTATGAGCTGGCATTGCAGCATGATCTGCTTGTCCATACCCATACCAATGGCGACGAGGCGACGGAACTGATGCTCGATACGTTCGAGCGCGCGCTGCAAAAGTTTCCCCGTGCCGACCACCGCTTCACGCTGCAGCATTGCCAGCTTGCCGACACCGCTCAATTTCGGCGCATGAAGAAACTCGGCACCTGCGTCAATCTATTCTCCAATCACATCTTCTATTGGGGCGACCAGCACTACGAGAAAACCGTCGGCCCGGAGCGGGCGCAACGCATGAACGCGTGTGCGACGGCACTCCGGGAAGGGGTTCCCTTGGCCATACATTCCGATGCGCCGGTAACCCCGCTGGGCCCGTTCTTCACCGCCTGGTGCGCGGTCAACCGGGAGACGCCAACGGGCCGGATCTTGGGAGAGGCGGAACGAATTTCCGTCGCCGATGCCTTGCATGCAATTACGATCGGTGCGGCTTACACTTTGAAACTGGATCACGAAATTGGCTCCATCGAGGCTGGCAAGCGCGCCGATTTCGCCGTGCTGGAGGACGATCCAACCATGATCGGTGAGGCGAAGCTGAAGGATGTCCGCATCTGGGGGGTCGTGCAGGGTGGCCGTGTTTTCGCGGCGGCGGATATCTAAAGTTGGCGGGTGAACCGCAATCGTTGCCGGTTACCGTGATCGGCGGTTATCTCGGGGCCGGCAAGACGACCTTGATCAATCACCTTTTACGCCATGCGGACGGGCTGCGTCTCGGCGTTCTGGTCAATGATTTCGGCGAATTGCCGATCGACGCCGATTTAATCGAGAGCCAGGACGACAATGTCATCAGCATCACCGGCGGATGCATGTGTTGTTCTTATGGCAGCGACCTGATCGCGGCGCTGCGTGATCTCGATCAATTGCCGTCGCCGCCCGACCATTTGTTGATCGAAACCAGCGGCGTCGGCCTGCCCGATGCGATCGCGCAGTCGGTCCGGCTGATCCCGCGTTTTACCATCGACGGCGTTATTGTTGTGGCCGACACGGAAACGCTGCTTAAACAGGGTGCGGATACCTACATCAAGGACACGATCGAGCGTCAATTGCACGCCGCTGACATCGTGATTTTGAATAAGGCCGATCTCACGGACGAGGAAACGCGAAGCGAGACCCGTCGCTGGCTTACAGGCATGGCACCTGACTGCCGTGTCTTGGAGTCGGTCAACGCGGAGATTCCGCTATCGGTGTTGTTGGGCCGTGGTCTGGACCCTCTGTTTGATAGGGAGCATGGGGCGGGACACATCCACGAACACGCCACCCATGAGGCGGCTATTTTCCAAGTCGATGGCCCCGTCGCGCCCGAGGCGTTGGCGGAACACTTGGCATCGCGGGAACTTAACTTGGTTCGAACGAAAGGTTTCGTTCCCGCGTCCGATGGTCGCCTTTATACGTTACAAACCGTCGGGCGGCGCTGGTCGGTATCCCCGGCGCCGATGCAAAAGGCCGAAGGCCGCATCGTCTGCATAACGCATACCCCGCCGATCGACGCGGAAAGGATTGCTGGGATTATCAGCGCAGTAAGTTGATCCGAATCCCTTGTTCCAGGACCGGCGCGCTGGAAGCACCTCGAAAATCTGCTACGCTTATGCGGGAAGGCGGTGTACATGGCGGGACTGCGAAAACTGGAATATGGGCTGCCGTCGGGGAACGACGCGCTCACGGTGCGGTTTGGTATCGAGCAGGGCATCTTCGAAGCTGAAGGGCTCGACCTGAGCGCGCGGATCATATTTGGCGGGCCCGAACTCGCCGCGGCATACGATACGGGCGATATACCAATTGGCGGCATCGGTTCACCCTCGGGTTTGCATGCCATGGCGGCGGGTAAACGTTTCAAGGTCATTGGTAGCGGTTGCCGGCAGCGGGCGCATATGTATCTTGGCGTCCGCAAGGATATCCGCTCCTATCAAGATTTGCGCGGCAAGCGGCTTGGGGTGTTGAGCATCGGCAGTTGCCCTACTTGGATCGCGCGCAAGATCTTGATCCGGGAAGGCCTCGACCCAGACACGGATATCATCTTCGTGCCCTTGCTGGAGGAATATCCGCGTATCGTCGATATTCTCGAGGAAGGCCGGATCGATGCGTTCCTGGCGACCGAGCCAAATCTTTCCATCGGCGAGGATCGAGGATTGCTCGATGTCTGGACGGCTGCTTACGAGACGCCCTATCTGCCGAACTATCAGTGGATTGTCCGGGTCGCCAATATCGATTTCATCGAACGCGAACCGGAACTGGTCACCGCCGTGCTGCGCGGATGCCGTCGCGCGGCACATCATGCCGTCGACAACGAGGATGAATTCATCCGTTTCGTGGCTCGGCAATATGGTGCTTCGGAGCGGGCAATACGTCGGGCGATGGCACGTGAAATGCCACACTACCAACTCGATTGCCAACTCGACATGGCAGGCCTGCAGGTGTCCGTCGATATGCTGCATGAGTATGGCGGTATCACAAACCCAACGCGGGCCGAGACATTCACCGATCTGCGTTTCCAGCCGGAGGCGCCCGCCGTTTGAGCATTAATACGCAGCAATACCGGCCGCTTCTAATTTCCCGGCAGCGATTCCAAGAAACCCGCGAGCACCGTATTGAACCTATCGGCTTCCTCGACATAGGGCATGTGCCCGGCGTTCGCGATGACGTCCATTTTCGCGCCGGGAATACCGTTGCGGTACATTGTCATCCGTTCCGGCGTCGTGGCGATATCGTCCGATCCCGCGATCACCATTACCGGTAAATCGATTTGGCCTATTCCCGGGTCGAAGTTCATCGCGAAGATCGCATCGCCCGCTTCGGCGTATCCCTCGACCGGGTTGGTTGTGAATTGCCGCCGTAGTTCGGCGTAACGTTCGGGTTGCGCCTCCCGATATCCCTTGCGCAGATACCGTTCGAGGACGGCATCGGCCCGGGCTTCCGCGCCGTCCTTGCGCATGATCGCCGTGGCGGCGCGTTGTCCGTCGATACTGGATTGCGGCAGGATGCCTTGCGTCGTGACGAAGGCGACACTGCGCAGCCGTTCAGCGTGATCCCGTGCCAGGGCGAATCCGGCCATTCCGCCCAGTGACGCACCGATGTAGTGCGTGCGCTCGACACTCAGCGCGTCCAGCAGGGCGACGATATCCAACGCAATGTCCTCGATCCGGTAGGGTTCGCCGGCCATGGCCGTATCGCCGTGCCCTCTAAGGTCGGGTGCTAAAACCCTGTAACGCTTGCTTAAATAGGTGGTCTGCGCCGACCAGCTTTCGAGGGTAAACCCTTGTGCGTGCGCGAAAGTTAGGACCGGCGCATCCTCGGGTCCTTCGAGGCGGAAATGATGATCGATACCGTTTAGAGAAATTCGAGGCATGGGTTCGTCCTGTTTGTTAGAGCACGCCATGGCACAACATTTCGCCGGCAAAGGCAATTTGCGCGGCCTTCCGGAATCCACGGTGACGGGTGGCGAGATTGAGGGAAAGAGCCTAACGTGTGATGGAACCAAGGAAACAAAAAATACGGCGAGGGAGCGAAATCAGTTATGGCGAAAATTGGATTCATCGGTGTCGGTAACATGGGCGGGCCAATGGCACGGAACCTGATTACGGCGGGTCACAGCCTCAAGGTCTTCGATCTGTCGGAGGAGGCGGTCAATTTCGTCGTCCAGTCCGGGGCGGAGCGTGCTGTATCCATCCAGGACGCGGCCAAGGGCGTGGATATCGTGGTGACGATGTTGCCGGTTGGCGGCAATGTCCGCGAAGTATTCTTGAGCGACGGTGTCGTCGCCGCTGCCGACCCCGGTACGTTGTTCATCGATTCATCGACGATTGATGTCGAGAGCGCGGTCGCGGTTCACCAGGCGGCGGTGGAGGCCGGGTTCGAGATGGTCGATGCGCCCGTTTCTGGTGGCACCATCGGCGCGGATCAGGGAACCCTGACCTTTATGTGTGGCGGCGAGAAGGCCGCCTTCGACAAGGCACGTCCGGTTCTCGAAGGCATGGGTAAGAATATCGTTCATTGCGGCGGACCCGGCCAAGGTCAGGTTGTGAAAATCTGCAATAACATGATCGCGGGCATCGTCACGCTGGCGACGTCGGAAGCCTTTATCATGGGCGAGAAGCTGGGTGTCGACCGTCAGGTGCTGTTCGACGTGATATCCACTTCGACCGGCAGTTCGCGCATTCTGGAAATGGCCTGCCCCCTACCGGGCGCGCTGCCCGGAACGCCCTCTAGCAACGGCTTTAAGCCCGGCTTCATGGCGAAATTGATGCTGAAGGATCTGCGCCTTTCCCAGGCGGCGTCTCAGATGGCGGGTTCGCCAACGCCCTTGGGAGCGGTCGCGACGGCAACCTATCAGCAGCATATCAATAACGGACATGGCGATCTCGACAATTCGAGTATCTGCAAGATCATCGATCCTGATATCGAATAGGGGCGATATGAATTTCGTTATCGACGCGATGCGGCGCCAGGACTGGCGGCAGGTTCGCGCTATCTATGGCGAAGGGCTGGCGACGGGGCTTGCCGCGTTCATGCTCGAGCCACCGCGCTGGCAAGCGTGGGATGCCGGGCATTTGAAACTCGGCAGAACCGTGGCCCGTCTGGACGAAGGCCGCGTCATCGGCTGGTCGGCGTTGGCGCCCGTGCCCGATAATTGAGGCGCTGCCGGGGTCGCTGAGGTCAGCGTCTACACGACGGAAAGCGCGCGAGGGCAGGGCGTCGGAACCGCATTGCTGGAACGTCTGATCGCACTCTCTGAAGCGGATGGCTACTGGACCTTGCAAGCGCAGATCATTGCCGCGAACGAGGCAAGCCTCGCGCTGCACCGCAAAGGCGGCTTCCGGGATGTTGGCGTACGCGAGCGCTATGGTCACATCGAGGACGCCTGGCATGATGTCGTGCTGCTGGAACGCCGAAGCAACCGCACCGGCGGCGCGGACCTGCCAACGCGAAGCTGCGGATGAAGGCGATACCGTCGGAAAAGACTATTGAAAATATTTTTCGATATTGACGGGGTGATTATCGACGGTTGGCACGCTAGGCCAGAGCGCCGCAAACCCTGGGATGTAGCGATCGAGCGGGACATTGGTGTGAACCGTGAGGCGTTTCGGCGGGCATTGTTCGTGCCGCCGCGGACAGGCACAGAATCAATGATGCATAAATGCACAAGAGGGGTGGGTGATGTAAAGGAAATCTTGCGGGGTATTTTGCCAACGCTCGGCTATTGCGGTTCCGTGGATACGTTCATGGAATATTGGTTCATGAAAGACTCAAATGTGAACCAGGATGTTCTCAAAATAGTGAAGCGGCTTGGACAATGTGAAACGGTGACGCTCTATCTCGCGACCAGCCAGGAGCATTTTCGGGCGGCGTATCTCTGGAATGTGTTAGGTTTGAAGGCGTTCTTCACGGACATCTTTTATAGTGCGCGTTTGGGTGTCTCGAAAGACGACCCTAAGTTTTTTACGAAGATAAATTCGCAGCTGGAAATTGCACCGCTGGAACGACCTTTGTTTTTTGATGATAGGGCGAAAGTCGTCACCGCTGCGCGCGCTACTGGTTGGGATGCACATATTTTCGATACTGTCGCTGACTTGTCGCGGAATCCGCGACTCACGGCTGTGCTCGACGACTAGGACGACGGTTTTTCGGCGGCTTGGCAATGGCGTTGAAATCAACCGCCATTGCCCAATTTGTCATTCCGCCGCTTCTACCTTTGTCTGACCCCGCTGTGTGCGTCGAGCGTCGCCGGTGGCGCGAAGCCGGGCACGGTTTTCCGAGGTGATTAAATTGTAGCGGGCACGCCAATCGGGATCGTCCGTCCATTCGAAGGGCGCGCGGACCGTGGTGCGGGGGCCTTCCGCTAGTTCCAGTTGCCGTAGGGCCAGGGCGACGATTTCGGCTTGCATGCCACGGTCCCGTGGATGGCCGCAGGGGTTTCCCAAGGGAAAATCGGAGAATACGAACCGGGGCACGCCGCAATGTTCGACGATGTCGAGCGCCGACCCAATGATCACAGTCGGAATGCCGTTGGCTTCGAGGTAATTAGCGACCAAACTCACGGTTTGGTGGCAGACCGGTCAAAGCGCCGTGAGGAGCGCCGCGTCGGCGCCATCCTCTCTCAATCTGTGCAACAGTTCCGGCGCGTCCTGCTCCATTGTTTTTCGCTGGCTGTAATCCGTCGGTGCGCCATGAAACCGGGGCGCCAATCCCGCGAACAACCCTTCCGAGGCAAGCCGCCTGGCCGTGTCGATCGGTAGGAAACTCTCCCGGTCGTCGGTATGCGTCGACTCCTTGTCCCAAGCCATATCCGTGTTGAAGGAATCGGGTGGCGTGGCAACCGCGCCGGACCAGACTTCCCGTCTCCCTTGCGCATTGCGGTTGGATCCGTCCGGCGGCCCCGCGGTTGTGATCAGGGCCACGGTCGCTTCGCTTAGCGGATTCTCAAGGCGCGTGAAGGGGATATCATCGAAGTTCGCCCAGACATAGTCGTTATGGTAGCCGAGCGCGCGATAATAAAGGCGCGTACGCTCCATATAGGCATTGGGCATCCCAAGGGGGTTGTCGGTCATTCATGGTCTCCTGCGGTGTGGTGCGTTAAATTCATGCGGTACGATGCGCCTGACTGTCAAGCGATGCGGTGACGTTTCCGCGGCCTGTCTGACCGGCAATAGGTGTCTTCGAGCGAGGAGTGAGAGCCATGGAGTTTCCGGATACGGGAGCGGATCGTTCGGCGCCCGGAATGCCCTGCACCGTGACCTATATCGGTTATCACGCGGCATCCCGGCCGGATGCCGCCGCGGTGATCGTGAATGGCCAGACGATTACCTATGCGGTGTTCTATCGTGATATCGCCAAGATGGTGCTGGGGTTGCGCGGGTTAGGTCTCGAGCCCGGGCAGGTTCTCGCCGTGGAGCATCCTCATTTTTATCTGCATTGGCTGATTCTGTTGGCCTGCGAAGCGCTCGGCATCACGAGCTTTTCCTACGAAGAGGCCGAAATTCCCGTACTCGAGAAACCGTTCGCCATGGCTGATTTGGTGATGTGCCGGGTGGGTATGGCGCCGCCGAAGGCCAATCGCGTTCAACTCATTGATCAAGCATGGGGCGATACCGTTTTGGCGCTGGCACCGGAATTGCCGATCGAGACAGTACCCCTCCATGCCGATACGCCGATGCGGATCGTGAAAAGCTCCGGCACGACGGGACGCATTAAATGCATGGTGCAGCCGCATAATTTTCGCGAACGTTATCTTGCGCATTATCAGTTTCGCGCGGGGTTCAATCGCGAGTCCCGCTTTCTCGTCACCATGGGTTTCATGGTCGAACCGTACAACATTTATGCCTCCGACTGCGCCCGCATGGGCGGCGTCTGTATTTATGACGGTCGTGCAGGGATCGTGGAAACTGTGCGCCAACAATCGGTAACGCATTTGGTTCTACCGCCTTATATCTTGGCGCAACTACTGGATAATCTACCGGGCGACTATGTGCCGGCGCCGAACTTAATCGTTATCGCCATTGGCGCGGCGGTCCCCAAAGAGGTTCGCGAACGCGTCAAGCGCGTCTTCGCGAAGGATATCGTGGAAAGTTACGGCGCGCAGGAAATCGCCGTTGTCGCGACCATGGACGAAGAAGGCCAGGGGGCGCTGCTACCGGGTGTAGAGGCGGAAGTCGTGGATGACGCCGGCCATCCGGTGTTGGGGCAACCGGGCCGGGTGCGCGTTCGCGCGGCGGTTAGCGTCGGCGGATACATCGATGATGCCGACGCCACGGCGCGTATGTTTCGTGATGGCTGGTTCTATCCCGGTGATCTGGCGGTCATGCGAGACCGGCGCACGCTCAAGATCATCGGCCGGGTCGACGACACCTTGAATATCAAGGGTATTAAATTCGCGCCCGGCCCGGCGGAGGAAAAATTGCGAAGCACCTTTCCCGTCGATGATCTCTGCCTGACCTCCTTGGCCAACGCCGAGGGATCAGAGGAGCTGTGTGTTGTCGTGGTGCCGGGGGATGCGGGCAATATCGCGGATATTCAAGCGGCGCTTCCCACGCTTGTTCCCGCGAACTTCGGCAAGGTTCATGTCATCGCCGTGCCCGCGATACCGCGTACCGCGACCAGCAAGGTGCGCCGCGCCGAACTGAACGCCATATTGCGGCGAGGCGATTGTTAGTGACACCGCGATGAGGAGGTAGATGATGCCCGGTGGAATTGGACGTTCTGCCTTCCTATTATGTTTTTAATTCTTCCTTGCCGGTTGACCCGCAATTGTAATTTGAAAGGTTAGTCTCATGCGCGCAGTTGGACTCATGGAGCATGGCGGCCCTGAAGTTTTGACGATGGTCGATGTTCCCGAGACCCACGCGGGGCCGGGGCAAGTGCGTCTCAAGGTATATGCGGCAGCGGTAAACCCGACTGACACGATGTCGCGGAACGGCTCCCGGGCAGCACAGCAAAGACTCGATCCACCACCTTACGTTCCGGGCATGGATGTCGCGGGGATTGTTGACGAGGCCGGTGAGGGAGTTGATACCGGCATAGGTATTGGGGATGCGGTCATGGCCATGGTGGTCCCGAATGCCGCTCATGGTGGGTACCGCGAACAAATTACCCTCGGCGCTCGCGCGGTTGTACCCGCGCCGGCTGGCAAGAGCCATGTCGAGGCATGCACCTTGCCCATGAACGGCCTTACAGCCCGTCAGTCGCTCGATCTGCTTGGGCTATCGGCGGGTCAGTCGATCGCGGTGACCGGCGCCGCGGGGGCTTATGGTGGTTATGTGATACAGCTTGCCAAACTGGACGGGTTGACCGTCATCGCCGATGCATCGGACGCAGATCGAGATCTTGTCGCATCGCTTGGCGCCGACATTGTCGTGCAAAGGGGGGACGATGTCGCGGTGCGGATTCGGGAGCATTTTCCGGATGGCGTCGATGGGCTCGCCGATGGCGCGGTACAGAATGCGCGGGTGATCGCGGCGGTCCGTGACGATGGCGGGTTCACGGCCGTGCGGGGCTTTGAAGGCGAGCCGCAGCGCGGTATCAACTTCACGGCGACCTCGGTCCGCCGCTATGATGGCGAATTCGAAAAGCTCGACCAGCTTCGCCGGCATGTGGAGGCGGGCGCCATTACACTCCGCGTCGCCGACACCTATCCGCCGGAGCGCGCCAGCGAGGCGCACCGGCGGCTCGAAGCGGGCGGCACGCGGGGGCGGCTCGTGCTGGTTTTTCACGATGGCGGTTAACGGCGCGATGGGCGTTCTGGAAAATATATGAACGACCGCTAAAAACGGTTTTTTCGGTTCGGGATAAGGAGAATTTCGGTGAGTAGCGATACGCTTTTGTTTGAAATACAGGACCATGTAGCGGTCATTACCTTGAACCGGCCGGCGCAACGGAACGCCATGAACCAGGATATGAGCCGCAGGCTGACCGAATATATGCAGCGTGTCCGGGAAGACGATGATATCCGCGTGGCCATCATCACCGGGGCGGGGGGTACCTTCAGCGCCGGGGCGGACCTCAAGGAGCGCGCGTCGAGCGGCGGCGAACGGCGCGAGGATCAGTCGCCGGCCATGGTCATCGAAGCGGACCTCGCCGCCAAGTGGACGACGATGAAGATCGAAAAACCGCTTATCGCGGCGATTGACGGATATTGTCTCGCCGGGGGCATGGAATTGTCGCTTATCTGCGATATCCGGATTTGCACGACGGAGGCACGGTTCGGTTTGCCGGAGATCGTGCGCGGCTTTTTCCCCGGCGGCGGCGGCCCGCAGCGTCTGGCCAAAAGCCTGCCGCAGTCGATCGCGATGGAAATTATCCTCACCGGGGATCACATTGATGCCGAAACGGCGCTGCGCGCGGGTATCGTGAGCCGGATGGTGTCCGTCGAGGAATTGATGCCAACGGCGATGAAACTCGCCAACCGGATCGCGGGACATGCACCACTGGCCGTGCGCGCGGTTAAGGATTTGGCGCAGGCCTCGCAGGAAGTCTCACTCGATCAGGCGATGCGGCTGGGCGGCGCCCTACGCTGGATCGTGGGTAAAACCGATGACGCAAAGGAAGGCCCGCGCGCCTTTTCTGAAAAACGCGACCCGAAATTCAAAGGGCGATAGCGTTCATCGCGCCGCGTTGCCGCCCGGCTATCCGTAGCTTTGCGAAATACTGTCGAGTGGTGATTTCTGGATGCCGTGGTTAGGGATGGGGTATCGGAGGCCATTGCGGCTAAGCTGTTCGAGACCCGCGAGGACGCTGGGCAGGAAGCTCGGTGGGAGCGCGATCAGCATTTCATCGTCCTGGACGCCGCCGAATTTTCGTTCCGCGTAGCAAGGAATCGACACGCATGGTTCGCCGCTGCTCAGGGCCTTGCCCCAGGAGTCGGCACAAGCACTCTCGCCGACGCAGGTGAATTCGTACTTTTTATAGTTCTTGTACTGCAGCCCGTTGATGAAGGTGATCAACTGCCCGGGGGTCATGTAGAACAAGCAGATGTCCGGATTGTCCAGGCGACCGGAGGCGAGAGGTGAGGTTGCAAGGGCTTCGTAGTCGCCGTAGGACGCGCAATTCATCGCTGCTTGATGGGCGGACGCGTCTTCCAGGGAGCCATACCAGACGCCATTGATACGGTCACCGGAAAGCCAGTCATCGCTGCGGGGGTGGAGGCCGACGACGGTGCCGCATTGGGCGCCCATCAAATTTTCCATCGTGACGCCAAGCGTGTAGCCAATCCAACGGCTTTGCCCGACCACCTGGTCCATCGCCAGTTTCTCGTTCGGGTCTGGCCGCCGGATGCGGGGTACCTCTTCCATCTCCGCAACGGTCTTGAAACGCTTCATGCCAATCGGCGTCGCCTTCAGCCGCAGATAGCGGTTGAGACCATCCACAAGCGCCGTGAAGTCGTATTCCTTGTCGTCGTCGAAACAATTTTTGATGGCCATGATGGGTTCCTGAAATGTGTGCGGGTTGAAAGACCTCGCCAGAAGATCAGAAACGCGAAATTCAGGCCATGACTCAGATCAAGCAGTACTTCCCGGTACCAACCCACGCGGATGGCCGAAACGTTCGGTGAGGACTTCCTCCAACTCCTTGCCGTTGGCCGCGACATGGGCGCCGGGACGGGTGCGGTAGGCTTCGGGCTTATGCGGTGCGGTCGGTTCCTTGCCGTCGCGGGCCAATTCCGTTGCCGCGCCGATCAGCAGGCGGCGGAAATGAACGATGGCGGCGTCGGTCGCGGTTAGGTTTTCCCGCGTGCGGTCGACGATGGGGCCCTGGCTTTGCTGGATCATGATGTCCTGTTCGGCGGTCCCCTTCACGCCGGTATAGGTTTGGTGCTTCTGGATTTTGCGGTCGATGCCGTAGTCATTGCTGGCATTTCGAACCGGCATATAGTCCACGTCGATTTCCGCGATGATGCCATGACCTTCCTTGAATTTCGCGCGCTCCGGGTCATGGAGGTCGCGTTCCGGGTTCCAGGCATAGCAATACATCCAGCAACTATCATCGGTGATCGGCACCAAGGTCATGCCGTAATAGGTCTCGCCGGGTACCGTGGCGGGCCCCGTGCCATGCGAGGGCAGCATGAATTGGGTCATGCGCCAATAGAGTTCACCGTCATCGTCGGTTGCCCGAGCGCCGCCGGCCACGAAACCAACTTCATGGTCAAGCAGGTCGAACTTCGGCCGGCCGTCCCGGCGCATCCATTCGAGATGCCGGTTGGGCGAGTTGACGTCCTTGTTCTCCGTCGTCTCCAGGCCGGGCGCCGGCATGTGCAGGAACGAAAAATGTGAGGTGTCGAGATCGCCCTCCATGACCTGGACCCAGTTACATTCCACGCGCTGTTTCATGACATAGCGCCTGCTGTCGGCGACAAGACCGAACTCCAGGCGCGGCACCGCCGGCATTTTGTCCGTGGCGGGAC
>JAJFJC010000469.1 GCA_021774385.1 Alphaproteobacteria bacterium
GGCAAATCCCACGCCAAGGGAAGGCCCTTGAACACCTCGAAAAGCGCTTGAGGGCCGCCGGTTGAACTACCGATCGCAAGAATTTCCGGCACGACTATTCCGGCACGGTGCAACTGAATTCCTTCCTGTTGCGCCGAACCAGCCTTGTTACGCATTTGCAATCTCGAAGACCTCGCCGCTGCGCCTCCTTTTGCTCGTTGCGCTGCCTTCCCCAGCGCGCGGACCTTTTCCAGTAACGACTTGCGGAATTCATCTCCGGAATTTATTTCGGAAGCCGACGTCGGCTTGGGTATATAGTCGGCAGCGCCTAGCTTTAAAGCCTTCAGAGAAATCTCCGCGTTTCGCGTCGTCAATGTCGACGACATGATAACGCGTAATTTGGGATTGTTTTTTATCAATAGCGGTAGCGCGGTAATACCATCCATAACCGGCATTTCGATGTCGAGCACAATGACGTCGATTTCATTCTTCTCCGCCGCGCGAACCGCATGTTCACCGTTGCCAACAGAGGAAACGACTTCAATCATTTCATCTGATTCGAGAATTCGTTTGGTAAAGACCCGAATTACCGCGGAATCGTCAACTACCATCACCCGTATTTTATTTTCCAACGTTCTATCCAATGCGATTTACTGTTCCATTACGGGTAGGGATTAGAGCAGTCCCACTTGGCTAAACTTACTCTGTATGATTTCACTGTCGAACGGCTTCATAATGTATTCGCTCGCGCCTGAACCAATCGCCGTTTGAATGTGATCCAGGTCATTCTCCGTCGTGCAAAATACAACGGGAATATCGGCGCCTCCCGGCATCTTGCGAAGTGCCGTCAAAAACTCGATGCCGTTCATGACGGGCATGTTCCAGTCGAGGAGGACGCTGTCGGGAAGCTTCGACTTGCATAAATCGATCGCAACCTGACCGTCTTCCGCTTCGATTACATCAAAGCTCAATTCCTCTAAAATTTTTCGGGCAACCATGCGAATGACCCGGGAGTCATCGACAACGAGACAGGATTTCATTGGAGTACTCCGGTCTTGATCAAGATCATGATTTCTATTTCCCCTTTACCGAATACGCTCTAAAGGTGATTACTGCTGATTTAACGACGCTGTTAATGTTTGCTCTAATGTCTGAATTAGCGCGTTGCGATCAGATTTCGCGACATAATCATCGAAACCGACTTCGCGTCCTCGCTCCACATCCGTTGGTGAAGCATTGGATGACAACGCGACCATCGGGACCGATGCCCAATGCGACCCGTTACGAACAGTTTCCGCAAATTCATAGCCATTCATTTCAGGCATCTCGATGTCGCTAATAATGATATCGAATTCGAGGCCTTTCTCGCAGAATGCCAGAGCCGCCTTCGCGTTATCGACACTGGTTACGTCATATCCCGCAACGGACAACATGGGGCTGAGCAGGTTGCGGAAGAATGGGCTATCATCGACCAATAAAAGTCGCCGCTTCCGCGAAACCTTGGCTTCCCCCCCATTTGGCTTGCCGAACCAATCGGCGAACGCTTGGGTTAGATAGTGCCCGGCATTGATGATATCCGTCGCCTGCCCGGCGATCTTTGCGCTGCCGAGGAAACCGGCATGGTCGCTGATCAATTCCACATTTAAACGATCCTCGACGATATCCAGGATCTCATCGACTATGAGCCCCATTGATCTGTCGCCATCGGAAAACACGATGACCGGCTGCATCCCTTCCTCGCGCAACGCACAGTCGTCGCCGATTGGAACCAACGGCATCAGGCGATCGCGATATTGGACCAACAAATTCCCATGCGATTGCTCAACCTTCGAGACATCGATTTCTTCCAACCGAGCAACGAGAGCAAGAGGTACGGCTTTTGGCGTTTGATCTCCTGCTCGGAAGATGAGAAGCGCAACGCGGTCCGTTGAATGGTTATCTGAACTTTCAACGACATCGGCCGCTCCGGACACTGGCAAGGCCATGTCGCCGCTTTCGGCCGCCAGCCCATTCGGGTCGAGAATAAGGATAACGCTTCCGTCACCAAGTATCGTGTTACCTGAGAATAAGGGGATTTGCCGCAAGACCGGGGCTACCGGCTTGACGACGATTTCCTCGGTGTCGAATACGCGATCGACAATGATGCCGAAGGTGTAGGTCCCCACTTGGGAGACAACGATGAATATCTCCTCGCCCAGCTTATCCTCCGGAAGGGATTCGATCTTGAGGCTGTTCTGCAACGAGACAAGTGGCAAGAGCCGATTTCGAAGCCGAAGAACCGGGGTGCCCTGAATATTCTCAATTTTATGCTCGGAGTTCGCGCTTGCGAGGACAAGTTCCACGACACTGATCTGTGGAATCGCGAACCGTTCTCCAGCGCATTCAATAAGAAGCGCCGAAACGATTGCGAGCGTCAGTGGGATTTTTATGTTGAAAGTCGTGCCTTGTCCTTCGACGGACTTCAATTCGACGCTGCCACCAATCTTCTCGATATTGGTCTTAACGACATCCATGCCAACGCCACGGCCGGACACCGATGTGACCGCCGCCGCCGTCGACAGACCCGCACTGAAAACAAACTGCTGTATCTGCTGTTGCGTTAAGCTCTCAAGATCGGCCTCCGCGATCATGCCGTTCGCCAGAGCTTTTTCCTTGATCTTATCGGTGTTAAGGCCTTTACCGTCATCACTGATCTCAATGATGATATGACCGCCTTCGTGGTAGGCCCGCAATGTAATCGTGCCCGTTTCGGGTTTCCCCGCGGCAAGCCGCTCATCGGGCATTTCAACGCCATGGTCCGCTGAATTACGCACCATATGCGTCAGCGGATCCTTGATAAGCTCAAGCACTTGACGATCGAGTTCGGTCTCCGCCCCGATCATTTGCAAATCAATTTTCTTCCCAAGCTCAATGGAAAGGTCGCGAACGATCCTGGGTAGTTTTGACCACGCATTTCCGATCGGTTGCATTCGGGTTTTCATAACCCCTTCCTGCAACTCGGTCGTCACATGACTAAGTCTCTGTAAAGGCGTCGTGAAGTCGCTTTCCGCCTCATTTCGTAGAATCTGCATTAGCTGATTTCTAGTCAATACAAGTTCGGAAATCATCGTCATCAGGTTTTCCAGCAAGTCGACATTCACGCGAATCGACTGGTTGGCGACACTGCTTTCCTTGCTTCCATCGCCTGCAGAAGCCTTTTTTGCGTTATTTTTCTTGGCAACGGCCGGCAAGCTCTCTTTTTTGGCGGCTTCGACAGGGGCTGCTGGCTCAGGTGACACGGCTATAGCCATTTCCTGCTCGGCATCGTTCGGCACGTTCGCGTCGCCGGCCTCATCGTCCTCGTCGCAACCGGTATCTTCCGCCTTAACCGGAACGAAACCAAACTCATCCGGTTCTTCCATGACGGGTTCGGCAGTGTCGAGATCATCCCCGGCTGCCATGGACTCCGATTCAACTGCATCGGTGCCAGATGCGCTATCCGCAGCCGAATTTTCCTCGGAGGCAGACACCGCCGTGCCTTTCGAGAAATTTCCTTCCGCGAAGGCATTCAATTGCGCGATCAGTTCACTGTCTTCACCTTCTGGCTCTTCCTCATTTTCTTCAAGTTCAACGAGAAGCACCTTGATTTGGTCCAAGCATTGCAGGATCAACGAAACCGCATCCGGTGTTACTTCGATCTCACCATCTCGAATCTTACCCAGTATATTTTCACCAGCGTGCGCAACTGACTCCAATCGCGGCAGACCAAGGAATCCACAAGTCCCCTTGATTGTATGAACAAGCCGGAAAATATTGCTGAGCAGTTCCGGATCGTTTGGGTTCTGCTCAAGCTTGACTAATTCGACGTCGAGGACGTCCATGTTTTCGGTCGTTTCCGTTAGGAATTCATTTAGTAGATCGTCCATTTTGCACTTCCATTCCCACCGCGCTTGAGCAAGGCGTGAAACCTTACCTGACTCGCATTCCTGGCTCTCGTTTTAGCAAGAGCATCATCACACGCATTGATTAAGAAGGCGTAAAAAGGCTGCGGAATAAGGAACTAACGCACATCATGGTTAACGCCACGCATGACGTTTCCCGCGGAAAAGAACCACTTAACCTTCAAAGGGTAAAAAAATTAATTGTTAACGCGCCAATCGCACGGAAAATTCGATACGCCCGGCGGTACTACTCTTTACGTCGATAGTGGACTTCAGATTATTCGACAGCCGGGAAACGAAATAGGCATGCACGCTTCGCGGTGTCAGTTCCTCGAGACGAACCCCGTCCGACATTGCATGATCGCATTCATCGGGAATTCGGGGTGCCTCGCCTTCCGCAATTACGAAAAACCGAATGCCCTGTGAATCGTCTTCGATAAGAGTCGAAAGCGTACCACCTCTTGGTAGGGTGTCCGCTGCAAGCGGAAGGAGGTTCAAAAACAGCCTTCCCCAGCCATCTTCGAATACAGGAGAATCCACGCTTTCAGCCGGCCAAAACAATTCAATTCGGCCTTCTGAAAAGTAAGGATTCGCAAGCTCCATAATATCCTCAACGGACGCGACAGCTTGCGTACCCGCGGCACCATACGCCATCCGGTAGAAACTAAGCCTCGCCGCGACTAGCTTGGCGCTCGCGCCAATCAAGGGCAGCGCGTCTGGCAGCATCGAATCGTCAAATTCCTCGATCATCTCGATGCCATTATTAATCGCACCAATAGGGCCCGCCAGCTCGTGACAAAGTCTCGAACACAAAAGTCCTGTGATTTGCATATCCGTACATTCAAACATTTCACCGACCATAGATCGAAATTGTAAAACCTTCCTTAACCACGATAATGACGATCCCTGCCACCCAACCTACGCGATAGTCACCGGGACAATCCAGATGCAGGAAAAGCAAACGTTGCAAATTTTCACAGAATGAAAAAAACTGAGTCCGTTCATAATGAACATTCGCGCATTCTTGGTGGTACTTTCTCTTAATGTCTGGCCTCGACAATATATCGGTTCTACTCGTCGAAGACTCGCCGCAAGTTCGCTCGCTCTTTGTTTCCGTTTTGACCCAACTTGGGGTCGGCAATATCGTGCGCGCAACCGAAGGAGGAGAAGCGATACGCTTAATCAAACAAATTCGCTATGATTCCCATTCGATCGGCGTTTCCTCAATCGACCTTGTGATTTCCGACTGGGTCATGGACCCGATAGATGGCGCCACTCTTTTGCGTTGGATTAGGCGACATAAGGAATCGCCCGACCGATTCCTACCGTTCATGATGGTAAGCGCGTACTCCGAAAAGCATCGTGTTCAAACAGCGCTCGATTTAGGGGTAAACGAATTTTTGGCGAAACCGTTTTCCGTTGCATCGGTTCTGCAGCATTTATTCGCCGTAATTCAAGATAACCGTCGCTATGTGCGGACCAACACATTTTTCGGTCCCGACCGACGCCGCCACTTGAATTCCGTCGACGAAGATCGCAGGTTCGTACACAACACTCAGGAAGATGCGATCGACAAGGGTATTCGGTATTACAGCCGCCCTCGGAACCTACGCCTGAAAGCTGGCGGAAACACAGAATTCGACGCCGGCAGAATATTGAAAATACAGGAAGAGCTCGATTCCTGGAGTGATGATTTTGTCCAATGGACGGTCGAATATATAGAAAATCTAAAGCGCTTATTAGCAGCCGCTACGAACAAGGCCCCCGAAGATAGGCGCCGTGATTTCAATCGTATAAATAGCATTGCGCACGAATTGCGCGGTCAAGGGGGCATATTTGGATACCCACTTGTTTCTTCCGTCGCAAAGTCATTGTTCGAACTCACAAAGGACACGCTGGACCGATCGGACGGTTGCCTTCATCTGATCAAGAACCATACAGAAACCCTGCAAATCGTGTTGCGTGACGAAGTTCGTGGTGACGGTGGCGCCATTGGCCTTAAAATCGTAAAAGCAATGCGACTTGCCAATGCTAAGTTTCTTCGGGAACGGCAAGATATCTCCCTCGTCGGACGAGACTTCATACAAAGCAATCGATGACAATTAACACGATCGCGCCTCTTTATCCGGGTTTGACGGACCCGCTTTATACCGATTTGGCCGCCGGCGTTACCGGTCAGTCGAAACGCGTTATTGTTGGTCTCAACTGGACTCTTGTCGAGGGCCCTGACGGTGCTGGTCTGGCACACACGCCCATGCGAGGAACCAACGGTTGCCGGTCCTTGCCCTCTCCGGGCGACTATGTTGGGCAGGACCTTTCCGTGCTCGCTTCAATGGTTCAGTCGGAAAATATATTCGAGATTACGTTAGCAATCGCGGCGCTCAACGCCTTTCACAATCGCTTCGATATGGCCGGCGACTCCCGTAACGGCCTCGATCTTGTTACAGCCAATGGAAAGAAAACAGTTATCATCGGCCGCTTCCCAGGCTTGGACGAGAGACTTCCCGGTGCAGCGGTCATTGAGCGGGAGCCCGGTCCAAACGATTACCCAGAATCAGCGGCCGACACACTTCTTCCCGAATGCGAACATCTGATTATCACAGCATCGACACTGCTTGACGGTGCATTGCCTCGCCTTTTATCACTTGCGCCACAAGCATTCACCGTCTTACTCGGTCCCGGTGCACCTCTCGCAGGATCTCTTTTCCGCTATGGCGTAAACGCCCTATCCGGGCTTGTCGTGGAAAACGTCGATTCCCTGGCGCGAGATATCAGCGAAGGGGGCTCCGTTCGATCCCTTAAACGCAACGCTCGAAATTTGACGATACGGAACACCGCTGTCACATAGGCCAGTCGCAACTAAATTTCCCAGGGCGGCACGGGCGTTAGTTTTCCAACAAGAAAGTCGATAAAGGCGCGTACCTTTGGCGAAAGATGTTTGCGATGTGGATAGACCGCATAAATCGGTTTACCCGTTGCGATACGATCTTCCAGAAACGATACCAGCCGGCCCGCACGGATATCCGGTGCGACTAAAAACGCGGCAAGCTGCGCTATCCCGAGTCCGGCAAGGGCCGCTTCATGCACGGCAACACCGCTGTTGGTTTCAAATCTTCCTTCAACGTGAATTTTTCGCACTGTATTCCCGAACGAAAACTCCCAATCGCGCATCGAGGGGACATTGCTAACGACCAAACAGTTGTGATCCCTCAAGGCTTCCGGGCTTTGCGGTATGCCATGCGCCTCGATATACGATGGCGCGGCACAGACAACCCGCCGGTCGACCGCAAGGCGCCGCGCCACGAGCGAGGAATCAGTTAGATCCGCAACCCGGATTGCGACATCAATTCCTTCCTGAACGAGATCGACAAGGTTGTCGGAAAGCGATAGCTGCAATTTAACTTTCGGGTTTTCGTTTAGAAAATCCGGCATCATGGGAACGATCTGATGTCTCCCGAACGCGATCGAGGACGATACGCGGAGGGTACCGCGCGGCATATCAAGACGGTTTGACACCATCGCCTCCACTTCCTCGATGTCCGCCAAGATCACTGAAGCACGGTGAAAATAAGTTTCCCCTTCCTCGGTCATGCTCAACTTGCGAGTCGTTCTATTCAGTAACCGCGTATCCAAGCGTTCTTCCAAGCGAGAGATCTGTTTGCTAACAGCCGATGGCGTAAGACCTAACACCTTGGCCGCGGCCGAAAACCCGCCCTCGCGCACGACGTTCACATACACCGACATTTCATCAGAACGATCCATACCTGCCACATTTTGTACTTTTTGGAATAAGTATTATGAATTTTTACACCATTAATAATCGTATGGAAACTATCTATATCTTTTGCAACGCGACGTATTGGGTCGTGACTTTCTAGACGTTAAACAAATAGGAGTATCATTATGCTTAAGGCACCAGAACTGGACTGGGACGAAATCGACGCGGCGCGTGTCCGCGCGCGCAAGCTTCACAGCGAAACCGGCTTTAGAATTTTCGTTGCCGTCGGTCATGGAATCCGCCGAACCATCCAGGCAACCTGGAACTTGCTGGTCAGCGGCAACCTTTCTTCGATGAGAGCCGCTCTCCGGCGCAACTTTAATGGTACGAAAGTAATTTCTCCGCTCGATCGAGGTCTTCGGGCCGGTTGGTATTAAAAAACGGATCGAAAGGATTTGCGTCGAAGTCGATCACGGACAGGCCGTAACGGCCTGTCCACCTATCGACCTTACGAATTTCATCATTGATCATGGCCTCCCGCAAAGCATCGCGAAGTCGAACCGGCCAAAGGCCGCAGACGGGATGATTTCGGCCCGCTGACGAGGCACAAGCCATATCAGTGCCTTCCTCTTCAATCGCCGTTTGCATCCGCTGAATTAAATCTCGTGGAAGGAAGGGTGCGTCCGTCGGGACCGTGGCAAGCCATTCGCTGTCTGGATAATTAGCGGCGACCCATTCCATGCCTGTCAGAACTCCTGCCAAAGGTCCTGCGTTGCCAGCCACGGTATCGGGGACAACTGACAGTCCAAACTCTGCGAACCGTTCCGGAGCGCCATTTGCATTCAATATGAGCGCTTCGACCTGTGGGCGGATGACCGAAACAATTCGAGACAATATGGTCTGCCCTCCCAGCACGCGAAGGCATTTATCACCACCGCCCATCCGGCGCGACAACCCACCCGCCAGGAGAAGACCAACAACACCTCGACCCGGGTTCATAGCTCAATTCCCGGCGACCAGAATACAAGCCTGTTTCGACCATCGCTTTTCGCGGCATACAGTGCCCGGTCGGCATGTTCTATCGTTTGCTTCAACGCGGTATCATCCTGCATCGGACAAATCCCGAACGATGCCGTCAACGGCAGTTGTGTATCGTCGGGAAGTGAAACCGACACTTCCGCAAGTGACAACCGCAAGCGTTCAACGATCTCCGAAGCAGCCTCCTTTTCAACCCCCGGAAGAACGATCAAGAATTCCTCGCCACCATATCGGAATATCTCGTCATAGGGCCGCAGCGTCCCTAGGAAACGACCGGCGACGGTACGTAGAACGAAATCACCCGTGGCGTGCCCATGCGTATCATTGACCGATTTAAAATGATCGATATCCGCCAACACAACGCAACAGGGTGTACCGGTTCGTATTGCGCGCGCGCGTTCTCGCTCCAATACCGGCATCATAATTTGCCGGTTGTTCAAACCGGTAAGTGGGTCCAATTCGGACAGCGCCTTACGAAACGCTTCACGAATTCGCCGCGCTTGACCGTTGAACTGCTGTACTTTCTCGGCGAACGCATCGTATTCGACGGTGGGTATTGATTTTCCTTCAGCCGATTTGAGAGCAAGGAAGCGCCCGAATTGATGCATATCCTCATGAGTCCTGCTCAACTCGCGAAATGCCGATTGATCGAGTAGCCCCCGCCCCTTGTTCAAATCCATCCAACTGCCGAACCGCGAAAGATATTGCGCATATTCCGAAACAACACGCTGGTCGGGTTCGGCACGACAAATGATCGCTCGATGCCACTGCAGCAGCCAATCCGCGTTTTCATCTATCGCGGCGTCGATACTGCGCAATACCTCGCTTGAATCCACTGGCTTTGGATCAATCTGGTTTTCAGCTTCCACCATTTTGCTTGCGCGAACCCCTCACACGGCACCGATCAACAGGAAGTCTGGCGCAACGACCAGACTCGGTTATGCGGTTCAGCTTCCCACACCGCCTTTTCGCCGAACTTTCCGCGGTTCGTCGGGGACTTCCGAAGGGCTGGTATCGTAGACGATTCTATTTTCACCCGATAAAGCGATAAATCGTTGCCCGCGCGCCCTTCCAATCAATGTGAGGCCCGCCTGTCGTGCCAACTCAACACCCCAAACGGTAAAACCGGACCGCGATATCAAGATCGGAATGCCCATCTGAACGGTCTTAATCACCATCTCCGAAGTCAACCGGCCAGTCGTGTAGAAAATCTTGTTCTCCGGTGTAAGCCCCTTCAGGGCCATGTATCCCGCGATTTTATCGATCGCGTTATGCCGTCCAACATCTTCCATATACAGTAGTGGCGTCGCACCTTCGGCAAGAACACAGCCGTGGATCGCTCCCGCCTTCAGATAGAGGCTTGGTGTCGTGTTGACCGTTTTCGTCAGTGCGTAGAGCCAAGAAGTTTTTAAGACAGCCTCCTGGGGCAGATCGATTTCCTCGAACCTTTCCATTAAATCGCCAAACGCCGTGCCCTGAGCGCAGCCGGACGTCAGCGTCTTTTTACGCAGCTTATCCTCAAAATCGGTTTCCCGGTCGGTGCGAACGACGACCACTTCGATGTCATCGTCGTATTCAACACCAAGAATACGATCATCCGGAGTCAGCATGTTTTGATTTATTAAATACCCCACGGCGAGGTATTCGGGGTAATCCCCGATCGTCATCATCGTAACGATTTCACGTTTGTTCAAATAAAGCGTAAGAGGCCGTTCGACGACCACCGCCGTTTCGGTAATTTCGCCATTGTGATCAACGCCGACAATCTTCTCGGTAAGGCGAATATCCGCCGGGTCTGGCTTTACGATATAATCACGCATCAAAGGAATATGGCCCGGCAATCCCCACGCGGCAAGCGATCACGCGTGGTGTCGGATTGCGGCAGAGTTTTACAAATTTTCACGACGGGGAGACAAACAAAGAATGTTCGAAAATACAATCGCAGCCAAGGCTCCTGACACTCGACGAAATCGTCTTTCGCGGATAGCGCGAGAAGCATTGCCAAGAGCGTGTACACATCCTATTTAATTGATTGTACACGCGTGACACGCGTTCCTAATGCCCGGAGATTGCAAGCCATGATCGACCCCTTTGGTCGTCATATTTCCTATCTACGTATTTCGGTAACCGATCGGTGCGACTTCCGTTGCGTCTATTGCATGTCTGAGGACATGACATTTTTGCCGAAAGATGAAATTTTATCGCTCGAGGAACTGGAGCGGGTTTGCAGCGCGTTTGTCCGGCTGGGTGTCCGCAAATTGCGAATGACCGGTGGTGAACCGCTGGTTCGTCGCAATATCATGTGGCTGTTTCATGCCCTTGGACGTCATCTCAAGACTGGAGACCTCGACGAACTGACTCTGACGACGAACGGCAGCCAACTCGGCCGGTTCTCAAACGAACTTTACGATGCGGGCGTTCGGCGGATTAACGTATCGCTAGACACCTTGAATCCCGATAAGTTCAAGGCAATCACACGTTGGGGACGCTATGACCAAGTGATGGAAGGTATCGCCGCCGCGAAGGATGCCGGCCTAAAGATCAAAATTAATACGGTTGCATTAAAAGGCGTGAACGATGACGAACTTCACGATTTGGTGCGCTGGTGCGGTGCGGGCGGATACGACCTGACCTTCATCGAAGTCATGCCAATGGGAGATATTGGCGGTGAAATGCGTCTCGATCAGTATCTGCCTTTATCGATGGTACGCGCCGAGCTTCTCAAGCAATGGACCCTGACAGACAACGCGTTCAATTCAGGCGGCCCCGCCCGCTACGTCGATGTTGCGGAAACGGGTCAGAAAATCGGCTTTATCACACCGATGACGCATAATTTCTGTGAAGCATGCAATCGCGTTCGATTGACCTGCACCGGAACGCTATTTATGTGTCTCGGACAGGAGGATGCGGCGGACCTTCGAACTCCCGTTCGAGCGGGAGAAAGTGACGACCTGCTCGATGCCGCAATCCATGAAGCCATTGCCCGAAAGCCAGAAGGGCATGACTTTATTATCGATCGCCGGCGCGGTGATCTGGGTGTTGGTCGTCATATGAGCGTTACCGGCGGATGATTTAGCCGCAAATCCATTACGGCGCTTCGCAAATCCCACTTGCGATCGGTTTTTCTCCCGTCGTCAAATCAACACGCAAAGTCACCGTCTTATCCAATTTTGTCCAGAGAGCGGACCCCTTACTCGGGCAGGCGTACTTGGCGATCATCGATTGCAACATGAGACTTTGCGCGTCAATCGCCTCGGAATATCTCTTGTCCGGAATAAGAACTTGCATACGGATAAGTTTGGCACTTTCCACGGTGATCTTTGTGATTTCGCCAATTTTCCCAAACGGTCGAAACAGCGTTTTCTCCGCAAGCCAGGCCGCTCCAGCTTCAGCCTTGCTGCGGTCTTCCTCGCCGCAACCGGCCAAGGCAAACCCTACCGCAACGATCATGCAGGCTACCCAGTGCACGGTTACTCCTTCACCAAGCTGAGTCTCACATCCCCAATTTGATCTAGTGAAAACACCATTTCATCGTCGGGCGCCGGAAAATAGGTCGGAACAATACTTCCGGTCATCACGACCATATCCCGCTTAAGGCATCGGCCGCGCGCCGCCAGAAGGTCCGCGAGCCACGCAACGGCGGCCAAGGGATTTCCCAGCGCGTCCGCTCCTTTCCCTTCGCCCACAATGTCGCCATTCACACACAAGGTACCCTTGGTCGAGAGAAGATCCAACGTCTCCCAATCCTCAATCGGGCTCCCACAAACGATACCGGCATTCCAGGCATTGTCCGCGACTAAGGAAAAGGCATCGATCGCATCATAATCCGCGTTTCGATCCTCGATTAATTCAAAGGCCGCCATAACGCTGCCTATCGCCGGCGCGATACTTTCCGCAGTATGACCTTCGGAGCAAGACGGTATATCCGTTGCCAGTCGGACCGCGATCTCGCATTCAACGCCAATATGCTGAAAGAGACGAAGATCGAGCGAAGCTGGTGACTCGTGAATACTGTTCGAAAAGATAGCCCCGGCCAGCGGTTGAGTGACACCGACGAATGCCTGCATCGCCGCCGAAGTTAGCGCAACTTTGTAGCCAGCGACGTGGCCCTTTCCATCCGCGATGAATAATTCTTGCAGCCGATCCTGAATATCGTAGGCGATGATTAACGGGCCTTGCCGCTCACTGTCCGCCAGAGGTTGAAATGGCCGCGCTTGCCGATATTGCGCGAACAACCGTCTCGCAATTTTTTCGCGGGAAGATGCCATGCCGCCACCCTAACGAATAAGTACCACCAATGCAGTCGTGCCGTCTGACTCTATCAGACCAACTCAAATTCGAAAACGTGACATACAAGCAAAAAAAAACCGGCCCCTTTCAGGGCCGGTATCAATTCGAAAATTAGCGATAAAAAGTTACAATTTCATTTTTCGGCGGCGCGCCAAGCCCAAACCAAGAAGGCCAATTCCAAATAAGGCAACCACGCCAGGTTCCGGAACCCTGCTGCCGCTATAGGCGATATCGATCCCCAAGCCCGCCGTACCATAAATATCGTCAATTATATTGGAACACACGCCCCCTACCGCGCAACTTGTGGAACCGGTAAAGGGATCGTTCTCATTATCGATGAATTGCGATGTATAACCCCACAAGAAGGTCGTAACGACTCCATCGTCATTGGCACCAACTTTGTTGACCGAACCCATCTGTGTTGCGATATCGAAGAACAGGATATCACTCAGGACTCCGACTATTTGGCCATTACCATCGGTTTCCGTTATCTCGAAGTTGAACTGGCCCGAGGCCTTGTGAAGGCCATTAATCGTACCAAGCCCTTGGCTCGAAGCATCAACCGAACCGCTAACGGAGGCGCCGGCGGTTATCGAATTCGCACCATTTACGGCCGCGGAACCCGTCCACAAATCCATCGAATAATTATGCCCGTTTAAAGTAAAGGTCGTTACCGTTACCGGTCCACGATCGAACAATTGTGTTGAACCGGGCTGGGGCGCCCCAGCGGGATTCCAATCATAAGCTACGGCTCCCGACAGCGATTCGGAAAATCCATTGGCACGGGTCTCATTGTTCGTATTTGACCGGTGAATGGAGGAAAATAGAATGCCTCCGATATTCGTATTGCCTGCCCCGAGAATATCGCCTTCATGAGGAACCGCCATTGCAGTCCCCGGCAATGACACGCCCACGGTTAAGGCAGCGGCGACAAAAGTACGGCGTAAAAGAGAACATTGCTTCATTCAAAAAATCCTTGAATTTATCCACCGAGCGTCACGTTGCCGGTTTTAGAACAACAGAAATCAATTTCATCTTTCATTAAGCAATTCTTATGCCGAACCAATTCATTACATTTATTCAATAGTTTACCATGCCATGGGTGAAAATTATTGTCCGAATCGTCAAGTATTCCGACGTATTCATCGAATTGAAACGGCCATGTGGTCGCGGAAATACTAAATTAGTATTTATGTTCAAAAGGTTATGAGATTATTATAGTTTTCTTCGGATTGTAAAAAATCCCGTCATCCCGGCGTTACTGGGTTTGCCGATGCTTGAAAAATTTTTGACCGAGGAACTTAATAATATCGCGTTCCGCACCATTTTCACGACCCGAGAAGAACCATAAGGCGATGATAACAAATATATAAACCGCTAAGCCAGTAACGGTACCGCGCAATAGCGAATATACATGCGTATCGGCTTCTAACTCTGGTAGTGCCTGAATTCCCACCCACATCAATCCGCTCGCAAGGAATGGCCGCCATAAAACTGCGATCATCGCCGCCATCGTGGCGTAACGGAGCCGTGCAATGACAAACAACATGACCATGACCATGAAAAAGGCCAGGCTGCTGCGCGTAACTGCGATAGCAAGAACATCGAATAAATATCCAGCCGCAACAATGGCCGGAACCATTACAAGCACAAAGCCGATATTGACCACAGCGTATACGCGCTCTCCGCCATGGGCCAAAAAATAAGGTCGGACCCCAAGCAAAATCGCCTCCAACGCCGCGTAAATCCCAAGCCATTGAAAAAACGGTATCGCCGGAACCCATTGCGAACCGAGCAAGATCGGTACCAAGTCGGGGGACACGGCGGAGATACCGACACCAGCCGGAAAGGAATATATCGCCATCAGAGCCAGTACACTTAAAAAGGCTTTACGAGACTCCTCCGTCCCGCTGGCAACCTTGGCAAAAGTCGGTATCAAAGCGCGGCCGGCGGGCATAACGACCTCCCTCGTCGGCATCGCGGAAATTTCGGACGCCATATAGTAATTGCCCACCACGGTTGAACCGGCAACGCCACCGATAACGAATTCGTCGATACGGCGGCCGATAAAACGACACCCATGATCGACCATCAGCCATTGAGATACCGACCAAAGTGCACGAACCCTGGTCAAACTGAACCGCGGCCGGTAAGCCGACATTATAAAGCTATAAAAAACCGTAACGGATGCCGACACCAACATCGAAATCGCCAACGCATAGTAATCCCGCAAAAGAAACACAATCGTTAGTGATATCACGATGTCGGTCAGCCGCCGATAAATCCAGTAACGGAACTCTTTCGCGAATTGCATATTCTTGCGGAAATCGACAACGCCGATATTTTCAAAACCATTGATAAGGCACCGGAACGAAATAATTTGAATGACAATCTCGACTCTTGGGTCGCCATAGAAAATGGCCATGAACGGCGCGAGTCCGATCAAAACGATCGTAAGAATCACACCCGTGACGACCTTGATCGTCCAAGCACTATTATAATCGTCGCGTGTCGTATCCTTGTTTCGGATTAACGCTATGGCAACATTGGTTTCCGAAATTTCCGTGAGAAATCCGACCAAAATCATCGCCATTGCGATGACCCCAAAATCGTCCGGCGCCAAAAGCCGTGCAATGATCACCGTGTTGACAACACCAATCAGCTTCAGCGACCAGCGCATGGAAACCATCCAAGCGGTCCCCTGGATCATTTTCGTGCTAATCGGTTCTGATTCTGTTGGCTTCGTGTTTTCGTCCACGTCATATACGGGTGGTTGGACTGTCTCGGAGCGAGACAAGGCATCTTATTCGCGCGGGCACACTATAACGAGCGCGGAGAGGCAGTTGAAGGCAGATACGGCGCCCACAATCACGGCGATCCTGTCACGGCAAGCGTCTGTCCCGTTATCCAATCAGCGAAATCGGACGCGAAGAATAAGACCGCATGTGCTATATCCTCGGGCCGCCCGGGCCGGCGCATCGCGATACGGTCCATGACTGCTTTCTGTTTCGCTTCATCATAGGATTGCCATTGCCGCTCGTAATCGGGACTGGTCCGCATGAAACCGGGCGCGACCGAATTCACGGTAATGCCGAATGGTCCCAATTCGTGTGCTAGCTGCCGCACCAACCCAATCTGACCGGCCTTGGACATGGCGTAGCTTTGAATACCGGTCAGGCTGACACCAAGTCCGGCGCGGCTCGAGATGATCACGACCCGCCCCTTGCCCGCCTGTTTCATCGCCGGTGTCGCCGCCCGCACGAGATTGAACGCGCCCGTGACATTGGCCTGAAAGATCACCTGCCAATCCGCATCGCTGACGTCTTCAATTGGTTGCGCCGCTAGGCCTCGGACACCGCCGGCCGCATGAACCAGAATATCGATCGAACCAGTCTCCGCGACGATCTTCGCCAATGCGGCGTCGACCGCGCCGCTATCAGTGACATCGAGCGGCAAGGCGGAAATAATTCCACCACCTTTGAACGGTTCGGCCTTGGTCGCCGCATGGAGCTCGTCGGAGAGAATGTCGGCGGCGAATACCCGCGCGCCACGTTCCGCCAAGGCATGGGCAATGGTCCGGCCAATGCCCCGCACCGCACCGGTAACGAGAACGGTCTTATCCTTAAAGCCGATTTCCATCGGGTCCCCTAATTCGCGGTCGAGAGCTGCGGATACTCCGCGACGATATCCCGCAGGATCGCTTCGACCGCCGTACCATCGCCGATTGGTTCGCCTGCATCCAGTTTGGACACCGCCTCGAAGACGCGGCCTTTTATGAAAAATCGCCAATGCGTCGGCAGCGCGGCCAACCCGCTGGTCAAGACGTCGTAGTTGGCTTCGCTCCACACCGCTTCGAATTCCTCGCGCTCGGAACCGAAATCGAAGAACGCATCGGATGCATTGCTTTTCATCTCCGTGCGCCGCTGTTCGGTTGCCGCATGGTCGATACGATCATTCGCTAGAACGACCCCATAATCCTGGCTCGCACGTTCAGGAGACACGAAGCCGCGGCGTACATCCATCAAGACATCCTCGGCGGGCCGTTCCCACGGATTACCCCATCCTGCCGCGCCACCGCAGGCGACCTTGATAACATCGCCCGGCGCCACGGTCAGAATATCGGTATTGCCAAGATTGACCTCGTGATTGCTGCCGGGATTGAGCAGGAAACTGGATGGCCCGCCGGCGCGCCCACCCCGGGTGCCCCAGGCGCGGAAGCGGTTACGGTCGCGGTTGCGCGCGGTGATCTTGGTATTCGGCGCGTAGACCCGGAATTCTAGTTCCGTTGCTAGCCCGCCACGGTAACGCCCCGCCCCCGCCGAGTCCTTGGTCAGCCCGTATCGGAGAATGCGGATCGGCACTTCCGCTTCGTTGATTTCCACCGGCGTATTCTTGAGGAAGGATGAATTGGCGCCGGAGCCGTCGGTGCCGTCCTCGCGCGGGTTACCGCCGGCACCGCCGGAAATCGGATCGATCGACGCGACGACGCGCCGGCCGGTGCGATGATCAACCGAATTGACATTCATGATTGGTCCGCCACTGGCTGAACACGCCGCCAATCGGTCCGGCGCGACCTGCGCGAAGGCACCGAAGATGACATCCATCACCCGGGCCTCGGTCAGTGAACGCATGCCGACTGCTGCCGGAAATTCCGGATTGACGATCGTGCCTTTCGGCAAAATGCAGTGGCACACACGGGTCATGCCAGAGTTCAGCAGGATCGAGGGATCAAGCGAATACAGGACATAATCCAAGCCCACCATCATCAGGATGTGGCGCGGATCGCCGCCGGTCGGCATGTTGATCGAGGATTCGAGCTGCGGATCGCTGCCGGTGAAATCGAACTCGATACTGTCGCCCTCGATGGTTAGCTTCAGCGCGATACGGCACGGATATCCGCCAGCGGAATCCTCGTCGAGATAGTCAGCGAAGCGGTAGACACCATCCGGCAGGGTGCGGACCAAGTCACGCGTCTGCGCCTCGGCGTAATCCATCAGGTCGTACATGCCCTGGCGGAAGGTCTCGATACCGAAACGGGCGATCATTTCCTTGACCTTGCGCTCGCCCGTATTCATCGCCGCGACCTGCGCCTTGAGGTCGCCCCAATTCTGGTCCGGCACCCGCACATTGGTGCGGATCACATCGAGGATCGGCTGGTTGAGCACGCCAGCGCTGTACAGCTTGGTCGGCGGAATGCGGATGCCTTCCTGATGCACTTCCGTCAGGGTGCGCGATAGGCTCGCCGGTACCGCCCCACCGACATCGGTATTGTGCACATGGCCGACCGCGAAACAGACGATTTCGCCCTCATGGAAGATCGGCTTCCATAGATGCATGTCCGGCGGATGGGTGCAGACATAGCCGCTATAGGGATCGTTCGTCATGCAAACGTCGCCGTCTTCGTAATCGTCGAACACCCGGATGACGTTGCCGTAGTTCAAGCCAACGAACCAGGTCGCGCCAAGATCGGTCGGCGTCGCGAAAGTTTGCCCATCCGGTGTCGTCAGGCCGGTGGTAAAATCCTCGGTTTCCTTAACGAAGGTCGAATGGGCGGTGCGGTACAGCGTAAAAGCCATGCTTTCCGCCGCCGCGGCGCAATGATTGGCCAGAATTCCCAACGTTATCTTATCGATCGCCATCGTTTCTATCCGTTCAAGAGTAGATTGCCGTAGGAGTCTATTTCGGCCGTAAAGCCACCGAGGATGCAAGTCGTGCAGTCGTCCTGTTGGACGACCGCCGGTCCATCGATCCTCTGCCCCGCCAAAAGCGCCGCCCGGTCATAGAGCGCCGCCTCATGCGTCGCCCCATCATAGAATACTTCCATCGTGCCGATCGGCTCCGGCGTTTGCCCACCTTCCGGCAGTTGCTTCAGTTCCGGTTTGGGTGCCGCACCGACAATCACCAGTCGCAGGTTGATCGCCTGCACCGCCGCAGCGTCGTCTGCGTGATCGTAAACCCGGCCGTGCTCTGCATGAAAGGCATCTGCGATGGCGGCCAAATCGCCCGCCTCGATCCAGTTTTCCTGCAACACCGTTTCAATTTCGAAGGACTGGCCGCGATAACGCATATCAGCGGTATACAGCAGGGTCGCCTCGCCCGCGAAACCCTGTTCGTCATGCAACCAAGTCATCGCATCGCGCCGCAACGCCGCGTATCCGTCGCGTAGCGTCTCCGCTCCGCCATCGAGATCGCAATAGACCGTCTTAATGAAGTCGTTCTTGATATCGGCGATGAGACCGCCAAAGGCACTGAGCACGCCGGGCGTCGTCGGCACCACGATCCGTTCCATACCCAACTCGCGGGCGACGAAACAGGCCAGCATCGGTCCCGCGCCGCCGAACGCCTGCAAGGTGAATTCGCGCGGGTCGATGCCATAGCGTGACAACAGCTTACTGACCTCAAGATACATGCCGGATACCGCTACCCTGATGATCGCTTCCGCCGTTTCCTGCAATCCCAGCCCGAGTTGCGCCGCGATATTACCCACAGCCTTGCGCGCCAGTTCGGTGTCGATATGAACCGCGCTGTAGCCCAATTCGGCCTGGCCCAGGAATCCGCAAACGCAAAACGCATCGGTAATCGCCGCCCGCGTACCGCCCTTGCCATAGCAGGCGGGCCCGGGGTCCGATCCGGCGCTCTCCGGCCCGACCTTGAGCACGCCCTGCGCATCGACCCAGGCGATCGAGCCACCGCCCTCACCGATCGAGGTGACCGAAACGGTCGGGATATGGATCGGGAACTCGCCGATCATCTCACCGACGCCGTATTGCGGTTCGCCGTCGCGAATGAAGGCGACGTCGGCGCTGGTGCCACCGATATCGATACTCATCGTATTTGCCGATCCGGTCATGCGCGCGACATAACTCGCGCCGATCACCCCGGCGGCGGTGCCGGACAACAGCATCTGCGCACATTGCGTCTTGCCGAGCGCGGCGCTCATCACGCCGCCATTCGACTTGGTGATCATCGGCACGGCCGGCACGCCGGCGCGTTCCAGCGATTGTTCCAGCGCGGTCAGATAATCAGCGACCCGGGGCTGTACGTAACCCGCTACCACGGCGGTCACAGTACGTTCATATTCGCGGATCACCGGCCACACGTCGCAGGCGCAGATCACGGCAAGGTCTGGCGCCTCGGCCTTTACGATATCCCGGACCCGGTGCTCGTGCGCGGCATTACGGTAGGCGTGCAGCAGGGCAACGACAATGGCCTCCCCGCCGATGTCGCGCACGCCCGCGATCGCGGCACGCACACTGTCTTCGTCGACCGGCACGTCTTCAGAACCGTCGGCGAGAATGCGGCCACCTATCTGAAAAACCTTTTCCTTTGTGACCAGCGGCACCGGCCGGCGCGAAAACAGATCATAGGGATCCGGCATTTTGAGCCGCGCAACTTCCAGCACGTCCTCGAAATTCTTCGTGGTAAACAGGCAAAGGTTGACGCCCTTGCGCTGGATCACCGTGTTTACGCCGACGGTCGTGCCATGGGTGAAGTAGGAAACCTCGCTGGGCGCGATGCCATAGCGGTCCTGCAACGCCACCAACCCTTGGACGACCTCTTCGCCCGGCCTATCCGGCGTCGAGAGAACCTTGAGTGTATGAACAGCCTTGGTTGCCTCGTCGAAGGCGCAGAAATCCGTAAATGTGCCGCCGATATCGACACCGATGCGATAACCCATACTTTCCCGCGAGTTCGCGGCTCCCTTCTAATCTAGATGCGCCGCGAATTTCTCCGCCTCACAAATTCCTACCATCTAATCCCATCATCGGAACAACGATGGCCACTAGGTCCACTGCGACGTCGCCGCGCAACGGTGTAGCACTTAAATGATATTCTTATACATATAAGGGAGAAGCAAATAGCTACCCGTCATTTTCAGGCGACGCGGTTTGTAAGAAGTGGAACCACGATGGCGAGGAAGACTATTGGGCAAAGAGTTTAATCTGGAAAGCTGATCGACAACACCCGGCAAGCAACACCTCGAACGGCAATACCACCTCGGGCCTAACGGTTGCACCCTTACTTTTGAACCGGTCTTTTCGAATTACGCCCGAGTGTACGGTGCCGCGCTTAGATCAATCGAACAACGCATCGATATCTTCTTGAGAAATTCCTTCTCCTGAACGCTGCGGTCCTTCGAGTTCGGAATCTTCTTCAGCTTCGGGTTCTACGAGTTCGGCAAAGTCAGTCTCTCCACCCCCGAGTCCCACGATCATTGCATCCACGCGCTCCTCGACATGCTTCAATGTATCGATCACCTTCGTGATTCTCTGTCCTGTGAGATCTTGGAAATTACACGCCTCGTATATCTTGATCACTTCCTCGCCAAGGCTTTCGAACATCACGATATCGTCTTCATCAGATGCTTTCTGCTGCAGTTTCTGCAGATCGTTATCAATGATTTCGGCAGCAGACAATATCGTGTTTGTCGCATCTTCCGCTGCATCAATAATCGCGTCGAGTTGATGGTTCATCGAAACAATTCTGTCTCCATGAACAGCGGAATAACGCAATCCGGCAATTTCTTTTTTAGTATCGTCGAGAGCCTTTGAAAGCAACTTCAGCTCGGATTCGACCATCACCTTTTCTTGTATGATCCGCTCCGTATCCGGACCTTGCCCGACGCCATCCGAGCCCGATAGGCCTTGTCGCAACGCATGAACCGCCTGGAGAGTTTCACGATGCGCCGCCATATTCGGGTCTAAGGGAACCTCGTCCGAATTTTCACTGAACTGCGCTAAATACTGCTCTTGCTGAATTTCTATACGAAATTTTTTCTTGGTCTTGGCAGACATGCGAACTCTCCTGGAAATGCGACAGGCAACAGCAAAATTGAATCCCTCGGCCCCCTATGCGTCGGTTTTCCAACTAACGGAATGCCGATTGGCAGCTTAAATACAATTCTTGAAATTCGTTAAATTTCTCTCAATTTGCCGAAAGCTGAACAGGATCGATGCGCAGATTCGTCCCCAACCGAAGAACCGGCGCGGTTCGTTTGATCCCGGCTCATTGACAACGCATCGCGCGGCGTCCTTAGATTCCATGGATAGAAGGTATTGGAGCGACGGTCGATGGAACTGACAGCGGAACAATGTCAACGTTATGAACGGGATGGATACTTGATCTTTCCAGATCTGTTTTCACCCGAGGAAGTGGCAATACTGCGCGGCGAAGTCGATCGAGTTTCGCAAATCGACTCGGAATGTATTTTCCGGGAGGAAGCGCACGGCCCGGCAAAAACAATCTTCCGCATGCATGAGGCAGATGGCGACACCGCATCTCCCGCATTTCACGCCGCTTGTCAAACACCACGCATTCTGGGAACGGCACAGCGAGTTCTAGGTGAAGAATCCCTCTACATGCACCATTGCAAGGTCAATTTGAAGGCCGCCATCCAGGGGTCAGCTTGGCCGTGGCATCAAGATTTTGGTGCATGGCATCTCGATGGTATCGCCGAACCGCACCTAACGACAATGGTGGTCTTGCTTGATGCGGCGACGGAATTCAATGGTTGCCTGTACCTGTTGCCGGAAAGTCATCGGGAAGGCCGCCACGACCCCTATTTTGACGAAACCACGGCTTACAAGCTTTGGTCGGTGGGTCCCGCCACGATGCGCGATATGATATCACGTCATCCCGATCCCGTGCCGGTAACAGGACGTGCTGGCACCGCGGCAATTTTCCATTGCAACAATCTGCACGCTTCGGGCCATAACCTGTCGGCCCACGACCGTTGCCAGGCTTATTTCTGCTTCAACACAGTCTCTAACCGCCCTGCCGATGTCGAAAACCCACGGCCCGATTATGTCCGCTCGCAAAATTGGCAGCCGATGAAGCTAGGTCCTGACAATGGTATTCTCCAAACGGAAGCCGTTTTAGGTTCAGCCACTTAAAATTTTTGTGTGGCAATCACTCAAAAATTTTATCCAAAACCGCGTCGGAAAAGAATAGCGATGCTCAATGTCGTTGTGGCCTTAATACCGACGATAAGTCGTGCAACATATCCACCCGCAAATAGAAGCTGAACAATTTACCGCCCATCCAAATGTTCTTTCCCGGTCTTGAGGGTTGAAATCGAGTTATGTTTCCTTGATTTTAGCGGTGACTTGATGGTGTCGGCAAAATCCATCGATACTTTAAAGTCACGGGTACCGTTAATTTCGCGGACCGAACAAAAAAATGCAGCTTAACCTGCTCCGATGTTCGGGGAGGGAATTCAGGAAGGACGACGATGAAAAAACTTTTGATGATAACAACAGCATTCGCCGCGATGCTTGCCTTAAGCGCGTGCGCGAGCCAAGAAGCCAAAGCGCCGGCGAAACCAAAAACAATGGACGCAGCGGCACTGTCGAAAGCATTTGCCAAGGGTAGCAAGGTTTGCGCGTTTACGTTGGCGGACGGAAAAACCAAAGGTGAAGATTTCTTCTATAAGAACACCTCGGCAACGTCCGGCGATTTGGACCGCAATATCGGCGCCAAGACAATTCAGGGTTCCTGGAAAATTCTTGGCCCCGGTTTCTGGATGAAGCTCGGCACCGGTAAAAAAGTCAAAGGCAAATGGATGAACCTCGCCAAGACAGGCAAAAAATCTTACGATGCCTATGATGGATCGGGCAAAAAAATCATGTCCATGAAGTGTAAATAAAGAGCGGAACGAAGCTCGCTTAAAAGAAGAAAGGGCCGGCGAAATTTCGCTGGCCCTTTCACTTATTTGGGGTGGCTGATGGGAATTGAACCCACGACCTCTAGATCCACAATCTAGCGCTCTAACCGACTGAGCTACAGCCACCATAATCGCGGCCCTGATTTAATCCGCCGCCAGACGCACGTCAAGCAAACCCCGTCCGCGCACTGGACAAATCAATGCCGCGGGCGCAAAAATTCCTCTCCGCACAGCAGACGAACAAGGATTACCTCATGATACAAATGGCCGAACATATGAGCCGGCTCGGCACCGAGTCCGCTTTCGAGGTGCTCGCGCGTGCGGCGAAATTGGAAGCGGGCGGGATGGATGTCATCAATCTCGGCATCGGCCAACCTGATTTCAAAACGCCGGATCATGTTGTTGAAGCAGCCGTGAAGGCGTTGCGGGACGGTCACCATGGCTACACGCCAGCGAACGGAATCTTACCGCTCCGTGAAGCCGTCGCCGCCGATTTCGAGAAGCGAAATAGCGTCGTGGTCGATCCCAACGATGTCGTCATCGTTCCCGGTGGCAAGGTAACGATGTTTTTCGCGATCCTCATGTTCGGCGCCCCTGGTGTGGAAATCATCTATCCCGACCCGGGATTTCCGATTTACCGTTCCGTCATCGACTTCTCCGGCGCCAAGGCAGTACCGATGCCGCTGCGAGAGGAAAACGAATTCTCATTCAGCGCTGATGAAGTCCTGGATCTAATCACCCCCGCAACCCGGTTGATGATCCTGAACAGTCCCGCCAACCCAACGGGAGGGGTCCTCCGAACCGAGGAACTCGACAAGCTTGTCGAGGGACTACAGAACCACCCACAAGTCGTCATTCTATCTGACGAAATTTACAGCCAAATGCTCTATGATGGGCGCCGCCATGTCAGCCTGATGTCTTACGAGGCAATCCGCGACCGAGTCATTCTGCTCGATGGCTGGTCCAAGACCTATGCGATGACGGGCTGGCGGCTGGGTTATGCGATTTGGCCCAAAAATTTAGCGGAACCGGCGACACGGCTTGCGATTAACTGCCATTCTTGCGTCAACGCTCCCACCCAATATGCCGGACTGGCGGCTCTGACGGGACCACAGGATGCCGTTCGCGCCATGACCGAAGCCTTCGATGAGCGTAGGCGTGTCATCGTCGAGGAATTGAACGCCATACCCGGCTTTAATTGTGTCAATCCAGGCGGCGCGTTTTACACCTTTCCCAGTATCGCCGGCACCGGCATGACGGCCCGTCAAGCACAAGATGGCCTCTTGGAAGAGGTTGGTGTCGCAACGGTCGCCGGAACCAGTTTCGGCGAATATGGCGAAGGATTCTTGAGATTTTCCTATGCAAACAGCATTGAGAATATCCGCGAAGCGCTACAGCGTATACGCGTTTGGCTGCAGCAACGTTAATTCGCCAAAAGATACATCATTCTTCTGGCTATTAATTAGGCAACTGCTCACGATTTAATCTCTGTTTGTTGTGGACAGCCACGCGGCATTCATCATAATTCAAGGATTCCTGTCGTTTCTTGCCATATTTCCGAATGGCATAATTTATGCGTTGGGAAGCCTGGACGTGCGTCGTTTCGTGATTTGAGACGCGCGGAGAAACAGTTGGGGTTTTTACCCGGGAGCCGAAGAGAAAATGAAAAAGATTGAGGCGATTATAAAACCTTTCAAGCTCGACGAGGTTAAGGAAAGCCTCCAAGAAGTCGGCATCCAAGGGATAACGGTCACGGAAGCCAAGGGCTTTGGCCGCCAGAAAGGGCATACGGAACTTTATCGTGGCGCGGAATATGTGGTCGACTTTCTTCCAAAGGTGAAAATGGAAGTGGTTGTCGACGACAATTTGGCCGAGCGTGCCGTGGAAGCGATTCAAACCGCCGCCAAAACTGGCCGTATTGGGGACGGCAAAATATTTGTTTCCGATATACAGGAAGCCATCCGAATCCGGACGGGTGAACGAGGCGCCGACGCGGTTTAGCGTCCAGCTACGTTTTACCAACCATAATGCGCGGCCATGCGCGCGAAATAAAATATCCATAAACAGAGACAACAGGAAGAACGACAATGTCCGACATCAAAAGCGTTTTGAGTATGATCAATGAACACAGCGTTGATTTCGTCGATCTTCGTTTCACTGATCCGCGCGGAAAATGGCAACATTTGTCCATGTGCGCGGAGATGATGGACGAGGATGCCTTCACCGACGGCATCATGTTCGATGGATCCTCGATTGCCGGTTGGCGCTCGATCAATGAATCCGACATGACCCTCATGCCGGATATTTCCACCGCGGTCATGGATCCGTTTTCGGCACAGCCGATGCTCATTATCTATTGTGATATTTATGAGCCGCTTTCCGGGCAGCCTTATTCGCGCGACCCCCGCTCGACCGCGAAACGCGCCGAAGCTTACCTGAAATCAACCGGCATTGGCGATACCGCGTATTTCGGACCGGAACCGGAATTCTTCGTCTTCGACGAAGTCCGTTACAACGTGTCGATGAACAGTACATTTTACGAAATCGACTCTGAGGAAGGCCCTTATAACTCCGGCCGAAAATTCGAGGAAGGCAACTATGGACACCGGCCCCCGGTCAAGGGCGGTTATTTCCCCGTTCCCCCGGTAGATTCAGGCAACGATCTTCGCGCCGAAATCGTGACTACGATGGCCAGCATGGGCCTCTCCATGGAAAAGCACCATCACGAGGTCGCGCCGTCACAGCATGAGCTGGGTATCAAATTCGACACGCTGATCCGCTGCGCCGATAATATCCAGATCTACAAGTACGTAACCCACATGGTCGCGCATAACTACGGCAAAACAGCGACTTTCATGCCGAAACCAGTATTGGAAGACAATGGTTCGGGTATGCATGTCCACCAATCGGTTTGGAAAGATGGCACCAATACATTTGCCGGTTCTCAATACGCCGATTTATCGGAATCGTGCCTGCACTATATTGGCGGCATCATGAAACATGCCCGCGCCGTCAACGCCTTCACCAACGCAACGACGAACAGCTACAAGCGGCTTGTGCCGGGCTTCGAAGCACCCGTCCTGCTCGCCTATTCGGCACGCAACAGGTCAGCATCCTGCCGTGTTCCGCACGTCGCAAGCCCGAATGGAAAACGTGTTGAAATCCGCTTCCCGGACGCGGCCTCTAATCCATACTATTCCTTCACCGCGATGCTGATGGCGGGGCTAGACGGTATCGAAAACAAGATCAATCCAGGCGACCCGATGGACAAGGATCTTTACGACCTGCCGCCTGAGGAATTAGCGGATGTCCCAACGGTATCAAACTCGCTCGCGCAGGCGCTTGATGCCCTGGATACCGACCGCGAGTTCCTTAAACGTGGTGACGTCATGAGTGATGATCAGATCGATGCTTATATCGAGCTCAAACGGGCGGAAGTCCAGAACCTCGACATGACACCGCATCCCGTCGAATTCGACATGTATTACTCGTCCTAATCGAGCAAGCAGCTATGAAAAACCCGCCGGCGCGTCCGGCGGGTTTTTTTATGCAATTCACAATGTATCGATCCCGGTTACGGCAACGTAACCCGCTGCTCCCGACCGCCTATCCCATGTACGCTGTCATGCGCGCGGACAACGACCTCACGCATGCCGTCGGGAACCATTACCCCGGACAATGATCTCGTGAAGGGCTGCTCACTAACATGGGGGTGATAAAGCTCGCGCTTTCCCAGCACCGTCCCATCAAGAGCCACAACTTCCCAGCCATCCGCGTAATGCGACCAGCCTTCGTCCGCGTGGCGAACCGTTACGCTGAACGTGTATCGGCCTTTTCCTTGCTTCTCCACGTCAACGGCAACGGCAACGACATCGGCTTCGCCTGCCCACCCGCCCGTGGCCCAAAGCAGCGAAACGACCGTCAAGGAAATTAGCTTTTTCATTACTGGGTTCTCCAAAGTAAAGATTTCCCGATTGTAGTTGATTTCAATTTTACAAAAAATATCTATATTAACAAAGTATACATGTAATATAAACATTCATCGTAAAATAATAACATCTCTATAATGTTAATTATTTAAACTTAATGTGGTATTTTTTTACATTTATGAAATGTATTTAATTTATTTATTTATTTATTATTTTAGACTTGCTAGATTTATAAATTCTATTATTATACGAATATGTTTTCGATCAATCCTATGCTTGAAAAAGTGAAAAATTTGAAATTCGCGATGGAAGATCTAATCGCCACCGAGATCCGTCGTCTCGTTGCACAAGCGGACGTCTATGTCTTTGCTCTATACGACCCTCGGGATTCCGACGGTGGCCCTGTCGACTTTAGATGCTATCAACGCGAAAGACGGACAGACCGAATTACCGTCGACGTACGATTCGATTTTGAAGGTGTTGGGATTTGGTATATTTGCCGACGATCCGGCGATACATTCAAGGTCCGGCACATTCTGGCGCATATCAGAAATGGCAAGTTCCATAGCGGCAAAGTCGCTACTTTTGAGGGGTTTTGGGATGAATTTCCCAATTTTGTCGCCGAAGATCGATGGGCTCGCAACTATTGCCGCAAAATTACAAAAACCGCCGCATAGACTCGGCTTTTCTCTTCAAAATACCAGATATAGTGAATAGTCACGTAGGCAACACTCTATGAGCTTGCCTCGACAGGCCTAGAATTTATAATACCGGTATGGCTGATCTCTTTCAGGAAACGGCGGCAAGCCGGAACTCTTACACCGCCAAAGATATCGAAGTTCTTGAAGGGCTCGAACCTGTTCGACGACGGCCCGGCATGTATATCGGTGGCACGGATGAAATCGCGCTGCACCACTTGGCCGCGGAAGTTTTAGACAATTCCATGGATGAAGCGGTTGCGGGACATGCCAGCCATATCGACGTGGCCTTGCTCGAAGACGGCGCCCTCTCGGTCAGCGATAACGGGCGCGGTATTCCCATCGACCCACACCCTAAATTTAAAAACAAATCGGCCCTGGAAGTTATTTTGACGACCCTACATTCCGGCGGGAAATTTTCTGGCAAGTCGTACCAAACATCTGGTGGATTGCACGGCGTCGGAATTTCCGTCGTTAACGCGCTTTCGGACCGGCTCGACGTAACCATAGCCCGTGACCGAAAACTTTTTGTTCAATCGTATTCGCGCGGTCTACCAACTAGTAAATTGCGCGATAAGGGCGCCATCCAAAATCGCCGTGGCACAACGATCACATTTCATCCGGACCCTGAAATCTTCGGCGCAAGCGCGCAATTTCGAGCTGCTCGTCTTTATCGGATGGCCCGTTCCAAGGCCTATCTCTATCGCGGTGTTGAAATTCGCTGGTCCTGTGATCCAAAGCATCTCCGTGGCGACGAAAAAACTCCGCAAAGCGAGAACCTTCGGTTCCCTGGCGGCCTCGCCGATTATTTGGAGGCGACGATCGCCGCGCGGCCCACGGTAACACCGTTGGCCTTCACAGGAACGGTATCGGCAACGAACGGCGCCGGTAAAGTCGAATGGGCAATTTGCTGGCCGCAAGATGAGGACGGTTTCATTTCGTCTTATTGCAATACCGTACCGACCCCACAAGGGGGAGGCCATGAATCTGGTCTACGCACGGCATTGTCCCGCGGCATACGCGCCTACGGCGAAATGTCTGGCAATCGGAAAGCGTCCAAGGTCACGGCTGAAGATGCGATTGGCGGTGCCTGTGTCATGCTGTCGGTCTTCGTCGAGGACCCGCAATTTCAAGGCCAGACCAAGGAAAAACTTTCTTCTCCCGAGGCGACCAAACTGGTTGAGGGTGCGGTCAAGGATCATTTCGACCATTGGCTCGCAAACGACCCCGCCGCGGCCAATGATCTTTTGGATCGCATGCTCGAACGCGCCGAGGAACGGCAGCGTCGCCGTGCCGCCAAGGATTTTTCCCGCAAGACGCCGACCCGAAAACTACGGCTGCCGGGGAAACTCACCGACTGCACGCGTAATGGCGCTGAGGGAACCGAAATATTTCTCGTCGAAGGCGATTCCGCGGGAGGCTCGGCAAAGCAGGCACGGAGCCGTGAAAACCAAGCGATACTGCCCTTGCGGGGTAAGATTTTGAACGTCGCCAGCGCTTCCGCCGATAAACTGGCTGGGAATCAAGAATTGCGCGATTTATTGCAAGCGCTGGGGTGTGGTTCCCGGGGTGATTATGACGACGACAAGCTTCGATATGAGCGGGTCATCATCATGACCGATGCGGATGTCGATGGCGCGCACATCGCTGCTCTCCTAATGACTTTCTTCTATAAGGAAACACCAGGTCTCGTCGATAAGGGACATTTATTCATTGCACAGCCGCCACTTTACCGCCTGACACAAGGCGCGGTTACACATTACGCCCGCGACGATGAACATCGCGCGGCGCTAATGAAAACGGCGTTCAAGGGCAAGGGAAAGATCGAAATCAGTCGCTTCAAGGGGTTGGGGGAAATGCCGCCCAAGCAGTTGCGGGATACGACCATGGACCCCAAGAAAAGAACGCTATTGCGCGTGGAAATACCGAACACGGCCGACCCGGAACAATCAGACGATGCCCGGCATACCGCAAGGTTTGTCGATGCCTTGATGGGCCGAAAGCCCGAGAAGCGCTTCAGTTACATTCAAGAAAACGCCAAATTCGTCACCGACATTGACGTTTAGCGCCCGAGCACGAAACCCGCATCTCTACCGCAGCATCCAATCACGCATCAAAGCCGTAATGGCGTGCGGCCTCTCCATGGTGGACAGGTGGCCGCACTCTTCGATAACGCATAGCCGCGCTTCGGTAACGCCACGAGCAATTTCCTCGCTTAATGCAAGCGGTGTCGCCGCATCCTGACGTCCACAGATCACGACCGTCGGGACGTTAATGGCCGCAAGATGAGGGCGGCTATCGACCCGCCCCATAATCGCCTTCTGCTGCCGAAGGAAGGCATCTTTACCGACATTTTCCGTCATCGCCGTAACCGCTTGAACCAGCGGCAGGTCATCTAGCCTGTCGGGGTGAATAAACGCCGGCAGCAGGCGCGGCGTAACACCTTTAAACTTTCCTTGTTCGGCCAGTTCAATGAATCCCCTACGCCGCTTCAGCGTCACCTCATCGTCCGGGCGCGCCGACGTGTCGAGCAATGCAAGCCGTGTTATCCGGTCTGGTGCCTGCCGCATGAATTCAAGGGCGATATAGCCACCCATCGATAGGCCAGCAAGCGCGAACCGGGGCGGCGCGGTCGCGAGTGAACGGGCAACCATGGCACCAAGCGTGTCATCAAGAGTGGTTTCAACGACCCGCATGGTCACGATATCTGCAAGAAAACGCGTCTGATGCGCCCAAAGAGAGGCATCGCATAAGAGACCGGGAATTAGGAGAAGCGGTTCTTTTTCCGACATAACGCGACTTCCAACTATTAAATGTAGGACGATGACCTAAATCCCTTGAATAGCGACTACATGACGCAACCGCAATTAAACCGCCGATATTCCTGGAAATTGGTGGTCAAAAAACCAATATTAATGGCGTTGTAGTGACATACCTTAGTAATTGTATTGACACGGCGCTGGAAGCCCCTACGATCCGCCGCGAAAAACTGGACCAATATTTTTTGACTTTTCTCATAATTAATAAAACAACTGCATGAAGTTTTCTGATCTCGGACTTAGTGACGATATCCTGCGGGCCGTAACGGACGCTGGCTACGACACCCCCACTCCCATTCAATCACAGGCGATTCCTTACGTTCTGATGAATCGGGACCTATTGGGCTGCGCTCAAACCGGTACGGGGAAAACCGCGTCTTTTACCCTACCCATGATCGAGATCCTCGCGCATGGTCGCTCACGGGCGCGAATGCCACGCTCCTTGATCCTGGAGCCAACCCGTGAGCTTGCCGCTCAAGTATCGGAGCAATTTGAAACTTATGGCAAATACCATAAGCTTTCCAAGGCATTGTTGATTGGTGGCGTATCTTTCACCGAGCAAAATGCGGCGCTAGACCGCGGCGTTGATGTCCTAATCGCCACGCCCGGACGGCTTCTCGACCATGCCGAACGCGGCAAGGTATTGCTCCGCGACGTAAAGGTACTGGTAATCGACGAGGCGGACCGCATGCTCGATATGGGATTTATGCCCGATATCGAGAAAATAGTCAGGCTTCTTCCACATATCCGGCAAACCCTGTTCTTCTCCGCGACCATGCCGCCTGAAATTCGACGTCTGTCGAATAAGTTCCTTAGTAATCCCAAGGAAGTATCGGTTTCACCACCGGCAACGGCCGCCGAAACAATTTCTCAGGCACTGGTTACCGTTAGCGCGAAAGACAAGCGCCGCACACTTCGAAATATTATCAAATCGGAATCTGTGCAAAATGCACTGATTTTCTGCAATCGCAAACGAGACGTGGGTATCCTGCACCGTTCGCTTTCGCGCCACGGCTTCATGGCCGGTGCACTGCACGGTGATATGGATCAGTACAGCCGCACCGAAACCCTTGGGCAATTCAAGGCTGGAAAATTCAATATTCTCGTATGCTCCGACGTCGCGGCGAGGGGCCTCGATATTGCGTCCATGAGCCATGTCTTCAATTTCGACGTACCGACGCATGCGGATGATTATATTCACCGCATTGGACGTACCGGACGCGCGGGCAAACAAGGACGCGCGATTACGATCGCGACCTCGGAAGACAGTAAATACCTCGACATGATCACGAAGTTACTTGGCTATCCCATCCCCGCGATGGAAAACTCAGCGGCGGATCAAGACGACACAACCGCCGACGCTTCCGACAAGATTGCAGTCGCGAAACCGGAAGCGCGACGCGGCGGAGGTAGCCGTGGTGCCCAATCAACCGGTGGAATTAAATCCTCGAATAGCGGATCGGAGCACAAGCGGCGACGGAAACCTAGTCCGTCCAAGCCCGCTGATTTTGACGATGGCAGTAGCTCAATGTCGTTTGGCGAAGAAGGCCACGTACCTGCGTTCTTATTGCGCAAGCCGTAAGAGTACCTATCCCTTACCGCTATTTACGACGCTCCTCGACGAGTATGTTACCTTCCGCCAGCGCATCAATCTCGTCTGAGCCGTAACCGCTCTCTGCGAGAATATCACGGCCATGCTGTCCAAATTTCGGTGGTAAGCTACGAATAGACCCTGGCGTCCGAGAGAATTTGATCGGAATGCCGCTCATTCGATACCAATCCATCGTTACAGCCATCTCCCGATGTTTAGTATGTTCGTGGTCAAACATCTGCGCGGTATCGAGAACCGGCCCTGCTGGAACGCCAGCCTTGAGAAGCGCCTCGCATACCACTTCACCATCGCGACGGATCAAAACGCTTTCCAGCTCAACCTTCAGCGCATCCCGGTTTGTTACACGGCCGCTATTCGTTTCGAAACGAGGGTCCGAGGGGAGGTCGGCTCTATCGAGAATATCGCATAGTCTTCCGAACGCCCTATCGTTCCCACAGCCGAAAAATATATCAACGGTCTTCGAACGATACTTGTCGTAGGGACTTACGTTCGGATGTGCATTTCCCGTCGCCACGGGAACCTTATCCGAAAGCACATAATTTATGAGATAGGGATGCATGAGGGAAACCGCGCTATCGAACAACGTCATGTCGATATACTGTCCTTGATCGGACGCGCCGCGTTCAATTATCGCCATCAGAATGGCAATCGCGGCGTAAAGACCAGTCCCCATGTCTACCATCGGGATACCAACCCGTGTCGGTCCCGAATCTTCGGTGCCGTTGACGCTGAACCAACCAGCCGTACCTTGAATAATCGCATCGTAGCCTGGGTAACCGCCGAGCGGACCATCACCGCCATAGCCACTAATTCGGCAATGCACCAGTTTCGGAAACCGCTTACTCAGCACTTCCTCGTACCCGATGCCCCAACGTTCCATCGTGCCCGGCTTATAGTTGTCAATCAGGACATCCGCGTTTTCGAGAAGTTTCAAGAGGACATCGCGCCCTTCCGCCTTCGAAAGGTCCAATCCAATTGAGCGTTTATTGCGGTTGAGGCCAATAAAATAGGAGGCATCCCCTTCATGGAAGGGAGGGCCCCAATCGCGAACCTCATCGCCTTGCGGTGGTTCGACCTTGATGATTTCCGCACCGTGGTCGCCAAGGATCTGCGTGCAATAGGGGCCGCCAAGGACGCGGGTCAAATCGACAACACGCTTTCCAGCGAGCGCGCCTGGCACGCCTGTTTCATCACTCATATTAAAAATTCTTTCCTTGGGTTGAAATTACGCACCGCAACGGCACGAATGTCGGCGGTCAGATTAAAGCAAGCGTTTCGCTAAGACCGGAACGTCCTCCCGCTTTGGTAAAGGCGGGCTGTAAATGATGACACACTGAAAATCCTCATCCCCCGTTGCAACGACGGCATGCTTTAGATTCGGCGGTATCCGAATCACGGTTCCGGGCCCGCAAAGTTTCTTTGGATCATCACCGAGGCCAACATTGGCTTGCCCTCGCAGAATGTAAATAATCTGGTGCTCGGTCTCGTGATGATGGGGTTCCGCTTCCCCACCCGGCGCCACGGTTCCCAAGACCATTTCAAACGCGTCACAGAAATCTTTATCTGATAACCGTACGTTAGTCGTCCCGACATGGTCCGGCGGTGCGAATTGATCAAGGTCGTTTTGTTGGGAAATCAGCGTATTGTGTTTCGCCATGATGACCTAGTCCTGACTATGAAAGTCACTGTTTTCTAGCAGGCACACCCCTATTGCGTAAACCGCGCGGCAAAATTTTCAAATTTACCCAATAGTGTTAATCATTCTGAAAGCAAGAAAACCGAAACTCCCAATATAAGGCAACGATAGTGTCCGGCGAGGAGATATGGGAATGACCGCCCTGAAACGGGAAAACGAGCAACTGCGCTCTGAAATATTTAATCTTTTCAAGTATATACAAAGTTTACGCGCGGAAATCGTGCAAATTAACAGCCGCACGGATGAGCGGACACATTTTCAAACAATGTCCGAACATTTGAGTGAAATCGTTACCTCCACGGAGCAGGCGACGGACAGCATTCTCGAAAAGCTCGAGGAAATCGACGCCTTTGTCGACGAAATCCGGAGCAGTGGCGCGGTTGGAAGGGTTCCCCTTCTGTGCAATAAAATTAACGAGAAAACGATGGCTGCTATCGAGTCCTGTACGTTCCAGGACATTACGGGGCAACGTGTGAACCGAGTCGTCAAGTCAATGGAGTTCGTCGAAGAACGGGTAAGTGCCATGGTCGACCTTTGGGGGCGCGACAACATCGAAACACTGCAGGAGGAATACGGCGAAACAGATACCCGTACCGGCGACGAGGCCCTCTTAAACGGCCCGCAATTGGCCGGCGAGTCGATCTCGCAGGACGAGATCGACCAGTTGTTCGCCTAAACCCGCCGTAAATCCACGAGACTACACGCCGACCCTAGCTGTTCACCAAATTCGGCAACCAGGTCACGATGCCCGGGAACGCCAGGAACAGCCCAATCGTCGCCGCGTCCGCGGCGAAGAATGGTCCAATC
>JAJFJC010000470.1 GCA_021774385.1 Alphaproteobacteria bacterium
GGGCCGGGCCGCTGGAACAATTGGAAAGCCACACTGTTGCGTGAGATTTATTACCGTTCGGAGGCGGTAATGTCGGGCGGTTTCGCGGCGGATCATTTGGACGATCGCGCGGCGGGAATCCGCGACGCCCTGGCCGAGCGATTGGACGATTGGACGCCGGAAGACCGTAAAGCGCATTTCGCGCGGGGCCGGGCGTCATACTGGTTGTTCTACGATATCGACACGCTTGTCCGGCATGCTGCGCTCGTGCGCAATGCGGAGGCGGAAAAAAATCTGCTTATGATCGACACTCGAGTAAACCCGGACCGGGCCGTGACGGAATTGACGATCTATGCGGCCGATCATTCGGGGTTGTTCAACAAAATCGCGGCCGCCATCTCGGTGAGTGGCGCGACAATCGTCGATGCGCGCATCAACACATTCACGACGGGCACGGCGTTGGACACTTTCTGGATTCAGGATGCGACGGGACATACGGTCGATAGCAGCGCGGGCCTTTCCAGGATTGAGGAACGCATCGAACAATCGCTAACGGGCCAGCTGAGAATCGCGGACGAGCTGGCCAAGCGGAACCCCCTGCCAAGCCGCACCGATGTGTTCAAGGTGCCGCCGCGCGTCCTCATCGACAACAAGGCGAGCAACACGCATACCCTGATCGAAGTCAATGGGCGCGATCGGCCGGCCTTGATCTACGACATTACCGGGGCTTTGCATGAACTTGGTTTACAGATTTCTTCGGCGAAGATTTCGACATATGGCGAGCGCGTCGTCGATGTATTTTACGTAAAGGATGTGTTCGGCATGAAGGTTGATCATCCCGAAAAGCTGCAACAGATCGAAAAAACGCTTTTTGCCGCGCTGCGTGACCCTAGTGAGACGAACGAGCCGGGCGAAAGCGACGAAATCGAGGAAAAGACAGTTGCGCTCGTAAAATGACCCGGATGCTATTTTCCGACGCAACGGTATTCGAAATCGGCCTTATTCGCGCCGCGAATCGCGCATAATTTCGCGGCATGGCGCTTTTCCGCTCAATTGCGACAGTCGGCGGTTGGACCTCGGTCAGCCGCGTCCTTGGATTCGCGCGCGACATGCTTATTGCCAATGTCATCGGCGCGGGTTTGATCGCGGACGCGTTCTTCGTTGCCTTTAAGTTTCCTAATTTCTTCCGCCGGCTATTTGCCGAAGGGGCATTCAACGCCGCATTTGTTCCGCTCTTCGCGGGCCGGCTGACGACGGATGGCCGTGATGCGGCGGTAAAATTCGCTGCCGAAGTGGCTGCGGTTCTAGGCACGATGTTGTTGGTGTTCAGCGTGGCGGCAATTCTGACGATGCCGTGGCTGATGGTGGCGATAGCGCCGGGCTTCGTCGATACCCCGGTCAAGTTCGACCTGACCGTGGACCTTACCCGTATTACATTTCCCTATCTGCTGTTCATGGCGTTGATCGCATTGATGGGTGGAATGTTGAATTCCTTGCAACGCTTCGCCGCGACGGCGGCGGCGCCGATCATGCTCAACATTGTGCTGATATCGGTTCTCTTGGGTGTGCGGTATGGTGCCCTGCCCAATCCAGGGCATGCGCTGGCGTGGGGCGTCGCCGGCGCTGGGTTGGCACAGCTCCTGTGGATCGCCTATGCCTGCAAGCGAGCCGATATTCTTTTCGTTTTGCCGCGCCCGCGGCTCACGTCGGGCGTGCGCCGCCTTTTGGTTTTAATGGCGCCGGCGTTGCTTGGCGCCGGGGTAGTCCAGGTCAATGTCGTGATCGATGTGATTCTTGCCTCGACCTTGCCCGAAGGGTCGGTGTCGTTTTTGTACTACGCCGACCGGGTCAATCAATTGCCGCTTGGTGTCGTCGGCGTCGCCGTCGGCATCACGTTGTTGCCGCTTCTGACACGGCAATTGCGGTCCGGTGATGTGGAAGCAGCGCTTGGGAGCCAGAACCGCGCCATCGAGTTCGCATTGACACTGACGGTACCGGCCGCTGCGGCCCTTATAACCATCCCAGGTCCGATCGTGACCGTTTTGTTTCAGCGCGGTGCTTTCGACCCCGCTACAACTGAGGCGACGGCCGGTGCGCTTGCGGCTTTTGCCATTGGCCTTCCCGCTTATGTCTTAATCAAGGCGCTGACGCCGGGATATTTCGCCCGTGAGGACACGAAAACGCCGGTTAAGATCGCGGTTGTCGCGATGATCGCGAATGTCGGCTTGGCCCTGATGTTAATGCAGGTGCTGGCGCATGTTGGTATCGCGTTGGCGACCGCGATCTCGGCCTGGTTCAATGCCGGTGCCTTGGGCATAATTTTGGTGCGACGCGGGCATTTGGCGTTCGATAGGCGGCTGCGCCGTTGCCTGCCGCGTTTGTTGGTCGCGACGGCGGCGATGGCCGTGGCGATTTGGTGGGGCGCCGATTTGCTGTCCGGGCCGCTTGCCGGTGGCGAGGCACGGCGGATCGTCGCGTTGGTTGTTCTCATTTCTGCGGGTGGTGGATTGTTTGGTGTCCTGGCGTTTGTGACCGGTGCGGTTCGATTGAAGGATTTGCGGGCGGCGATGTCCCGGCGCGCTTGAGGAAAACTGGCACCCGGCCGAAGCGAGGCCTCTTGACCCGCTGCGGTCCAGCCGCGATAACTCGCGCCTTCTTGAAACAGTCCAGATTGAGGGCGTTATGGACCGCATATTCTCGGGCGTTCAGCCATCGGGTAATCTGCATCTCGGCAACTATCTCGGCGCAATCCGTAATTTCGTGCGTTTGCAGGACCAGTATGAATGCATCTACTGCGTCGTCGATTTGCACGCCATCACGGTTTGGCAAAAACCCGATGAGTTGCGGCACAATACACGCGAACTGACGGCGGCGTTCATCGCGGCGGGCCTCGACCCGTCCAAGAATGTGATCATGAATCAATCGCGGAATTCGCATCACGCCGAACTCGCCTGGGTTTTCAATTGCGTTGCCCGCCTCGGATGGCTTAATCGGATGACCCAGTTCAAGGAGAAGGCTGGTAAAAACCGTGAGAACGCGTCGGTTGGGCTGTACGCCTATCCCAATTTGATGGCGGCGGATATCCTCGCCTACAAGGCGACCCACGTGCCGGTTGGCGAAGACCAGAAGCAACATCTCGAGCTTTGCCGCGACATCGCGCAGAAATTCAACAATGATTTCGGGGTCGAACTTTTTCCGATCGTGGAGCCGTTGATTTTGGGGCCGGCGACGCGCGTGATGTCCTTACGCGACGGATCGTCGAAAATGTCGAAATCCGATCCGTCCGACAACAGCCGCATCAACCTGACCGATGGGCCGGACGCCATCGCCCAGAAAATCCGCCGCGCGCGGACCGACCCTGAACCCCTGCCCAGCGAACCCGATGGGCTGGATGGTCGTCCTGAAGCGGCGAATCTCGTTGGTATCTATGCCGCGCTCGCGGATGGCGAGGTTACAGATGTGCTTGGGGAATTTGGCGGATCGCTGTTTTCGGCGTTTAAGAATTCCCTGACCGAAATCGCCGTGGCGAAACTCGGTCCGATTGGCGAGGAAATGCAGCGGCTTGTGGCCGACCCTGGCTATATCGACAGCGTGTTGGCCGACGGTGCGGTGCGCGCGCGAGCCCTTTCAGAGCCCGTTATGAAAGAAGTTTTCGATACCGTTGGCCTCGTCCGAACCTGACTGTTTTGGCCAATAAACACCTTGTACAGCGCCAACGGCATGCACACGTGAATAAGCATGCATGACGACAATGTGATCGGAACCGACCATACCGCGCAACCACGCCTTACCGGGCGTGGCGAGAAGGTACGTGGCTGGGCGTTGCGTATCGGGGGTGCCGTGTTCGCTGCTTTGGTGCTGTATTATCCCGTCGGCATGATGATTGTTCATTCGGTCGATGATGATCCCGACATTGTCGCGGAGGCGAGTGACGGCCAAAGCAAGGCGGTTGCCGTCGCGGTGGCGTTAATCGAACGGGAAACGGATAAAAACCGTTGGACCGCAAACGACCCGTTCTTTCTACCAGCAGCGGCGCTGGACAACATGCCCAATTATCAGCAAGGCATCATTTATGCCTTATCGCGGTTTTCAATCGAAATGAGCGATCAAATAGGGCGTGTGCGGGGCTCGAGCCAGGTCGATACGAATTTGGATAGCGCGGCGGGGCGATTAAAATATCCGGGCACGATTTGGTTTTTTGACTTCTCGACATCCATTGCGCCAACAGCGACTTCCGAGCAACAATATCGCGAGGCCCGCCGTGCTCTGATTGCCTATAATGAGGATTTGGCCAAGGGTGAAGCCACTTTCGAGCGTCGCGCCGATAATCTTCAGGCAACATTGGAGCGTATTTCTGCGGACCTCGGTTCTTCCTCGGCGGTGATCGATCATCATCTCGCGGATGGCGGGTTTCTAATCGATTTCGAGGCGGACGATATTTTCTATCAGACCAAGGGCCGGATTTATGCGTACTACTTGCTGCTGGTTGGGTTCCAGGAGGATTTTAAGCAGGTTATCGGCGAGCGTGAGCTGGCTAAGGCGTGGGACCAGATGCTCGACTCGATGCGTCGGGCCGCCGAGTTAGATCCGCTTGTGATCACGAATGGCGATCCGGACGGTCAGTTGCTGCCTAGCCATTTGGCGGCCCAGGGTTTTTATTTGCTTCGCGGCCGCACGCAGCTAAAAGAGATCGCCAACATTCTCTTGAAATAAATACCGCGACGCGCCGCGCGATCGCGAGGTTTGCCATGACATTAGAAGTCTTTCCCTTCGAACGACTTGGCCGTTTCGATAACGAATGGCTGAGTACGCGATACCATTTCAGTTTCGCCGGCTATCATGATTCTAACCGCATGGGCGTGGGGCCGTTGCGGGTTTGGAATGATGACCGTGTTGCGCCGGGCACCGGTTTTGACCCGCATCCGCACCAGGATATGGAAATTATCACCTATGTCCGTCACGGCGCGATTTCGCACCGTGACAGCCTTGGCAATGAAGGGCGGACCGAAGCGGGCGACGTCCAGGTTATGTCCGCCGGCACGGGTATCGTTCATTCGGAATATAATTTGGAAGAGGAATCGACTGATTTCTTCCAGATTTGGATTATGCCCGACCGTCACGGCCGGGCGCCGAGATGGGACACGCGGGCGTTTCCCAAATCCGACCGGGCCGGAACGCTGGTTCCACTTGCGTCGGGACGAAAGGATGTGGCCTCGGCGTTGCCAATTCATGCGGACGCGACGTTGTATGGTGTCACATTGTTGGCGGGCCAGAAGGTTTCCTTTGATCTAAATGGCGCGCGACAGGCTTACTTCGTTCCGGCAACGGGCACCTTGACCGCCAATGGCGTTCTCGTCGACGAGCGTTCAGGGGTAGCGGTTCGTGATATCGAAACGCTGACCATGATCGCCCAAACGGATAGTGAGTTATTGTTGGCGGACCTGCCAGAGGGATAAGTTTATACCGAACGCGCCGATGTTATTGGTGTGCTAGAGTCAACCACCAGTTCGGTATTTAATCTTTGGGGTCCCCCTGTTGGCCGTTCGTGTCTTCCTTCGAATTTCAATTATCGCGTTGCTCCTTAGCGCAGCCGGCGCTTCGGTCGCGCAAGAGACGTCGCGTCCGTTCAGTAAAATTGTTACGGAGTGGAATCGAACCCTCGACAATGCGCAACAATATGTAAATGACCCCGTTCACTTCGAAGGGCGAAACCGGGAGTACAGGCGGCTACTTGGCGATGTCCGTGTCGCTGCGCAGGCGGCGGCGGAAGTAGCCACCGCGGAAATCGCGGAGCAGCAAAGACTTTTGGATGCGTTGGGGCCAGCGCCAAAAGAAGGGGCGGCGGCCGAAAAGCCGGAAATTGCGGAACAGCGGCAAAAGTATGAAGAGGATATCGCATTTTACCGCGCGCGCGTGGCGCAGGCCGAAGTCGCGCTGGCGAAAATAGAGTTTCTTTCGGCTTCGATTTCCGAGCTGTCCCGCGCCGAATTGCTGATGGAACTCCTCAAGGAAAATCCGTTGCCGTTTGCACCGTCCACGGTTAGCCGTGCGGTTCCCGATCTTTACCGGGTTGCAAATGAACTTGCTCGGACACCCGTTAAATGGTGGGAAGGCCTGTCGGCGGAAATGCGATCGTCGATGATATTCCTACGATTGCCGATGTTCCTTTTCGTGGCGTTTCTGGTCGGTTGGGCCATACGGTATCTCGCGGCAAAGTATCTTGGCTGCGATCCGAATATCGAGGAACCGACATATGCGCGGCGCCTAGTTGGTGCCATAGCCGAGGGAATTTCACGCGGCATTTTTCCTGCTCTGATACTGTCCATTGTTCTGATTCGTATCACCAGTGACGGCGCGGTCATCACGGGGCCGTTTGCGACGGTGCTGGCCGCTCTTTGCAAAGCGTTAATTTTGTTCGTTCTGGCCTGGGCATTACCACGCGCGGCACTGGCGCCGAACGACCCGAACTGGCGTTTGACGGTACTGACACCGGATGGCGCACGCCAGCTGAGTCAGCGCATCACCATATTGGCGGCGATCGTTTCGACGAATGCATTTTTCGATGGTGCGATCAAAGCGCTCGCACCAGGGCAGCAACTGGCATTGGAAGCGCAAGCCTTATTCAGCTTTATTTTTCATTCGATAATCGCGGCGGGGTTGTTGGCGGTTCTGCAACCCCGTTTATGGCGGATCGATTCGGAGGCCGCGCGGAAGCGTGGCGAGGAAGATGAAGTCGGCAGCGAGTTGCCGACGGTGCGGAGCCGGTTTTGGTTTGTGGTGCACGGGTTGTTTGTTCTGCTAGCGATTGGTGCGTTTATCGCCAGCGCGACGGGGTATGGCCAACTCGGGTCCTATCTTGTTCACAGCTTGATTGTTACTGGCCTGATAGGCGGCGGATTATATCTGGTGCGCGGTGTCCTGCGTGAAACGGTTGCGGTCATTTTACGTTCGGCACTGGTTAGCCGGAAACTGGCACTTCAGCATAGCACCCGGCGCCTGGCCAAATTCTGGTTGCGCGCAATTCTCGATATTTTCATTGCCGCCAGTTCTGTCTTTCTCATAGCGCCCGCCTGGGGTGTGCCCGTCGAGGATTTGACGCTTGGTGCGGGTGAACTGTTGCGAGGCTTTACCGTCGGCAATGTGACCATATCGTTGCTGGACTTTGCGGTCGCCCTGCTGATTTTCGGCGTCGTGATCTTGCTGACCCGCGCCGGACAGCGGGGATTGGCGGAGCGGATCCTACCACAAACGCAAATCGACACCGGCTTGCAGCATTCTCTATCGGCGGGTTTCGGCTATATCGGCGTCGTCATTGCCATAATGCTAGCGGTTTCTGCGATTGGCTTGGACTTGACGAATATTGCCTTGATCGCCGGCGCTCTTTCCGTCGGAATCGGTTTTGGTCTGCAGAACATCGTCAACAATTTCGTTTCCGGGCTGACTCTGTTGGTCGAACGTCCGATCAAGGTTGGTGACTGGGTCGTCGTTGGCGACCAGCAAGGGATCGTTAAACGAATTCAGGTCCGGGCCACGGAAATCGAAACATTTCAACGGACGTCGGTTATCGTACCCAATTCCGCGTTCTTGCAGGAACCGGTGATAAATCGCACGCACAAGGACAGTTTTGGCCGTATCGAAGTTCCGGTTGGTGTTGCCTATGGCAGTGATACAGCGAAAGTCGAACAGATCCTACTAGACGTTGCGAAGCAAAATCCAAAAGTGGCGTCCTGGCCTGAACCGTTCGTTCTCTTCCAGAACTTTGGCGACTCCTCGCTCGACTTCGAACTGCGCTGTTACTGTCCCAATGTTTTCGACACCTTTCGCGCGGGTAGTGAGCTTCGCTTCGCGATCGATCGGGGTTTCCGTCGTAAGGGAATCGAAATCCCCTTCCCGCAGCGCGACGTACATTTGAAGGATATCGACCGGCTGGAGCGCATGTTTAAGCCGAACAAGGACGATGGTAAACGCGAATCCTAGGCGTCGATACTGGACGTTACCGTAACGGCGCGTTATGCCAGGAAAACCTGCTTACGCCTATAAATCAAGGATGACTCCACCATGTTCTCATTGACCAGCGAACAGCGTGATTTTCAAGCCCGCGCCCGAGACCTAGCCGAAACGGTAATCGCGCCGCGTGCCGCGGAAGTCGACCGGTCGGAGCAATATCCGTGGGACAATGTGGCGGCGCTTCGGGAGGCCGGTTTCGTTGGGATGACGATCCCCAAGACATATGGCGGGCAGGGCCGTTCGTTTCTCGATGCGGTCGTTCTGATTGTCGAAATGGCAAAGGTTTGCGGTGTAACCGGACGGATTGCCGTGGAGTGCAATATGGGTGCGGTCAGCGCGGTCATGAAATATGGCAATGACGCGCAGCGCAAAATGGCGGCCGATGTCGTGCTGTCCGGCGACAAGCCGGCGATTTGCATTACCGAACCCAATGCGGGCAGTGCCGCCAGCGAAATGACGACACGCGCCGACAAGAAGGGTGACGTCTACGTGGTCAATGGCAAGAAGCACTGGATCACCGGCGGCGGCGTTTCGCGACTGCATTTGATTTTCGCGCGGGTCTTCGAGGATGGATTCGAACAGGGTATCGGCGGTTTCTTGGCCGTGCGCGATCCCGACGCCGGTACGCCAAAGGGTCTCGTCATCGGCAAGCGAGAGCCGACCATGGGCCTGCGCGGAATTCCCGAAGCGGAGGTGATGTTCGAGGATTTGGAAGTTCCGGCATCGATGATGATCATTCCTCCGGAGGGGTTGCGGCGCGGTTTTGCGGGTCTGATGAACGCCTATAACAGCCAGCGCGTTGGTGCGGCGGCGGTCGCCTTGGGGCTCGCGGCGGGCGCCTATGAAAAGGCGCTTGCCTATAGTCACGAACGCGAACAGTTCGGCCGCCCCATTCACGAGTTCCAAGGTCTGCAATGGATGCTGGCGGACATGTCGATTCAAGTCGCCGCCGCCGAAGCGCTTTGTTACAAGGCGGCTGGCAATGCCGGTGACGGTTTCCCGGATGCGAATGAAGCGGCGCAAGCCAAGGTGTTCACCTCGGAAATGGCCATCAAGGTGACCAATGATGCGCTCCAGGTATTCGGCGCCGCTGGTTACTCCCGTAACAACCCGATGGAACGGATGGCCCGCGATGCGCGCATGTTCACCATCGGCGGCGGCACGGCACAGATTCTTCGCACCGTCGTTGCGTCGCGGATACTCAACACCAAATTGCCGCAGACGCGGGATGGTTATATGAACCTGCCGCGCGCCGGTAGCCGTTCCTAATGGCGACGGCCGCGCAGCTCATTGCGCGCCGATTGTACGAGGCCGGATGCCGTCATGCGTTCGGCATCCCAGGCGGCGAAGTCCTGACGGTAATGGAGGCGCTCCAGGAAGCGGGGCTGGAGTTCGTTCTCGTCAAGCATGAGAATTCCGGCGGCTTCATGGCCGAGGGCACTTTTCATGTAACGGGTGCGCCGGGCGTTTTGTTGGCGACGGTTGGCCCCGGTGTCGCGAATGCCGTCAACGTCATCGTCAATGCGGAACAAGACCGCGTACCGCTAATCTTCCTGACCGGTTGTGTCGATCCGGCGGAGGCGCAAACCTATAATCATCAGGTCTTCGACCATGCCGCGCTGATCGGCAGTGTCGCCAAGGCTAGTTTTACACTGGTCGACGGTGCGGTGGACACGATCATAGACAAGGCAGTGTCGATCGCCATGGATGGCCGGCCCGGCCCGGTCCATATCGATATTTCAACGGCCTTGGCGGGCCGCGAGCAACCGGATGAGACCTCGACACGGCGCGCGGTGCCGGCGGCTTCGGCGCCCGCGGCGGGAGCCAATCTCGACCGCGCCCGCGACATGCTGGCAAAGGCGGAACGTCCGATCCTCATCGCCGGGGTTGAGGCGTTGGAACATGAGGCGGCGGACAGTATCGCCACGCTGGCGAAAGACTTTTTGATCCCCGTTATCACGACCTATAAGGCCAAGGGCATCTTGCCCGAAGATCACGAACTTGCGCTTGGCGGCTGGGGCTTATCGCCGCTTGGCGATTCGCATTTGTTGCCTTTGATCGTATCCAGCGATCTTGTTTTGCTCGCTGGATACGATCCGATTGAAATGAGGGCAAGTTGGGTCCAGGCCTGGGATTCGAACGAAAAAGATGTCATCGAATTCTCCGGCACGCCCAATACCCATTATGTGCACCAGGCGACGTTATCGTTTGTCGGCAATGTTCGCGCCGGTATCGAGACCTTGCGTGACGGCGTGGCACCGCATCCTGTTTGGTCGAACGGCGCGCCCCGGGAAACAAAAAAATCGTTG
>JAJFJC010000048.1 GCA_021774385.1 Alphaproteobacteria bacterium
GCCATAAAAGGCGAGGCGACGCCCGCGCGAGTCGCACCTCCGCCCGACCGGCATGTCTGCCAAGCGCCGCCGCTCCACCGACGAGGACGCCCCGGTGCCCAAGCGCCCGCGCGGAGAGGCCGAGGCCGCGGCCCTGCCGCCGGCAGCGGCGCTGCCAACGCACGTCTATAGCATCATGGAGCACGACTCGAACGACGACTACAAGTCCCGCGGCGGCCACATTGGCGTGGCCAGCCAGTCCACCGGCGAGGTCTTTCTGGACGCAGAGGCCGCCTACCGGTGCGCCGTGCAGCGCACGCTAAAAAGCGCCCAAGACAACGAAATGTGCCTGTGGGAGGAGGAAGGTACCTGCTCTCGGGCGGTCGAGACCCGCGAAGAGGCAGTGGAGTGCTTCCGCACGGCCACGTCGTGGCACGACCTGCACCAGAAGTACTGCCTGGATCCGTGGCACATTTTTGGCCACGGTGAGTTCACCGAGTACGGCTCCGGTACCTGGTACACCGCGGACCCCTGCGAGGTCACACCTACGGCGGCGGTGCTGGAAACACCGACGGCGCTGATTCGCCGCTACGAGGCCTGCTCCGATGCAGGAATTGCCGTTCGGGATGACCCCGGAGAAATGGAAGGCCGGTCGACGGCCGAGGCGGCCCACTACCGCTATTGTCTTGCCCGCCTGGACGTCCGGGACCAGTTGGCAGCCGGGTCGGCGAACCCTGACGACGCGGCGGCCATGATCAGGACACGGGCGGCAGAATGGATCCGCGCCGCGGAGGACGAGGTGGCCTCGGCCGCCGCGGCACACCGCGCTGCCGATGAGACAGCCGCGGCGCTCCCCGCGGGAGAAAAGGGCACGCCAGAGAAAAAGGCCAAGAAATCCGCCGAATACGCGGCCCAGGAGGCTAAGTGGGCGACGGAATCGGCCGCGCAGGCGCTTGCGGAGGCCAAGCGGCGGGTGGCGGAGGATGAGAAGAAGGAGAAGGAAGGAGAGGGGGACGAAGGCAAGTAAGACAAGGGACCAGGTGTAAAGGGCCGTGTTGGCGGGGCTGCGATTCGTGCCCGTGTGTGGCCATGTGGGCGGGCGGGCGGGCGGGCGGGCGGGCGGGCGGGCGGGCGGCGGGTGCCAGACTCGAGGGGCCCCTAGAGCCGAGCCACTTCCCGTCGAGACGTCCCTGCTGCAAGTGCCAGCAACACACTGCCGAGATGTTCCGCGGGTGTCCAGGCGCGAACAGCGTATCGCTGGCACTTGCAGAACATAGACGGACGTGTTCGTCTACCGACGGTGGTATAAGAGGGTGGGGTGGGGGTGGGTTGGCCCGCTATCCAGTTCCGACCGGCATAATGGCCAAGCAACGCAAGCAGCTGCATCCGCAGCGGATACAGAAGACAGAGATTCACCGCGCGGCGGGGAGACGCCGACTGCGGAAACCCAAAACACGCAGCGTACGCCCGTCCGCAGAGCAGCGACGGCAGATGCTGGCCCGGTTCGTTCCCGGTACGCTCTTCTCCACCGGGCGCAAAGTCTGGCGGCTGACGGAAAAGACGACCGGCGGCAGCGGTGCCACCTTTGAGCGACTGGTGACGGAGAAGCAGGCCACCCCCGCAGCCTTCCCCCACGAGATTGGCGACACGGACCGGCTCGTGCTGCCGCCGCGCGCGATGCCCGACGCACGGCGGTACCACGGGCACGTGCAATTCGAGGGCGGGGCAGTCTGGACGATGTATGTCGTCGACACGGTCCCAATCCTCTGCCACGGGCGGACCAGCAGCGCTAGTCGCATGGTACGGACGTTCCAGATCCAGGCGGACACGGTGCTGACAATCACAACGGACTAGCCGCCGCTGGATGCGCTCGCGGATGCGCTCGCGTGTACAGACTGCTCTATATATGCACCGGTGTTGTCGCCCGTCCGCCCGCCCGCCCGCCCGTCCGTCGAAAATGGTGCTGCACTACGATGCACTGGCAGTGATTTTCTCCCTGCTTCGCCGGGTCGACGTCCTGCAGTGCCGCGCCGTCTGCCGGGACTGGCGCCGCGCGGCCGAAGCGTTGGAGGCGCGAGTGCGCTCGTGGTGCACCCCCTGGCATCGGGGCCGCGCGCTCCTGTGGGCGGCCGAGCGGCCGCCGCTGCTGTACCGCGGGTATACCCTTGCCAATTCTGGCTGCGACAACTTACCCCAGTATGCCAGTGTGGTACTACACCTTCGGATCCGCCGAGACCTGCTTCGCGTTAATCGCGGCCCCAACAACCACTTGGTGCGCGTTGGGATGCACTACACCACGGACGGCTGGAAGAACACGTATAAACCCATGAAGTGGGCGCAAACAGCGGCCAACCCACCGCTCATAGGCGACCACATGCTAACGGTGCTGGTGGAGCGGAATGTGTCACCAACGGAGCGGCTGTGGTTTGCCCTGTGCGTGCTCGACACTGACGGCCGCTGGCACTGGGACAACAATGGCGGCTGGAACTATGAGATACACCTGGCAGCGGCGCTGCGCGACTGGCACTAGTACAGAAGAGGGCGGATGATTTACATGTATGTAGTTTATTCGGCGCCAGTGCGGTCGCCCATGCGTGCACCCACGCACCATGCCAAGCAATCGACACACGTGGCCGGTGGTCAGACCACGCCCACCGCCACTACCCCACGCGCCCTAATCACCCCCTGGAGGGCACGAGGGCCCACGCGCCACGCTAAGCATTCGACGTGCGTGGTCTGACGTCCGCCAACGGCCACCTGATGTCAGGTCGCGCCACCTCAGTCTGACGCGATCGTGTCAGACTGACTCAGCGGGGTCAGTCTGCGTCGGGCGGCGGTCAGACTGACGCAAAAACCGTTCCGCCGGCGGAACCAAAATGTTCCGTAAACGTCAGGTTTCGTCAGGTTTCAACGAGGGCCGTGGCCCGGCGCGAAAAGGGGTAGAACCGACTCCGCTGACGTTGGTCCAGTCAGGTTTTCGGGTCGGTGCCGGTTTGGGCCGTTTCAAAGTGCGGACACTCGGCCGATTACAGCTTCCGCTGGGGAGCTAAACTTTTTTTCGGGACAATTGCAAGATTGGTGACATCCCCCGCTCCGAAAGTGCCCCGCGCGCTAAATGGCCCTCTTTTTCGGCGGATTTGGAAGGTTTCTGCGGTGGAATGATGTGGCGAAAAATATATTTCCGTCCCCCCTTCGGAGTTTTTTGTGGACGTCTAGGCACGTCAGAACCACGTTTCGCCAGCTGGTCTGCGCTGGTCTGCGCGCATCCTGATGTGGTAGATGACGTCAGTCTGACGGCCACCACATCGGCTCACGTGGTCTGTGCTGTTTTCCTTCCATTCTTCCAAACGCTGACCTGGTCTGACCTCATCCGGGCTCGAAGTTCGGTGGCAGACGTCTGGTCGTGACGTGGCAGGTGGCAGGCGGTGGTGGCGGGCGGCGGCGACAGGCAGGCGGGGTCGGGTGGCTGGCAGATTTACGACTCATCCGCGGGCTGTCTTCTGCGGGCCCGGTGTGGTGGTTTTTCCGCTGGGCCGGGTCGGGTGACGACCTAGCTGGCCTTTTGGCCGGCGGGTATGATGCGCCAGCCCGTGGCAGGTGTACGCACCGCGGTGTACACAGAGTAGAACAGGCGAACCGTGCGACTGAGCAGTATGACCCCGGCCAGCAGCAGACAGAGTAGCCCGACAACCAGCAGGGCAGAGGCCCGGGTGTCCAGGCAGGCCAAGCTATACTCTGCCCCGTAGCAGGGCAGCTGCCCGTCGGCGCCGAGCAGACGCGGCGGTCTGAATTTCATCTCGACCGTCACGGGCGTCCTGGGCGAGATCAGGCCACGGGCGCCGTGCAAATAAGAAGGCTGTGTATATTAAAGTACCAGGCGGATACGGGACAAGTCGGCAGTGGCGGCGGCAGGACTGCGATGGGGCGGAAACGGCAGCAGTAGCGAGTAGCCGAATCCCTTTCGATGGGCAGCAGCATTGGCACCCTTTTCTCCCCTGCAGAGCCCGACGTTTTCTCTGACGACACCGGCGCCGGCGACACCGGGTCGTCTCTTGCGTCTGCACAGGCTGTGCCGAGCGATGAGGGGCGCCCGGTGCCGTCGGCGCCGGCGCCGGCCGAGCTGCGGCCGGGTGCCGCCGAGTGGGAGGCTGCACTGCTCTGTCAGCAGCCGCCGCCGCCGGCACCGTCGTTAGTTTCCGCCCCGATGGCGCCCGCCCCGGCCGCCGCACCTGCACACGCGGGTGCGTCCGCCGGCCCGGCGCCGGCGCCGGCGCCCGCCAATCGTGGATTTATGCAGACGCTGATTGGGCTCTTTCTTCCGACCCCAGTCGTGTTTTCTAGCCGGCCCGGCGCTGGGGGTGGCCGGGCGGCAGCGGGCGGCGCCGCTGCCGGCGCGCCGCAGCTGATACCGACGCGGCCGCGGACCTCGTATGGCGACGAGATGTGGGCCGAGGTGCAGGAGATTTTCCCGCCGCACACGGTCATCTGGCTGGGAGACATGGCCATGGACGGGGCCGCCTGTGCGCGGTGCGACTGCGCAACCCATAGTTACCAGCAGATCACCGATCTGCTGCAGCGGGGAAAGGCCTCGCACGCCTACACCCTCAGCGCCGCGGCAGACTCGACCGAGGGGCCGCTGGTGACGAGAAATCTGCACGGTACCATCTGCCTGCTGTGGGCCCACGGACTAGGCTACAACACCGGCGAGCGGAGCAGTCATCGGCCCGGTCTGTCCACCGACGGCGTGCTGATACTGCTGCATCGGGACTCGGGACTCCCAGAGCTCTGTCTGGATCAGCAGACGCAGCGCGGCTCGCGGGTGCTGATGGAAAATGTCGACGTGTACGTGCTGCAGCGGGACCGGTATGGCGAGACCCCCCGCCGAGGCAGCCTGCTCCTACGATTCACGGCGCCGCCGCCGGCGCCGCCGGGTGCATCGGCACGCGCCCAGTTGGCAGGGGCGGCGACCCACTGACTTTTCCTTTGGTATATCGAGCGGAGCACGCCGCCGCTCGCCCGTGGCTCGGATGGCCGCCTCCGCCGCTGCCGCTGCGGGCACGGCGCGTGGCCCCACCCGTGCGCTGCGTGAATTGGTACAGCGCGATAGTCTCCAGATTGCAAATGACAGCCTGGCGGCGTTTTCCTACTGGATGGCCGACGACTGGCTGGTGCGCTGGCAACGCACGCCGGCGCACGCCTGGGCCGCCCTGGCCGTGCTCTCGGTCCTCTTCCTGCCGTACGTTGCCGCCCGCCGCGTCCTGTACGGCCCGGTACCGGAGGAGGAGCAGGCGGCGGCGGCGGCGGCGGTCGGCCCCCGCGGGTCGCATCCGGTGCTGCGGGTGCTGGCCACCACGCTCGGCACCCTGCTGGCCTTTCTGCTCACACAGCATCTGCTCTCCATGCTCGGCCTGGCGCTTGGCGGCGTGGGGCTGAGCGGGGGCGAGCTGTTGCTGCTGGGCTTTCCGGTGTTTGCGGCCAAGTTTGCCCTGCTGGCGCTGGCGTCCAGCCTGGCCGGGGGCGCGGCGAGCGGGATCGTGCCGCTGGCCCGGGCCATGGTCGATGCCGGGGCGCTCTTCTTTTCCGGGGAGCTGGACGCGCGCCTGCAGCAACTGCGCGTCTCTGCCGGCCTGCTGATCCTCCTGCTCGGTCTCCTCGTGCTGCTGCGCGGTCACATTCGTCGTGTCGTCCAGCTCGCGCTGCGCGGGTCGGCCGGTCACTGGCTGATGGCCCCGTCGGCGGAGGTGGCGCCGCTGCGGGCAGCGCAGGCCGCGCAGCGGCTGCAGAGCGACGAGCGCACCGAGCGGGTCCTGTACGTGCTGGAGCAGGTCGGCGTTTCGCTGCTGATCCGGCTCTTCCTGCGCGAGTACGCGAGCTGGAGCGGGCTTGGCGACACGCGCGCCCTGCTGCTGGCCATCCTGGCCCACGCGGCCTGCGTGACGGCAGCCGTGGGGCTGATCGAGCGCAGCTACGGGTCGGACCGCCAGTTTCTCGCCTATGTCTTGGCGGCCTTTTCCTCGCTGCACTCGGCCATCTTCTTCCGCCGGCTGCAGCGGCTGCATCTGGTGCACAGCGTGCTGCTCGTGGGCTTCTTCTGCGCGTGGCTGCTGGCCACGCTGCTTCGCGACGCGGCGTTGCGCTGGTCCGGGCAGCGCGAGGAGACCCTGCTGGCGGAGCGCGAGCGGCCGCTGGTGCTGCTGCAGGGCACCAGCGGGGAGCTTGGCGGACAAACCGGCGAGCTGGGCGTGCGCGACGGGCAGACCGGCAAGGTGGAGGCGGGCGTGGAGGTGGCGCACGGGGACGGGCTGCCGCTGGCCGGCCTGCCGGCCCTGTACCGGCTCGGCGGCAGCGGGCTGCCGCTGGCAATCCGGTGGCTTTCCACGCTGGTGCGCATGCTGTCGTACCTTGCCATCCACACGGCGCTGGCGCTGGTGGGCAGCATCACCACACGCCAGCTCTCCACCGGCGAGTCTGCCCTGCTCTACCTGGTCATTCTAATCGTGTTTATGCAGCTGGCCTGGGCGGAGCTCGGCGCGGCCGCGTCTGCCCCCGGTCCGCGGTAAAGCTGCAAATCCGTTTTTTACCCCGTCGGCACACGCGCACTCACCACCGCCCCCGTCCCCCCCCCCATTAGCACCCGCCTCGCGCGCACGTGCACACGATTATGCCCGGTCGCCGGCCCACGCGGCGCTCTCTGCGGCGCTCATCGTAAAGCGCTCCAGGTAGATGATCGACTTGGGCTGGTAGTGGGCGCCAGTGCCGTTGCCGCTGTGCAGCGTGCCCCGTAGCACCCAGACCATCTCCACCCCGTCGGCCGCCTGCGCTGCGCCGATCAGCGTCTCCACCGGCTGTGTCACGTTCCGCTCGGTCCGCATGATCTCGCGCTGCGTGTCGCTGATTCGCACCTCAAACTGCTCCATGCCGGTGGGCCCACCTGCCGGGCCGCGGCCGCCCATGCGGTGCCAGCCGACGCTGGCCGTGGCAACGAGGCCGCCGGCAATGTCCTCGGCCCGCAGCAGGTAATTTCCCAGGAGCGGCTCGCTGCCCGGGCCCTTGTGGGCCCAGTAGCGCCCGCGGCCGCCGAGCTTTGTCGCTAGCGTGCCGGTGGTGCCCTGCAGACTGCAGCTGTAGACCATCTGCACCTCCTCGCCCGCCTCTGCAACCTCCTGGCCGCGCGGAGAGGCAAGCAGGCCATAGTGGACCTCGCGGGTGTCCACCTCCAGCTTGCCTCCGCCCTCCGGCTCATTGAGCAGCATTGTAAAGGAGAAGCTGCTGTGCGCCGGGTCAATGGTCACCAGCCGGGGTCGTGTGCGCAGAGCGCGCAGCGCGGCAACCAACTGCGCGGCCCGCTCCGCTGCGATGGGCGAGAAGCGGTCGCCCGCGGCGCCGTCGACCACAGCCGGGCGCGGCCCTGGCAGCTGCGGTGAGATGAGCCCTCGGGTGGGCAGCGGCGGCGCCGGGCCCACATCGTCGCGGACGGCGTCGGCCGCCTCCGCCGCCGCCGCCGCCCGGCGTGTCTCTGCTGCCTGGGCCGCCGCCGCCCGGGCCGCCTCCTGTGCCCGGGCCGCTTCCGCCTTTGCCTGGGCCGCTGCCGCTGCCTGGCTGGCCCTTTCCTCCGCTGCCTCCAGCTGCTCGGCCGCGTCCTGTTCGGCCTCCCGTCGGGCCGCCGCCTCGGCAATGGCGGCCATGCGCTTGGCCTCCTCGACCTCCTTTGCCTCCCGCTGCAGGACGGCTTCTGCCCGAGCGCTGGCGGCCGCCAGCGCGGCGGCGCGTTCCTCCAGTGCCCGCTCTCGGCCGATGGCTGCACTGGCGGCGGTGGCAGCCTCGACAGCTGCCGCGGCGGCCGCGGCGGCCGCCGCCGCAGAGGCACCGGCGGCGGCCCGACGGTGCGCCGCAGCCGCCGCCGCT
>JAJFJC010000471.1 GCA_021774385.1 Alphaproteobacteria bacterium
CAGGCCTCACCGCCGCGACGCGAAGAATTCGCCTTAAATGGGCACAAAGAAGCATCTGTAGCTAATTGTCGTATCCGGGAACGTTATTGCTGGCGGCTCTAATTAGATACTACTTGTTCAATGGAGAAGTATTTTTTTCGGAAGATACCGATGCGGAAATACTGGTTTCTGTTCGCCACGGAACCTTCGGGGTTTCTATAAATTTCATAACAATGTTCGCGTCCCATCTGCACCGACTCGCTGTGGAAACAAAACATATCCTCTCTGATCGAATGGATTCCGTTTACCTGAATCGTTTCACCGGCCCGGGTTTGTGTCGTCGTCGAAAAATTTCCCTTCCCGTCGATATGCATCGTGTTCTTGAACTTCAAGTAATTGGTGGATTTCCAAATCACCGACGCGCTAAAGAAAAGCTTTTCGAGTCCCTTTTTTCGCAAGCGTAGCGCGGGGTCTCCCTGAAAGCCGTCCGGAAATTGTGGCATGCCGGCTTTCTTCAGAAGCCCCAGGAAGCGATCCAACATCGCCTCGTCCCTGTAATGAAGCCGCGAAACTCTCATCCAGGCGAGACTCATCCATGACCAACGCTTCTTCGTGTTCGCCATTTCAATCTTGGCCTTATCCATCTCGCCGAGACCAGCATAGGAGGCGGCCAGCGAAATCGTCTCGGTACCGGGCGAATTCTCACCACGATAGCGCAAAGCCCAATTGACGGCCTCTTGATGGTCTCCCAATAGAGTGCGCAGCCCGTAAAATTTTCTCAACAATTCCCGCGATGGCTTTTCGGCTAAGGCTTCGGCGCGCGCGAGATCGTCGCGGGCATCATCCTTGCGTCCTAAAGACACAAAGACATCGGCCCTTGCGACCAGCACATCAGGGTTGGCGGGATGGAGCCTCACGGCTTTCTCCGCGAAATTAAGCGCCCGTGTGTTCTCCAGCAAAAAGGTTTGAATGCCGATCTTGATCGCAAGCGCATCCGTGTTGGCCGGATCGAGGTTGAGAGCGTCGTCTACGGCTCTCAGCGTAAGCCGCTTGGCTTCAAGGGGATCGATCGCGCCGAACCATGAAAGCCGCCAGGCACGGAACGATATCCAGGCAAGGCCGACATGCGCCTCCAAGAATTGCGGATCAAGCGCGACCGCCTTGTCGTACAATCCGAATGCGGGTCCAAGCGTTTTCCAGTGCGGTCTATGGCGTAGTTTTTCCGCCTTGAGGAAAAAATCATACGCTTCGAGATTGTTGGTCGGGGGACGGGAGAGTGCCGCCGCTTCCTGCGATGTAAGCGTCACCTTAAGCGCCTCGATGATTTTGCTCGTGACATCGTCTTGAAGCTTGAAAACATTGCGGTAGGAACGGTCAAAGGTTTCGGCCCACAGATGGGTCCCCGTCGTGCCATCGATTAACTGGGCGTTGATACGAACTTGATCGCCGGCGCGCCGGACCGAGCCTTCCAACAGAAACTTGACGTCAAGCGCATTCGCGATTTTCGGCATACTCACATTCTTGCCCTTATAGGCAAAGGACGACGTACGCGCGACGACACTAAGACCGGAAACCTTGGAGAGGTCGGAAATCAGATCGTCGGTCATCCCGTCCGCGAAATATTCCTGGTTCTTGTCGTCCGAGAGATTGGCAAACGGCAACACGGCGATAGAGGGTCTCGACGAATTCGCCACGTTTGTTTTCTCGCCACCGCCTTGTTGTTGCCATACCCAGGCACCGGCAACGGTCATCACCACCAGGGCAAGCAAGACAACGGCAATTTTCTTCCACGGCAAGCTTGGAGCTGAATCGTCAGCGCTGCCCTCATCGTCCCGTTCTTCTGTAACCGCGCTTGTTTCAGCGTCCGACGCCGCCTGTTCAAACGTTCCGCGTTCGCCGTTGTTCTCCTCCGTTTCGTTTTGAATTTCGTCGTACAACGCCGTGGTCGCAGCGTCCGGTGCGATGCCGAGTTCCCGGCGCAGAACTGCTTCGCAGGTCCGGTACTGTTGCAGCGCGGTATGCCGTTCGCCTGCAGCCGTATAGGCACGCATGAGCAGCCGATGCGCCTCCTCGTTCAAAGCGTTCATCGCCACGAGGTTCTGTGCTGCTTCGATCGCTCCCGCCGCATCTTTCAATTCCAATTGCGTCTCGACGGCGCCCTGCAATACGGACTCCATCAACCGGGCGTAGGTCGCCCGCTCCTGTGTTAGCCACTCCTCAAACGCCTCTTGGCGGGTTGTGAACGCGTCGAGTAACGGACCGGCACAAAGCGTCGCGGCCGCTATCGGATCGTCATTTGCCAATTGCCGCAGATTTAGGGCGTCAACCGCGATCATTTCACCGTTCAAGCGAACGCTGTCCTTGCCGGCATCGAGTATGCCATCGACGTCGTCGCCCAGCGCCTTTCGCAGGCGAAACAGACACTGACTTAAATTGCCGCGCGCATGCGTTTCATCCTGGTCGCCCCACAGCAGCCCGGCGAGTTTACCGCGTAGATGGGCTTCGTCGGGATTGAGCGCCAGATAAGCCAGCAACGCCTGACTTTTGCCCGCGGGCAAGCGAATGGATGAACCATCGCCAATTGTAAGCGAGAACCCGCCGAGAAGGTTGAGCTTAAGAACAGTTGTCATAAAACGAACCGAACAGCCGCGCTAAATTTTACGATACGGCTAGCATCGTTCCGCCGTCAAATTCGAAGTTATCGGGCAAATACCTGAAAATCGGCCAAATTCGGACGGAAAAAATCCAAAAACAAGGCAAATGTCAAAGTCGCGAGAGAGTGCCCCGCCACGATGCAGCTTCGTTTCACCGGTGCGTTTTGGCAAACAGATAGGACGGAAATTCGCCCTGATCGTCGATGCACACCGTTGGAATTGGTTCAACTAGGGGAGTGTCTTCCATGAAATATCGTGTCTTCGCAGTAGGGTGTTTTGCGACGTTATTGGCAGCGCCGGCAATAGCAGCGGATGTCAGCCATTACATTTGCCGCTCAGGCGAAATCGAAAAGGTCGAGAATTCGAAGGAACTGCTAATCTACGCATTTATTGAAAAGGGATTGGCGATTGGACAAATCAAAAATGAGGCCTTCCACGCCATGAACTCTCGGTGTGTCGGCCTCGTCGAAAGAAGAAAGTTGGAAAAGGGCGCCAATATCGGCAATGGCTACTGCAAATACGCCGACAAGGACGGAGACGGAACCGTCCTATCCTGGAGATTCAAGGGAAAAGACCGTACATGGCAGTTCATTTCCGGAACCGGAAAATGGAAGGGTATTTCGGGTAACGGCAATTACACCGTTCCCGTTCGCAGCAAGAGTATGTTCAAGGGCACTTTTCAGAACTGCGTGCATGTGACCGGAAGTTACAAACTCGCACCGTAGGCAGAACCATTTCCGATCGAAGGGGGTGACCGCCGTAAAACCGCGTTTGCCCCCTTTCCACCGTTAATAGCGAGCGCTAACTATACCGGCGCGGGTGTCTTGGTATAATCCGCGTCACTGACTTTTTCGAACCATTCGGTGCCCGCCCCAGTGTCACTGACTTCCGACATGGCGAGGTGGATGAAGAGACGGTTCGAGGCCGCGCCGTGCCAGTGCCGCGTGTTTGGCGGGATGACGGCGGTATCGCCCGGATGCAATTCCTGCACCTGCTCGCCTTCGAGCTGAACCCGGCCGATGCCGGTCACACAATACAGGGTCTGGCCGACCGGATGGGAATGCCAGGCGGTCCGTGCGCCGGGGGTGAACGAGACATTGGTGGCGCGCATCCGTGACGGCGCGGTGCCGACGATGACTGGGTCTTGAAAAACCTGTCCGGTGAAGTTGTCTTCCGGCGCGGGCTTGGTTGGCCGGTCCGCTGCTCTTTTGATATCCATTGATTTTCTCCCTCTTTTCCAGTCAGACGGCGTTGGCGTACGCGCCACCCAAGGCTTCAACCGTATTGATTTCATCGGAGACCGTACTGCGCCGCATGTCACGGCGATAGATCAGGTCGTCATAGGGCCGCGCGCGATGCATCGTACAGCGGTTGTCCCACAACACCATATCGCCAACGCGCCATTCGTGACGATAGGTGAATTGCGGCTGTGTCGCATGGTCCATCAATTCGGCGATCAGGTGGCGGCCTTTCTCGACCGGCCAACCGATGATGTGCGAGGCATGCGCGGCAAGATATAGCGTTTTCCGACCAGAGCCCGGATGGGTCCGCGTCAGAACCTGTTGAACCGGTGGCAATTCGGCGCGCGCAGCTTCGTTGTAGCCGGCAAAGCCCATCTGCTCGCGCGATCGGTAGATACTGTGTTCGGCAACCAGTCCTTCGATTTCCCGTTTGCGGTCCTCCGGCAGCGTATAGTACGCGGCGCGCATATCGGCGAACTCCGTCTCACCTCCAGACGGCGGCACCTCATGCGCCGACAGCAGCGAACAGCGTGCCGACACGTGCTTGAACGACGCGTCCGTATGCCAAAGCTGATTGGCTTGGCTGTGCAAACGGCGATTATTGTCGGCGGCCAGCAAACGGCCTTCGTGATCGATATTGGATACATCTGCCAACTCGGCCCGCAGACGGTTCTTTTCGCCCACACGATGATAGTTGGTCGTCGGGATCAGGGGGCCGAAATGTTGGCTAAACGCGACTTGCCGCGCCTCACTAATCGGCTCACCACGAAACAAGAGCACCGCGTGCTCGTGAAACGCCGCCTCGATTTCGGCGAAATCCGCGGCCGGAATCGGTATGGTCAAGTCGACGCCGCCGATTTCCGCCATAAAAAGCGGATGCAGTTTCGTTACCGTCACCATAGGCACAACCCTTCAACCCAATATGTCGGATCACTTACGTTAGAATGCCCCGCGCCCTGCCGCAATCCAGCAGTAAATCCGGGGTCAGGCTTCCCTAAAAAGAAGGTCCGGGGCATCACACCAACGAATAGGTCTTTTCGTCCGTCAGCATGGCGATGGCTTCCGAAACCGTTTGCGCGACGATATCGCCCGCTGGCTGAACCTCGTGAATCAAATCGACTCCTTCACCGGCCCAAACGACCTTCGTTCCCATATCACCACGCTTATCCGCCTCGGCATAGGCGGCGCGTTCCACTTCCAAATTCTCCCGCAATGCCAACTCGTTGCCATGCCAACGTTCTACCGCATCTATGCTTACCGCGCGGCCGTCATAGGGCGCCGGCCATTCCGGACCACGCACCATATCGAAAACGGAGGATCTGATCGTTTCGTCGCCGTTGGCTTCTACGATTCGTGCCTTCATATCCGGTTGCCAGAGCGCTTCTTCCGCCGCGCAGAACCGCGTACCCATCAAGACACCGCTGGCGCCCAACATCAAGGCGGCTGCGAGACCGCGCCCGTCAGCGATTCCGCCTGCCGCGACGACCGGAACTTCTCCCGCCCGATCAACGATGGCCGGAACCAGGGAAATCGTGCCCCGCGCCGTCATGCCGTGACCACCGGCCTCTTGACCCTGCGCGATGATGATATCCGCGCCGGAACCAATAGCCGTGATCGCTTGCTCGACTGTTTGGACCTGGCAGATCAGGAGAACACCGGCGCGCTTGATTTCGTCGACATAGGGTGTGTGATCACCGAACGACAAGAAAACCGCAACCGGTTGGCGTTCCAGCGCAACGGAAACGATCTCCGGCTTATCCGCGATTGCCCAGGTTATGAACCCGACCCCGACCCGGCTGTTACCGGCCCGGCCGAGTTCGGTTTCCAGCTGTTCACGGTTGCCCGCACCACCGCCGACTATACCGAGCCCGCCGGCTTCCGTGACGGCGGAAGCCATGGCACCGCCCGAATTGTTACCCATGGGGGCAAGCAGTACGGGATGTTCAATATCAAGCAGTTTTGTAAGGCGTGTTTCTAATCGAGACATTTTCGTTTTCCTGAATTGGGTCTTTGGTGAGTGCGAGGCGCGATCGCATGCCGACTAAGCCACTGCGCCAATTGATCGGCTATTTGTCTGACAAAGGGCAACGCGCGCGGCACCCGTTGCCTCAATATCCGGCAGCCAGTTCCCGGGAAATCAAAATCTTCTGAACCTCGTTGGTGCCATCGTAGATCTGGAAGACGCGGGCGTCGCGATAATATTTCTCGACCGGATAGTCGTTGATGAAACCGTAGCCGCCATGCACCTGGATCGCAGCGGAGCAGACCTTTTCCGCCATGGTCGAGGCGTAAAGCTTGGCGATTGAGGAGTCCTTGATGCAGCGGACACCGGATTCCTTCAGCAACGCCGCGCGGTGGCACATCGCACGCGCGACTTCCACCTGCATGGCCATCTCCGCCAGGGTGAAGGCGACCGCCTGATGGTCGAATATCTGCTTGCCAAAGGCCTCGCGCTCCCTTGCATAGGAGAGCGCCGCCTCCAGCGCGGCCCGCGCCACCCCGATTGCCTGGGCGGCGACAGCGACGCGGCCACTGTCCAGTCCGGATAGTGCGATCTTCAGGCCTTGACCTGGTTCGCCAAGCATATCCTCGGCCGGCACCTCCAAATCCTCCAGGGCGACCTGGCAGGTCTCGTTGGTACGGTGTCCGAGCTTGGATTCATGCCGCAAGACCTTATAGCCCGGTTGATCGGTATCTATCAGGAAAGCAGAAATACCCTTCTTGCCGGCATCGGGATCGCTCACGGCAATGATGCAGGCGAAGCCGGACGATTCACCGTTGGTGATGAAGGCTTTGGTTCCGTTGATCACATAAGTGTCGCCGTGACGAACGGCGCGGGTCTTGATATTGGCGGCATCGGAACCGGCATGCGGCTCGGTCAGCATCATGCAGGCGAGCGCTTCGCCCCGCGCGACCGGCGCCAGATATTTTTCCTTCTGCTCATGCGTGCCGTAATCCCGAACCTTGAAGCCGTAGGAATTGGTGCCATTGATCAAATTGGCGAACCCGGCGTCGCCGGCAGCGATTTCTTCGGTTACGAGAACATAGGAGAGGAAATCCGCCCCCGCACCGGCATAGGCGGTCGGCATCGTCACCCCGAACAGGCCGAGCGCGCCGGCCTTTGCCACAACGTCTTTCGGCACCGCCGCCACGCGGTCCCACTCCGCGGCAAAAGGCGCGACTTCCTTTTGAATAAAATCACGGGTCATGTCGCGGATCGCGATTTGGTCTTCGCTGAACTCAATCATCTTATCGCCTGAACCAATTGCACCATGTCGGGCACTGGGTCGGATACTGGCCGTAACGGCCCGTGCTGTGTAGCCTTAAATCAAATCACCTATCAGGTTGGAGGAACACAAGAATGCAGCCGGGAAAATCAGGCGTTTGGGTATCGACGAACGGGCTCTCGAAAATCGAACTCGCGGAATTGGCGCAAAGTGTCGAGCGTTTGGGCTACGACGTGCTGTGGTATCCGGAGTCGCTCGCTTATGAGTCGCTTGCGCTCGGTGGGTTCCTGCTCGGCGAAACGTCGACGCTTTGCCTCGCCAGCGGCATCGCCAATATCTATGCGCGCGACGCGATAACCGCGCGGGCCGGACATGACAGTCTGAACAGCCTTTATGACGACCGGTTCATCTTCGGACTTGGCGTTTCGCACGTGCCGCTTGTCGTCAACCAGCGTGGCCACACCTATGGCAAACCGGTTGCGACCATGCGCGCTTACCTGGAAGGCATGACGGCGGCGAACATTGCCCTCAAGCCGCCGGCGCGGAATGTCGTCCTGGCGGCGCTCGGGCCTAATATGCTGGCCCTCTCGCGGGACATGACCGAAGGCGCGCATCCCTACTGTGTGACGCCAGAACACACGGCGATTGCCAAGGACATCCTCGGTCCCGACAAATGGCTCTGCGTCGAACAGAAAGTCTGCCTCACCACCGACGCCGCGAAGGCGCGCGATGTCGCCTCCAAGCAATTGCAGCGCTATATGGCGCTGCCCAACTACCGCAACAACTGGCTGCGCACTGGCTTTACCGAAGAAGACATAACCGGTCGCGGTTCCGACCGTTTCCTAGACGGCATGGTTGCCTGGGGCACCGCGGACGATATCCGCGCGCGGCTCAAGGCGCACGAAGACGCCGGCGCGACCCATGTCTGCATCCAACCCTTCGATCCCGAAGGCGCGGCGCCGTATGATATGAAGGCGCTAGAGGCGCTAGCGCCGGCGTGAATGTTCGACAACTTTGCCACAGACAATCCGTCATACTTGCGCTTGACGCGAGTATCCAAATCAAACGAGGACGCGGCATATCCTTGGGTCCTCGGGTCGGCGCCCAAGGACGACAAATTAGCTTGTAGGAAGAGAGCAACATGACAGCGCCAATCTATGAAGTGTACGCGATCAAATATGGCGACCGGATGGGCGAGCGCGGCAAGATCTTCGTACACGGCGACCCGCACGATGCGCCGTTGGCGATGGACTACTTCATCTGGGTCATCAAGAACGATGAGCGAACCGTCGTCGTCGATGTCGGCTACGGCCAAGAAGAGGGCGAACGGCGCGGCCGCTCCTTCCTGCGTTGTCCAACCGACGGTATGCGCCTCGTCGGAGTCGACCCGGACAAGGTCGAGGATGTGGTGATCACGCATATGCATTACGATCACGCCGGCAATTTGGCGCTGTTTCCCAAGGCCAACTTCCACATTCAGGACGAGGAGATGTCCTTCGTCACCGGCCGTGCCATGACCCACAAAGCGTTGCGCCATTCCTTCGTGCTCGACGACGTGGTGCAGATGATCACCATGCTGTACGGCGACCGGGTCGTGTTTCATGACGGCGACGAGGAGTTGTTTCCCGGTATCTCCCTGCATCACATTCCCGGCCATACGCGCGGACTGCAGGCAGTCCGGGTTCATACCAAGCGCGGCTGGGTCGTGCTCGCCTCGGACGTCGCGCATTACTACGAAAGCCTGGAAAAGGGCACGCTCTTCCTAACCCATGAAAACCTCTTCGAAATGCTCGAAGGCTTCCGTCATGTGCAGACGCTTGGCGAGACTGAAGAACATATCGTCCCGGGCCACGACCCGTTGGTACTACAGCGTTATCCCGCCCCGTCGCTTGAACTCAAGGGCATTGTCGCGCGGCTCGACGTGGCACCGAACAATTAGATAAGCAGCCGCTTCAATTCTTGCTATACTCAACAAAAAATTCGTCACCATCCCACTATTGAAGAGAGCTGTTATCATGCAACCCGTGAAACAGGACGTGTTGGATACGATCGACAAGCTACCCGAGGATACCGATATGGACGAGATCATGTATCGGCTCTACGTTTTGGACAAAGTCCGCAAGGGTCAGACTGCCGTAGTACAAGGCCGCACGATCAGCAATGACGATTTGAGGCATGAAATCGAATCATGGTGACTTGGTCTGAGCCGGCAAAAGCAGACCTCAAATCCATACACGATTTCATTTCCTGATCCTCGCCTTATTACGGCAGGAAGGTTGCACAAGATATCGTCGCAAGAGCGGTAACACTGAGCGATATGCCATTTACGGGCAAAGTCGTCAGCGAACTTGATGACGAACGAATTCGGGAACTGTCGCTCTATTCATACCGCATACTTTACGAAGTTGGTGACCAAGATATCTTTGTTCTCGCGGTAATCCACTATCGGCGCGATTTAGGTCCCGAATTCATCGAACGGTAAGATTAATTTGGGCAAAGATTGATTGCTGAAATTCTATCCAGTAAATGCTGCTCCAACTTTCCTCACCAAAGCAGCCTTGCTACGCTAGATCAAGGTCTCTAAGCAAAAAGATGAAGGAGCCGCACCAATGCCGATTGTTCGAGTCGATGTCCCCGAATGGCTGAGCCGCGAACAGCGCGTTGAAATACGCGCCGCGATGCATGGCTGCATCGCCCGTACCTGGTTCAAGGAACATATCTGGATAGCCGTACGCGACTACACCTCCGAACCGGAGGAGCGCACCGTCATCATGACCGTCGAAGTACGCGAAGGCCGTGGCCATGAAAAAGAGCGTACCGAGGCGCTGTTTCTAGAAGCGCATGAAGT
>JAJFJC010000472.1 GCA_021774385.1 Alphaproteobacteria bacterium
GCTGCAATACGGGCATGAAGGAATCTTGCCAGGACACCTTCTAACGAATTAGCCGCTCAATATTGCCCAGCGCGTTTTTACACAGCCACTCCCAGAAGCGGACCTGGGCAATCCAAATTGTCATTTCAGCATTTGACCCCAGAGCCGACGTGCCGTTTAGCAAAGGAGAGCCGGTGTTTCCGGTTCATAGCGGTCATTCGTTGAAGGCGCATTGTACGGCGACACCGAGCCCCACCACAGCGTTTAAGTCGGTTGCATTAGGATCGTGGCCGGAAATCTATTTGGAAAAGAGGCATCATAGTTACGTGCCAAGCTCAGATCTGATCGGCAGAATGGATAAGCTCTCTGGCTTCTTCCTCTGATCGGTAAGCATCCCGTTCTTCTTGTACTGTATCTCTATCGCTTGCTTTGAAACCTCAAAATATGACGACAAATACTCTAACAACTGATTGTACGATCCATAGTTCCAAGGTTGATCGTCAACAAATATGTAACCATGCCCTCTATCTTTGATTCCCAACTTTCTGCGATATTCTTCAGTTTTCCTTAGAAACATATCTTCAGGCAGAATAAGATCGGCAGCAAATATATTCGCTTGGCATTCAAGTCTCTCATAATTAAAACTACTCTCTTTTTCGTCACGTATAGTTAGGTCTCTTTCCACGATGGATTCTGAACGTAGATATCGGTCATGTCTTAAGTAAAAGTGACCGATTTCATGCGCAATGGTGAACCGTTCTCGGTTTTTGTCGTCGTGAGAATAAATTAGTATAGATTTTTGGTCAAAATTCACTGATCCCAATATAGAATTTCCGTCCTCATCCTGATCCGAATGATTAGTAAACTGCAGGTCTATATATAACTTTGAGCAAATTTTATTAAGATCAACTGCGCCGTCCTTATATGTGATTTTCTCCAAAAGTTTATGAGCGGAACCCCTAATGGTCTCATCACTAATATACGGAACAGATACAGTAACGCTGTCGTTCGCAAGTTCCCCGGCGACAGACTGACTCGAGTCGAAACCTCTCAAAAATTGGTCGATCGAGCCATAAAATTTTCCGTCATAAAATGCAGAGAATTTTAACGGCTTGACGGAGCTTTCATTTTTAAAGATTTGTGTTTCTACAAATCTTCTTTCCACGCATATACCGCTTTTGCGATCAGCGATGATTTCGAACCCGTGCTCGTCATATTTTACAATTCCCATTTTCCTCTTTTTGGCGATATTTTCCGCGCCGGATCGCAAACGGGAAGATACAACTATGACCCCCTTGGCTGCATGTGGAAATATCCGACCAACTTTATCAGAAAAATCGGTGATTTGGTTTTCTGGGATCGCGCCTTCGTAATTCTTACACTCAAAAATCACATAGAAATGCGGTGAAGTACGTCCTTGACGGTAAAGCTCAACAACGACGTCGAACGTAACGTCGGCCTTGCGCTCTTCGCAGTAATACTTCCTTTTTTTGTAAATCTTACAGAGATCTTCTGGATGTGCTCCATAAACAAGGTCTCCACGGCTTTGTTGGGAAAGAAGGTATTGATGGAACTTATTCTCAAGCTCATCGCCCTTTTCTATGGTGCTCACTATCTGATCCTCTAGTGTTGAGTAACCATAAGGACAACCATCCCATTTTTTCGAAAAAATTGCCATTGGTAAGAAATGGCTGCGAGGTGCATGGAGAAGCGCGACCGTTCTGTAAAAACTGGGTTAGCTCAGGTAGACCCCCATTCCGAATATCGTGCGTTAGCATTGGCAGACACCCCAAGTTCTGATCGAGCGATGGCGTATCCTCTACAACTCGATCAGACCGCACAGTGCGCTCGGATACAGGCCGCCCATATCCCTGATGAATTGCTCAAGGGCACCCTGACCGCCTTGAACAATTGACCCCGGAAAATCTCCTACCAGGTGGTCCAAAAAAGGAAGGCAGCTCACCGATACCTAAATTGCACCGGAGGCTCGGAATAGAACGGGGACCGCTAGCAGCGGGCCCTTATGAGAGTCCGCCTAAGACGCTATGATAACAAACAACAAGAGCCCCGAATATTGGAACCTGTAGGGATTATTGTAGTGATATTGGTCGAATCAACGACGGATTATCCGGACCGGAAGCTGGTGTTCCGCATCTTAAACGGATCAGCCTAATCATTGTTAGACGGGTCAAGGAGCAAAAAATGGCAATATTATCGCACCCTCATGCACTACTAGTTATCGCGGCAACCGCGGCTGCAGCTGCCCTACTTTTTCTTTCAACGGGCACACTAGTTCCCTATCCACTAGTCAGAAACGGTGTATATATGTGCGCCGCCTTCCTCGGCCTATTTTCTTTCTCACTTGTAGCTTCTTATTGGATAGACCTTGGTGAATACAAGCTCCGGTCGGACAGGGACCGGAGCGACCTGAAACGCCGTATTACATTAGCGCTGTTTCTGCTGGCGGGTGCTGGTCTTCTTTTGAGACTCTGGGAATTTCAAGAGGATCGTGAGCTGCTGGAGGCGAGGGAAGCGTACGATAGTGGAGACTTCGTACATGCTAAGGAACTCTTTTTACAGCAACGACAGCGGTTCTGGACCACAGATCCCTCTTATAAGCAGATATCGCATGCAGTAAGAGCAACAGAGGCCGGTAGGAAATATCAAGAGCTTAGTCAGAAGCGGGTGCTGTACCCGCCGAAGGACCCCAGGTATGATGAGCTAAGTAACATTATGAAACAGTTGGAAACACAACAGGCCGACCTCTATCCGAAGTGGGGAAAATGACATGCCAAAGATCATTGTTCTAATCGGGTTCCTGTTAGTGATCGCTTCCTCTCAGTCGAATGCCGGCGCCATTGAGGACTACTATGTTGCGATGGTTGACAAAGGTAGGTCACCGTTCCCGCAATTCAGTAGGCAAGAAACGGTCGGGGGTAAAAAAACTTTCTTAGTCGTTGGGAGCATATTTTCATTCATCGGAAAGCGGTCGACGGTTCAGTTTCCTGTCGATGCGCTGATCATCAGCACCAACGTTGATCTTCGGCTCGATGCTGCAAGTCCAAGAGTTCAGCGGCGCTTAGCAAATCTTCTTCCGAAGAGTCAACGCGACAAGGTACAAAAGGAATTTCGCAGGAAGGGTGATCTCCGTGCAGTGACCGAAGCCTTAATGGTTAATCTTGGTGATTTTTCTCCTCGGCATGTTTGCTTTCTAGCAACTGACCGTAGCGGCGGTGGCACTTACGATGATCCAGAATGGCAGAGGTACCTAGAATTCGACAAAGTTGGGGGTGGCGTGAAACTTTGCCTAGATCAACTTCGAGAGGTGCGAGCCGTTACGATCATCACGCCGTTGATTGGCTCTTCTATCAATCCCCTGGTTGAACGTAAGAAATATGTTCAAGATGAGAAACTCCGCAACCAACACATTGAGCGGCGAGTAAGATCTCTACAGGGCATCATCTCTGGCCTAGAGAAATCGGAACCTGCATCAGGGGAGTTTGGGATCATTGTTTGGGACAAAGACGTACAGAGAATAATTGATCCCAAGCATTTCGAGGCTAAAAAGTATCGAGATCGGCACGATGCGAGCGGGTTCTGGGGATTCAAGACTCAAATGCTTAGGGTCATTGAATTCGCCGGAAAGTAGCAGGTACGGGTGAATTAGTTGTGGGAAGCCCGCCCAACAAAATGCTGCGCGCACCTTCAGTACGTGAGCCTCGCCACTGTTTCTTTTTCTGGCGACCTTCGCGGGCCGACATCTGAACGGTCCGGTGTGGCTGGAGGAAGCAATAGGCCGAAGGCCCGCTTCGGATTCGACAACTCGCCCGCGACCGCTTCTGATGCAGTGGACGGCTCCCACCCGAGGCATCTAGGTGCCAAGATTGTGGTTTTAGTGAACCACGGGGAAATAGGAGCCGTCTATGAAGGAAGCTATCACGATCGGAGTTGATCTTGCGAAGAACGTATTTCAAGTCCATGGCGTTGATGCAGCGGGCGTGGTTGTCGTCCGGCGCCAGCTGAGGCGGGGTCAGGTCTTGCCCTTCTTCAGGAAGCATCCGCCATGCCTGGTTGGCATGGAGGCGTGCGCCACGTCGCACCACTGGGGTCGTGAGATTGAAGCCCTGGGACACGAAGTGCGTTTGATGCCGCCGCGCTACGTGAAGCCTTATGTAAAGCGGAACAAGAACGATGCTGCGGATGCGGAAGCGATCTGCGAGGCGGTTACCCGCCCGACCATGCGGTTCGTCGAGATCAAGACACCCGAGCAGCAAGCGGCCTTGATGGTGCATCGGACCCGCCACCTGTTCATCCGCCAGCGAACGACGCTAATCAACGCGCTGCGCGCCCATCTGGCGGAGTTCGGCATTGTCGCCGGCGTCGGCCGTCTCGGTGTGGAGCGATTGGTAAAAGTCATTGAGGATGGGAAGGATAATCGTGTTCCACCGATGGTGCGTGAGTGCCTGATGGCGTTACGCGCTCAGCTCGATCTAGTGAAGCGCCAAATTCTCGAAGCGGACCAACGCATTCTCGCGTGGCATCGCGCGAGCGAAGTCAGTCAGCGTCTCGATGACATTCCCGGCGTTGGGCCTTTGATCGCGACCGCGCTGGTTGCCTCTGTTCCCGACCCTCATGCCTTCAACTCAGGCCGTGATCTGTCGGCGTGGATTGGGTTGGTGCCGAAACAGAATTCTACCGGCGGCAAGGAGCGCCTTGGGCATATCTCCAAAGCAGGTAATCGATACTTGCGCATGTTGCTGGTGGCCGGTGCACTCTCGGTAATCCGACGGGCTAAGCAAGTGGGGTATACGCGCAGGCCTTGGCTCACCAAGCTCTTGGAGCGCCGATCCACGAAGATCGCCGCCATCGCTTTGGCCAACAAGATCGCCCGAACCGCCTGGGCGATGATGACACAGGGAACATTCTACAAGGAGCCTGTACTGCAGGCCGTTTGAAACACGCGCGAGTTCATCTCGCGCGCACGAGGTTGGAAAGGGCAAATGACGGATTAATGCACCCAAGCGGTCGATCCGAAGATCGGGACACTCCATTTTAGCCAGTGCAGCTTTCAGACTGCGTGCTTTTGACCGGAACCTGATCTGCGGAGAGCATTATGGCCAGCGGCTAATTATTACAGCCGCGTAAACAGGCCGGACACATGGCAGCACCGACCAGCGATGCATCACCGTCAAAATATCCCTTGCCAACGGGGAGCCGTCCACACATGGCTA
>JAJFJC010000473.1 GCA_021774385.1 Alphaproteobacteria bacterium
TACGGGCGGCTTCGGCTTCGCTATCCTCGGGCGTAAAATAGAGGTCGGTGCGGCCCGGCATGATCAGTGTCTTTGCTGAAATTGCGCCGAGCGCGGTGTCCAAATTACCCTCGAAGAGGGCGTTGTCGCTGATGTCGGAACGGGTCCAGACGTCAAGCATGGCGAGCAGATTGTCCGCGTCGCGGCGCAGATAGTTCGCCTCCCAGGCGCGGACCAGATAATCCTCCAGCGAGGCGAAGCCGTGCTCCAGGTAGAGATGTTCGCGATAGAAGGCCTGCGACATGGCCCAGCCCGCATAGACGCGGCCCATCGCGCGCAAACCGCGTACCGGCCGTTCGGCGAAGTAGCCGTCACGCCAGTTCGGATCGGCCTGCAGCGTTGAGCGGACGCCATCCAAAAACACTTTGTTGTGCGGCGACGTACGCGCGGAACCACAAACAGCACAGATGCGTTCCACTTTATCGGGGAAAATTGCGCCCCAATGCAGGGCCTGCTGCGCCCCCATCGACCAGCCATAAACGAGCGCCAGCTTGTCGACGCCGAACACACTTTCGAGTAAGTGTTTCTGGGCGTGGACATTGTCCCAATGGGTAAATTCCGGCCAGCGGCCCTTTTCGAAAGGTTCGCCAATATTGCTGGGCGAGGTCGACAGGCCATTGCCGAACATATTTGGGATCACCACGAACCATCGGTCCGTGTCGAGGATATGACCGGGCCCAATCAGCCACTCGATATCGGTGTGATGTGCGCCGAACGAAGTCGGGTACAGTACAACGTTCGACCGGTCGTCCGCCAAGGCGCCATATGTCCTGTAGGCCAGTGTCGCGCCTGGCACCGTCATCCCACGCTGCAGTTCGAAGGCGCCAAGATCGAATTGTTCGTAGTCAAGCATCGTTACTGCCCTCTCCTATTGCGCTGCCAGTGTGCGGAACTTCGCATACCCCGCTGCCCGTAACTCGCAGGCGGGACAGGTGCCACAGCCATAGCCCCAACTATGGCGCGTCTTCCGTTCGCCCAAATAACAGGAATGGGTCTCTTCGAGAATAATTTCCGTCAAGGCGCCGCCGCCCAACTGTTCGGCCATGGTCCAACTTTCAGCCTTGTCGATCCACATAAGCGGCATATGCAGAACGAAGCGGCGGTCCATGCCGAGGTTGAGCGCCACTTGCATAGCCTTGATCGCATCATCGCGGCAGTCGGGATAACCGGAATAGTCGGTTTCACACATGCCGCCCACGATATGGCGCACCTCTCGCCGGTAGGCGACCGCCGCCGCTACCGTCAGGAAAAGCAGGTTCCGCCCCGGCACGAAGGTATTCGGGAGACCGTCCGCGCCCATCTTGATTTCAGCCTCTTGGGTTAGGGCGGTATCGCTGATTTGGTTCAGGACATCGAGATCAACCACATGATCCTCACCCAAACTGGCGAACCAGTTTGGAAAAGCGTCGCGCAAAGCCCTGAAGACATGCTGGCGGCTTTCCAACTCGATGGCATGACGCTGGCCGTAATCGAAGCCGATTGTTTCGACGGCGGCAAAGTTCTCGAGCGCCCAGGCGAGACAGGTTGTTGAATCCTGGCCGCCGGAGAAAAGTACCAGCGCACAGTCGTTTGAGTCCGGCATGATCGATACTCCGAAAGGAAATTTATCGGCCCCGCGTCCAGGCGAGAATCGAAGCCGGAATAATGGCGATCAAGAAGACGAAGGCAAGAGCCATGAAACCGTCCTGGAAACCCAGCGTGTTCGCCTGTGCATGGATGACCTTGCCGAGATAGTCCAATGCAACCGGGCTGTGCAGCGAAAGGGAAACGCCCCCCTCGCCCAACAATCCGTGTACGCTAGACAGCAATTCGCGAGTCGCCGCGTTACCGGCGGTCTGCGTCGCGACAAGCAGGTCGCTGTGATGCTGGGTGCGCTGCTCCATAATCACAACCAGTATGTTGATACCGCAGGAACCGCCCAGCAGCAGTAGAAAATTCACCGCTCCCGCCCCCCGGCTTATCTTTTCGATCGGCAAGCTAGCCAATGCCGCGACGTTCATTGACGGCACAACGAATGCAATACCAAGCCTGCCGACAAACACGAAGAACCCGACACTCCAGACAACTGTGTCGATATCGGCACCAGCCATGAACAACATGCTCACCGTGAATATCGAAAGGCCGAAAATAATTGGAAATTGTGGTGACACCATGTCCGATAAACGGCCGGTCAGGGGCAACACCAACATCGCCAATAAACTTCCCGGCACGATCAAGAGCCCGGCAAGGGTCGCCGTGTATTCCTGCACCAACTGACTGAAAACAGGAAATATGTACATCGTGGAAAAATTTCCAAAGCCAAAGAGAAGCGCGATCACGGCGGTAACCGCAAACTGGCGGTTACGAAATAGAGACATATCCAACAACCCGGCGCTGGACCGAAATTGCGAGAATACAAACCCTGTCCCAGTCAAAATTGAGATCGAGAACAGCGCAACGATTTCATTTGAGGCCCAGCCTTCACGTTGACCATTCGCGATCCCGGTCATCAGACAAAACAAGGAAACGCACAGGAAAACATATCCGATCCAATCGAACGGAGCGGATTGCCCCGCTGGTTTGGCCGACGGGACGAAAAAGAAACCCATGATAAAGGCTAAGATTACCGGCGGCATCGGCGCCAGAAAAATGTAGCGCCAGCTCAAATGATCGATAGTAAGACCGCCAATATAAGGCCCAACGCCGATCGCTGCGACGATGCCCATACTAAATAGGCCCATGGCCAAGCCGCGACGTTCCGGAGGGAAAACTTGAAGCAACATCAACATGACGAGAGGTTGAAGAATGCCGGCGGCGAACCCCTGCATGATGCGTCCAAATATTACGAACTCGAATGTGAGACCAACGCCACTGACCACGCTTCCGAAACTGAACAAGAGCAATGCACTGGCAAATGTGAGTCGTTGCCCGAACCTCTGACTAACCCAATTGGTCACCAGTTGGCTCGCGGTCATGGTCGCAAAGAACGATGTCGCGAGGAATTGCGCCTGATCCTGCCCAACACCGTATGCGCCCATGACGTCCGGCACCGCCACATTCACAATGGTGCTGGAGAAAGCCATGGTGAAAAAAGCAAGCAGTCCCGTTGCCGTCGCCAACCAGCGGTAGGCCGGACCATATCGACCGTATAAATCATCTATGCCGTCGGAAAAGCCCACCAGCTGAATTTCCCAAATGCGCACGCGTAAAAATCAGCATATTGAAATTCGCGGCGTACGGCACTTTAGGAATTAATTTTGAGACCGGATCCATCAATCAGTATTTAGAGAGGTCTCCGCCGATGGGACGGAAACCTACTTCACCGTATCCTTGATGCTCTTCTTACGACGGGGACCAGAGGCGATACCAAAAGCGCTTTTCCCGTTGCGTGTATTGTCGAACTTCTCAGCTTCGACGCGATCGATCTCGGCAAGGTATTCCTGCATGGCCCGGCGCGCTTTTATCAGGTATTTGCCGTCTCCCGTTTTTGCCGCGACCTGTAGAAACGAAGCTTCGGTTTTTAGCCCTTTTGCCAGTAGAGCGACCTGCTGTGTATCATATCCATCGTCAAGCACCGTCCGCAGATGTTCGGCCCCTAACTTCATGAATAATAATTTATCCGCCGTCGCCGCTTTGAGGGAGCCATAGAAGGTGGAAACCTGTTCCCCGGACAGCTTCGCTACCAGTATTTCGACTCGTTCACGCTCACTGTCAAACGTCACATGAGCCAAACTAATTTTGCGTTCATATGTCGCGATACCGCGTTGTGCTTCTTCGACAAGACTTTCCGCGGCAACGACACTGTTCTCCAGGCGGCTAAGCTCAGATAAAGAGGTCCGCAATACCGTTCGCAATTCCTCACGATCCGCGCGCGCGCCCAAAAGAGTGTCCCTCGATCTGACGATTTCCAGTTTCAGTTCCGTCAATTCTATATTGTTTTCCTGCGTTCTGGGTTTCAACCGCAAGGCTTTCAGTTCGTTTTTTGCAAGTGCGAACTCATCCTTGGCGGCAACAAAGATCGCCTGCGCACGTCGAAAATCGGTCTGCGCCTTGGTTGATCTCAAAAGGCCTCCCGCAGCCTCTATCCTTGTCCAATACAGTTCTTGCTCCGCATCCTCCATTGCCGCTTGCGCCTCGCTCAATCCGACTTCCAACTGGATCACTTTTTCAAGGAGTCCAATTTCATCCTCGACCATAAGTAGCCCAGCCAAACGTTGAGAGTCGGCAGGCACAATATTGCCTCGAGACCGCACTTCTTCCCCGGTTGTCCGCGTATGCGGCGGCAATGTTTGCGCATACACGCTAGGCGCCCAAAAAAGAGCGATCAATCCACCGGCGGCGAGACGGAACAATTCAGATTTTTTCATCGGCTGCACCCAGTTGAATTATTTCGCACATAACAAAAGAAAGTAAATTTATTCAGTATTTTATTTATATTTTTCTTTCTTTACTTCGTTTTCAAAATTATAAAGCTATACTGATCGATAAATAAAGTATTATCGTATTCAAATCTTGTATATTTTGCTTCAATTTAATTATTTATTATAGTCAATACTAAGAAGATAAGGGCTCTTTAGACTCCAGTAGGACGTTGCGCCGTCTGGCGCTACTCTAAAATCAGCCATTTTTTTCAGGGAGAGAGCGGGTTTACCCCTTGTGTCTTGATCGTGAAATTCAAGGGATTGAATTTCGCGTGAATCAGCACACCAACTATTGGAAACTCGTGTGATTCAGATCCTAAATCTCGTCGCATTCAATGCGACGAACTTCAGAACCATCACACAAGGGTATATGAGCAAATCATGCTGAAGACCACTGTTGCCCGTTAGGTCAATAACGAACCATATACCCAAGCCGCGCCGATTACGGCGCCGATGGCAATCACCGAAAATGCGAAAATCATTCTTGTCGGCGACAATGCCCAGGATAGTGCATTCACGACAATATGGTGCCAGGCACCTTCCACTGGTTTTCGAAAAAACACGAACGCGGCGACCAATGACGGAACAGACGCGAAGAAAAAGCCCAACCCATAGGAATCGGTCACTGCCAGCAGTCCGCCATAAATCGCCGGGTAAATCATCATCGCAACACTGGTGAAGGACAACACCCCCCCTGTTACGCCACCAACCTTATCGGGTGGCGCCAATCGTGCCGTCTCCGCCAGCAATACACCGTGCCAGCTCAATCCAGTTACATTGTACAGAATGGCAACCGCGATAATCGCGCCCTGACTCCAGCCAAAGTCGAAATTCCCCATCAGTACCGCCGCGACGAAGCCAAACAAACCGATAAGCCCCATCACGATACGGGGCGAGACAAGCGTGCTACCCAGCCACCCCCAAAGAATGCGGGCGGCAACGGCCGTCGTGCTTGCAACGGCGAAAACGAACCCGGCATCGACCTCGCTATACTCAAGCCCGTCGATAAGAAACAGGATGAAAAATCCGGAATAAATAGATTGCAATCCCCCGAACGCGAATGCCGCAAAGGCAAGGTCGCGTAAATTGGGCGTGGAAACGACAATCTTCATTGTCTCCGAAACGCCGGAAAAGGACGGACGCACGCTTGGGTCCCGGTCGGCGTCGAAGAACGCGCGAAAGGGCTGCAACAACAACGCAACGGAACAGACAATCAAAGCCGCGACAAAGGCCGCACCATAGGCGTCCAGGTAGACCGACTCACGAACCGTCGCGACATAAAACCCCAGTCCCAACAGGAACGGAATCAATAGACCGCCGATCAAACTGCCGACGGGTACGCCAGTCTGCTTAACGGAAAATATCACCGGAGCCAGACGCCGCGGGCAGTGCCGTGCGAGAATATGGGAACTTGCGGGTGTCGAGACCGCACCGGCCCCCAAAAGGATCGCGCCAAGCGGGTAAAGCCACAGGATACCGCCGGCTATGACGATCAGACTGGTCCCCATCAAGAGCAAGCAAATTTGGCTCACCCGCCACGCGCCCAGGCGAACGATAAAGCCACCGCAAGCCATGGCGGCGACGATCGCGGTTACGTTCTGAATAAAGAGGTACAATCCCAGCCAGGCGCGGGAAATTCCGAAATCATCGGCAATCCGGTCCGCCAAGATCGGCAGCGCGATTTGACAAACATAGGAAAATGCCTGCTGCAGAAGCATCGCGACGGTCGCAATCGCGAGGATGACACGCCAATCCAGTTTCGCCAGCGACATGATTCTCTAAAAGCCGAGTTGGTCGAAAATTTGAATGTTCACCTCGACCAGCATTCCCGGCGCGATGGTCTCCGGTGGGTCGAGCAGTTTTATGTAAACCGGTATACGCTGCGTCGCCTTGCTGGCTCGGATGTCGTTATTTCCATCCGTGTTAAGTTGTGTGGTCGTAACACTGCCAATACGGGTCACCGTGCCGACGAAACTGTCGAAGGGATAAGCATCGATATCGATGATGACGTTCTGTGACACTTTCAAATAGCGTAACTGCGATTCCTCGATATTCGCCTCGATCCAGAACGAATTCTTATCATGCAAAAGAATAAGTTTTTCGCCTTCCTCGGCGTGTTCGCCTTCGTATTTGAAAATATTGTCTATGATGCCGTCGATGGGGCTTACGATGAAGCGGTGCTTCCGCTTCTCCTCGGACTCCAGTATCAAGATCTTGATCTTCTCGATATTGATACCGGATATACCAAGCTCGGAAACCAGCACATTGATACTCGAACGCGATGCCTTGATTTCATCCCGTTCGCGCTCCGCCACCCGCACCTTCGCCGCCGCGAAATTCACCCGCCCCTCGAGGTCGAGCGCTTTTGCCTGTTCTTCCTCGAGCCGTTTTGACGACAATAATTGTTTGCCATGGAGTATTTTTGATCGGTTCAAGT
>JAJFJC010000474.1 GCA_021774385.1 Alphaproteobacteria bacterium
GACGTGGTGCGAGAGATTCTCACCCCCTACTTCCTCGAAAAGTCGCGGGCGGAATGGATGCCACTCATGGAAGACGCCGGCATTCCCGCCGGCCCAATCCTCGATACGGGCGAGATGTTCGCCGACGAACAAGCCCGCCATCGCAACATGATCGTCGAGGTGGAGCATAGCGGCGTCGGCAAAGTTAAGACGCTGGGCCCAGCGGTCAAATTGTCGAAATCGCCAACCAGCGTTCGCCGCGCCGCGCCGCGTCTTGGCGAGCATAGCTCGGAGATCCTCGCCGAATTCGGTTACGGCAAGGATGAAATCGCTGACTTTCTACGCCTCGGCGTGGTCGATACGCCCGAGACCGAGGGGACTTAACAGATCACGTCGCGGCCGCCTCCATATAGATGGAGACGGCGCTTATCGCGATCAGTCTAAAGCTGTCAGGTCTTCAGCCGAAGATTTGCCATTCTGGCCGTCTTGAAGCTCATAAGAGACCTTCTGTCCTTCACGCAACGTGCTCATTCCCGCACGCTCGACGGCGGAAATGTGAACGAACGCATCCTTAGAGCCATCTTCCGGCTCGATAAACCCATATCCTTTGGTCGGGTTAAACCATTTAACAGTACCAGTCGCCATAGTCTTTTCCTCAAACAAGAGTAACAGTTACTCGTCCCGCACCGCGCGGAACGCATTCAATTAAACGCTCACATTGTCAGGAGATAACCAAGCTAAGCGGCGTACCGACTGTTCAATTAACACACAACAAATGCAACACGTTTGGATATTACCTAACAAATACCCGGAAGAAGTCAATGCTTCAAATATGAGGAATTATTTCGTTCGTCAAACGGCAATTCAATTGCGCGTCTACGTGCGATAACAGTTCGAGGCTCTCATTACTCGGATAAAGCGTGGGTTCGCCGCTTCAATTGCGTTAAGCAAATGCCCGCGGCAACGAAAAAAACAACCAATTACGCCGCCGCACAACCGTGATACCACGACGTTCTTCATGTTTTCATCGTATCCTAAAACGGTCAGGCGCCCCGAATATAGCGTCCCGTTAGGATGCGAAGATGGTCGCGAAAATGCGGCCGAATACGCGCGCTCCATGGCGTATCTACAGCCGTCTTCCAAGCCTCACTTCGGGTCACATCGGGGGATTCCAAATGGTAGATCGCAACATAGCGCCGCACGCCCTCACCTTCGGCGCCGGAACGGTATCGACGGGCCGCCAACGTGCCCGGCACCTCAGCGAGCGCTGGCAAATGCTCTTCGTCGTACCAGGCATTGAAATCGTCTTCCGCCTCCGGCGCGACGTTCATGGCATTGAGAAGCAAGCCGCCCGCCCCCTTCGGGGCCGCTGCATCAGCGGGGTTGATTTGCGTCCCTTCGAATCGCAACAGCCGGGCACACATCCCCGTCACCCGCTTCGACCACACCGACAAATTATCATAGGCAATGGCCTTATAAGCGTCGCCGCGCAAGACATCGATATTATCGAGATCATAAGTCGCCACCGCGTAAGCCGGTTCCGCGTCTCCGATCCAACGCTCGCACGCCCCAAACCCCGGCAGGGCCTGGCGCTCCGGCAGATGCTCAAGATCATACCAGTCGTGAAATTCATCGGCATGCGCGTTTGAAAAGTCGAACGAGGCGATAAGCAGTCCCTTGGCCATGAAGATCTCCTACCTGTAATTCTCAATCAATTATGACAGAAGAATGCGCTGCCGACGCGACGAATTTGCATTATACAAACCACCCATTTTCGTTGAACGAATTCTAGCGCCACCCGGCTATTATTTCGACGAACGCGACACAATACTATTGATGTTAAGTACATAGAAATTAACGTCTAAAAAGTACGACTGCCTTGGTTTGGCTTAAGGACGAAATTTCGCATTTAGTAGCTCATTGCGGGCAATAAACGGTAGCGGCCAGAGACCGCGACGACGGGATCCCAATCCGCGCACCAACGTGTTGAAAAAAATGTCCCGCTTCAAATAACGAATAACGAACGGATACTTGCCCTCAACGGCGATTTTCATTCGACGGGAACATGAAGCGGTTCGACTCCGCATCCATCTCCGTTTTGAATGCGTGGCGCTCCCATAGCGCGGCGACACGTTGCGCGGCCGGCCTTGCGGTGATCTCGTCGACGAGGCGTTTCAGATTCGGCAACTCCGCCCAAGCCTCTTTGTCCAAAACGCGCGGCATCAAACGCGCCCATCCCCAGACGGCCATATCCACGATCGTATAGCTGTCACCCAAAACGTAGCGGTTGTCCGTCAGTTTACTCTCGAGGATTCCGTAATGGCGCCGCGCCTCAAACCGATACCGGTTGACGGCATAAGAAAATTCCTCCGGCGCATAGGTTTGGAAATGTACCGATTGTCCCGAATAAGGACCGACACCGGTCGCCACGAACATAAGCCAGGATAGCAACTGCCCCCGATTCTCCAGGGTATCAGGCGGCATGAACCGGCCGGTCTTTTCCGCCAGATACAGGAGTATCGCGTTGCTGTCGAAGAGCGTTACCGTGTCGTCGATTAGGCTCGGCGCCTTGGCATTCGGATTTATCGCCAGATATTCGGGCGTGAACTGTTCGCCCTTCCGGGTATCCACGGGAATCGCGTCGTAGGGTAACGCCGCTTCTTCCAAAAACAAGGCGACCTTGGCCGGGTTTGGACCCAGATTGTAGTAAAATTTTAGCAACTCGACCTCCCGGAGGGTTCACGATTGGCGGCGCGATGCGAATGACATCGCTTCCAGCCCTACCCTATTCCGACTTTACCCTTTCAGAAACCCCTACCGTTTTCAAACATTTAACCGAATGCCCTTGCACCGAACGCAGAGCATCGAGGACACGCAAATTTCACGAATTTCGGATCGGCATAATTCCAATACCACGAAAGGTTTCCTTTACGAATGTCGGCTACCGTCCCCGAAAGCTGCGATTGAGAATAGGTCGTTATTCGTCTTCTCAAGATTGTCCAAGACGTAAAAATACTACTGCTATCGAATGTGAAAAGGGTGAAATATGACGTCAAGCACGCATCAGGACCGTTCCGACGCTTCAGTGTCGGAGGAAAATGCACAAGGCAAGAATTCGCGATCAGTCGAAAACAAGGGGTTTTCCTTCAAATTGGCGCATAAGATCCCGTTATTCATCGCGCTCGCCGCGGTTGCCGTCGCCGTGGCCATGGGCATAGGAACCTATATCGAAGCCAAGCAGGAATTGACGGCTGTCGCGCAATCCAGATTGACCGCTGTCATGGAAGGGCGCCGTTCCGCGTTGCAGGATTACCTGTCATCCATCGAACAGGATATGCGCTACACCGCGACCAACCCGAATACGATCGAAGCTTTGCGGAATTTTGTCACGTCATGGAACATGCTTGGCGGCAATCAGGCCGAAACGCTTCAACGCCTATATATCACGGACAACCCAAATCCGACCGGCGAAAAGGAAAAGTTGGATGCGGCTAAAGACGGATCGCATTACAGCGAAGTGCACCAAAACTACCATCCGTGGTTTCGGCAGTTTCTACAAGAACGCGGGTATTACGACATCTTCCTTTTCGATACGAACGGCAATCTCGTCTACACCGTATTCAAGGAACTGGATTACGCGACCAATGTCGTATCCGGAAAGTGGAAGGATACCGACCTTGGCAATGCCTATCGCGCCGCGAGCGATAATTCGAAACCGGGTCAACTATCCTATTTCGATTTCAAATCCTACGCACCCAGCTTCGATGCACCGGCCAGCTTCATTTCCACACCGGTATTCGACGCCAACGGTCAGATTGGCGTCCTGGTCTTCCAAATGCCTATCGAACGCATCAACAAGGTCATGCAATTGTCCGATGGCATGGGAAAAACCGGTGAATCCTACATTGTAGGCGAGGACAAACTAATGCGCAGCGACTCCCGGTTTTCAAAGGAGTCGACAATTCTAAAAAGCAAGATCGACAATGATAGTGTGGCCTTCGCGTTGAAAGGTGAATCCGGCGTCCATTCGATAAAGGATTATCGTGGTGTTCCCGTCGTCTCCGCGTACGGTTCAATGGCCTTCAATGGCGCCAATTGGGCGATTATCTCTGAAATCGACGAGGCCGAAGCGTTCGCCGCGGTCGCCAGCATGCGCAACATTAGCGCCATGATTGCGCTTGGCGCCATGGTTGTCACCGTGGCGATGGGTATCTTCCTTGCCCGCGGTATAACGACGCCCATCCGCAACATAACCTCGGCAATGGGTCTACTCGCCGAAGGTAAGATGGAAACCGAGGTGCCGTCACGCAACCGCAAGGACGAAGTCGGTGAAATGGCGCAAGCGCTGCAAATCTTCAAGGAAAACATGGTCCGCATGGCGCAGATGACGGAAGAGCAGGCCGAAGCCGACCGCAGGACCGCCGAAGCTGAGCATAAGGCGTCAGAGGAAAAGGCCGAGGCCGATCTTAAGGTCGCGGCCGAACGTGAGGAACGGCAGCGTCAGGAACAGGAACGTATCGAAGCCGAAAAACAGGCCGCCGAAACACGTTCCCGTTCCATCGCCGAAATTACCCATAATTTCGACGAGGCGGTCTCCGAGGTCCTCCGCATGGTATCGTCCGCCGCCACCGAACTGGATGCCACCGCTTCGTCCATGACCGAAATGGCGGAAACCTCCAGCGAGCAAACGCAGGCAGCGGCGCAAGCCACGGAGCACGCTTCAACCAATGTGCAAACCGTGGCCGCGGCGTCCGAGGAACTGACCTCGTCGATCACCGAAATTAGCCGTCAAGTCTCCGACGCGGCCGCCGTTACAAACGAAGCCGTCGATGCGGCGGAAAAGACCAACGCAACCATGGTGGGGCTCAGCGAGGCAGGACAGAAGATCGGCGCGGTGGTCCATCTGATCAACGACATCGCCAGTCAGACCAATCTCTTGGCTCTCAATGCCACGATCGAAGCCTCGCGTGCCGGCGAAGCCGGAAAGGGGTTCGCGGTAGTCGCGTCCGAGGTCAAGAGTCTGGCGATGCAAACGGCGCGGGCAACGGAGGAAATCTCAACCCAGATCAACTCCATGCAGGAGGAAACCAAGGGGGCGGTTAGCGCCATCAAGGGTATCTCGGA
>JAJFJC010000475.1 GCA_021774385.1 Alphaproteobacteria bacterium
CCAAAAGTAATGGCGATTATGTAATTATGTTAGGAGATGATGATTGCCTGATGCAGGGTTATTTCTCCAAATTGAAGAAGGTGATTGAGGAATTTGATTCCCCGGATTTAATCTATACAAGCGCACTGCTTTATGCCTACCCTGGGGTGATTCCGGGACACTCTGACGGGTTTCTTCGCTCTTATAGTCACAGCAAAATTTTTCGTTCAGCAGAAGAACCGTTTTTTCTGGAGAAATCAGAAGCTGAGATATTGGTTAGCTATTCTGTAGATTTCAGAATGCACTTTGATTACAACATGCAATTTTCTCTGGTTAGCAGGAAGCTTATTCAGGAAATGCAATTATACGGACCTTTCTACCAGTCGCCTTATCCGGATTATTATTCTTCTAATGCAATGTTGTTAAAGGCTGAGCGTGTTCTGGTAGTCCCGGAACCTCTTGTAGTCATAGGAATTAGTCCAAAGTCATTTGGGTTTTATTACTTTAATAATTTGGAAAGCAAAGGAAATGAGTTCCTAAAAAATATTCCTGATCAAGATATGTCACTACGTTTGCAAGAAATAATACTTCCGGGTACAGATATGAATACATCATGGCTGTTCTCTATGGAAACATTAGTTCAGAATTTTGGAAAGGAGATGAGTATCAGGGTGAATTACAATCGTTATCGATTTCTTCAGATTTGTGCGGTTTATACAGGATTAGTATTAGACAGGCAGGCGACAAAATCTATTATGAGTAGTTTGAAGAGTAAAGTAACCATACGTGAGCAGATTCTTTATGGCGTACCTTTGTTTTGTATAACAGCATTATCTTTAGTGATACCTAAACGCTACCATGTATCTATAGTGAGTCGAATAATTCGTACTACAGGCTCGCATTTACAATATATTCATCCACAAATTCAAGGAAAATATACTACGATACTTGATGTCTTTGAAAAGATTGTGCCTACATGTGATCTTGTAAAGAAAGCAGGGGTTACTTAATGCCTGAGTCATATGTACCAAAGATAAGTGTTTGCATCCCTACATTTAATGGCGCAGGTTATATACGTCAGGCAGTGGAGTCTGTTTTAGATCAGAATAGTCAGGATTATGAAATAGTAATAGTAGACAATTCTTCAGTAGACCAGACAGTGAGAATTGTTGAAGATCTGAAGAAAGAAGGAGGTGGACGTATTCGTTTCTATCAAAATAATAAGAATATTGGGCTTGCCGGGAATTTGAATAAATGTTTGGAGTATGCTCAGGGCGAATACATTAAATTCTTGTGTGTAGATGATGTGCTACTACCTGAATGTTTAGAGAAAATGTCAGCTGCTCTTGATACTCATCAGTCAGTAACATTAGTTTGTGGCGGTAGGATTTATATTAGTGAAACTAATAAGAAATTGGGAACTAAGCGATACGCTTCTCAAAGTATTATCATTCCGGGTAACAAGGTGATATCAAGATGTTTATATGGCAAATGTTATATGGGTGAGCCCTCTGCAGTTATGTTCAGGAAGAAAGATCTTACAGGTTTCTTTCGGGAGGACTTGCCACAATTAATGGATATGGAGATGTGGTTTCAATTATTAGAGCAGGGTGAACTACTAAGCATAGAAGTGCCATTATGTTCTATACGCCTGCACTCTGAACAGATGACATATAAAAATATCAGGTCAGGGAAATTATTAGATGATAATGTAAAGCTATTTGACAGTTATTCTCAGAAATCATACTTGGAAACTACACCTTTACTGGTTATACAACATAAATTTCTGATGGCGTATAGAGTTTGGATATCCAGAAAATTTATTTCAGATAAAAAGAAGAGATTGGTATTGAGGAAATATGCAAGCAAATTAGCGTATTTATTGATGCCGTTCATTTGGTGTGCGATAAGTCTAAAAAAATGGACTGTAAGTAAAATAATTTATTTTCAGAAAATATAAATTCGGCTGATACTATGAAAATTTCTATCATAACAGCTTGCTATAACGCTGCAGATACATTGGGTGATACGCTTGATTCTGTAGCTTCTCAGAATCACTCAGACATTGAGCATATTATTATTGATGGTGGATCAGTAGATGAGACTGAAAAAATAGTAAATGAAAAAGGACGAGGAGTGTCAGTCTGGCGTTCTGAGGCTGATCAAGGTGTTTATGATGGTATGAATAAAGGGTTGCTGCTTGCATCTGGCGATGTAGTCGGGTTTCTAAATGCTGATGATGTTTACATGCATTCAGATGTGCTTGTTAAAGTTGCAGCAACAATGGCTGATCCGTCTATTGATGCTTGCTATGCTGACCTGATTTATGTTGATCGTATTCAGACTAATCGTGTGGTGCGTCACTGGACATCACAAAATTATGTGCCTGGTTTATTTGAGAGAGGATGGATGCCGGCCCATCCAACATTCTTTGTTCGTAAATCTATTTATGAAAAATTTGGTGGATTTAACCTTCGTTATCGCTTGCAATCTGATTTTGATCTCGTACTTCGCTTTATGCGTGTGCATGGTATTAAGACCCGTTACATACCAGAATTATGGGTGCGTATGAGGATGGGTGGGATGAGTAACAATAATATTTTAAATATGATGAGAGGTAATATAGAGGCTTATTCATCTTGTCGTGCCAATGGTTTAAATGTGCCTCCATGGTTTATTCTGACTAAGATATTTTCACGACTACCGCAATTTATTAAAGCGCATCGGACAAAACTGGATTGATCGCTACTCTGGAATCTCATAAAG
>JAJFJC010000476.1 GCA_021774385.1 Alphaproteobacteria bacterium
CGTGCCGCGCACGAAGATCTGCGCTTCGTAAAGAGAGTCGCCGAGATCCGCGCCGACATCGCCCAGCACGACGAGCCTACCTGCTTGCGCCATGAAGGCGGCCATGTGACCGATGGAACCCTGCACGACGACATCGGCGCCCTTGAGTGAGATGGCGCACCGCGCGCTGGCATCGCCCTCGATTACCAACAGGCCGCCATGTGCGGTCGCGCCCGCGGATTGGCTGACATCACCCCGGACGCGCACCGTGCCGGACATCATGTTCTCGGCCACCCCTGTGCCCGCATTCCCGTTCACGGTAACCGTCGCCTCTTGGTTCATGCCGGCGCAATAATAACCCGTATGGCCCTCTATCGTGACGTCGATGGGATGGGTCAGGCCGACGGCCAGCGCATGCGCGCCATTGGGATGCAGGACGCGGAACCGGTGTTCGCCATCGTCACCATCGCGCATTTGGAGGCGCCGGTTGAGATCGCGGACTTCTGAGGTGCTAAGGTCGAAGGTTTCCATTTCCTATGCTTGACCCCAGCTGTAGACGGTCGCCGGTTCCGGCTCCCATACGGTTGCGCCCTCGACACCCGGCAACTGCGCCAGCGCTCGGAACTCCGATGCCATGGCGACCCAATCGTCGGTTTCGGCCATGACGGCGGGCTTGCAGGCGATCGGGTCGCGCAAGACGGAGAAGCCATCGCGCGTCCCGACGGCGAAGGTATAGAAGCCGTCGAGGTCGCTGATCGCCGCCTCCAGCGCTTCGGCGATGCTGGCGCCTTGTCCCAATCGCCAGGTCAGGTAGCCGGCGGCGACCTCGCTGTCATTGTCGGTCTGGAAGGCGATACCGGCATGGTCGCGGAGCCAGTCGCGCAAACGATGATGGTTGGAAAGCGACCCGTTATGGACCAGGCACAGATCGTCGCCGGTATTGAAGGGGTGTGCGCCTTCGGTCGTGACCGCGCTTTCCGTCGCCATGCGGGTGTGGCCAATCGCGTGGCTGCCGGCGATTTGCGGAACGCCGAAGCGTGACAGAACGTCGACCGGCAATCCGACTTCCTTGTAAATCTCGAGGCTATCCCCGGAACTCATAATCCGTATTTCCGGCTGGTTGGTTTCGACCCAGCGCCGCAAAGTGGCGGCATCGACCGCCGCACGCAGGATCGCGTGGCTTGAGATACGTTCTATTGTAGCGCTAACACCCAAACTCCGTGCTGCCTCGGTGGCGATCCCTTCCCAATCGAAACGGGGATCGGGATCGTAGAGCGTCACTTTGGCGTCCTTGGTTTCTGTGTCACGATAGATGGCGACCCCGGCGCTGTCCGGCCCCCGGTCCGTCATTTGTTCCAGCATGGGCGAGAAGTAAGCGCCCAGTTTGACTCTAATTTCCGAATTTTTGAGATAAAGGCCGACGATGCCGCACATGCGTGACTCCAAATTCCCTAGTCTTGATAACACTCTTATTATGACGGCGGATTCCTTTTCCGGAAAAAGAAAACGTGCGGCTGACCTCCCTTTTTTTGGAAGGGGTGAAGATGCTGACGGGTTACAGGGAGGTATTTGCCCGCTTCAGCGCGATGGTCTAGCGTCACGCCGTCATGAAAGAATGAGGCCGCAATGTCCCAATCAATTCGATGTGTGATTCTGCGGGGGGGAACGAGCAAGGGCGTGTATTTGCGAGAAGCCGATTTGCCCGCCGATTTCGTAGCGCGAGAAAAGACGATCCTGTCGATTTTCGGCTCGCCCGACAAACGTCAGATCGATGGCCTTGGCGGGGCCGATCCGCTGACCAGCAAGGTCTGCATTGTTGGCCCACCGCCGTTGGACAACCCGCGCGCCGCCGGGGCGCATCTCAGCTATACCTTCGGCCAAGTGGAAATCGACGAACCTTCGGTTGATTTTCGCTCGCTCTGTGGCAATCTTACCTCCGGCGTTGGCGCCTTCGCGATTTGGGAAAACATGGTCCGGCTCGAAGAGCCCGTCACATCGGTGCATATCTACAACACCAATCTCGACCGCATGCTGATCTGCGAGGTTCCGGTGGCGAATGGCCGGCCCGTGGAAAGGGGCGATTATGTTATTCCGGGCGTTCCTGGCGGCGGCGCCAAGATTCAGGTCGATTTCGCCGATACCGCGGGATCCAGCGCCGGCGCACTGCTGCCAACCGGAAACGCAATGGATCGGCTCGACGTGCCGGGCCTTGGAACCATAGACGCGTCGATGGTCGATATCGGCAACGCGCATGTCTTCGTCCGGGCGAAAGACCTGGATATGAAGGGGACGGAAACCGCCGCGGAAATCGACGCCAATACCGGTCTACAAGAGATTCTGGAGCGCATCCGCGCCCATGCCGGTGTCGTGATGGGTATGATCGACGATCCCGACAGGGCCAGCGAGATGAGCCCGGCGGTACCGATGGTTGCCATGGTCGCACCGCCTCAGGACTATGAAAACGTCATCGGCGAATGCATGGTCAAGGCCGAGGAATGCGATTTCCTGTCCCGCGCGCTGTTCATGCAGCAAATGCACAAGACCTATGCCGGGACCAGTACCGTTTGCACCGGTGTTGCCAGCCGGCTTCCGGGCACCATCGTTCACGAAGCCTGCCGACCGGAGACGCGCGACGGTATCGAGGTACGCTTCGGCCATCCCGCCGGCGTTATCGAGACCGAAGCCCAGGTCACGCTCGAAGGCAACGATTATGTTGTCAACCGGGCCACGCTCGGCCGCACTGCACGCCGGATCATGGAAGGGCAGGTTTACGTTCCATAGCGCGCTGTTCAGTGCGCGAGGGGCGAGCCGAATTCGGACGGAAGTGGTGTCGTCCCGGATTGCTATCGGACGGTGATGTCTTTCGCCCATCCGTTAAAAAGCTCGACCTGGTTTGGACGGGGCAGCCACATCGCGATGCGGTGGGTTTCGGCCTGGAGTTTCTCGCCCAATGCGGTGAGTGTCGTGGGTGCCAATTTCGTCGCCAGTTCCGGGCCATAGATTAGATCTAACTGCGCCGTCCGGCTGCTGGGCCAGCCTGTGCTGACCAGTGACCCGTCACGGCAATGGTGCAACGCCGCCGCGGCGACTAAGACTTCCTCGGGAAGTTCGCGACCCCGCTGGTCAAAGCGTTTGCGCATGGCGAGGTAACGCACCCTGTTGACGAACCGTTTGACGGAGCGTGGCGTGGCGTCCTTCGCCAGGACAAAGGGGCCCCAAACGCGCATGGCTTCGTTGAACTCGTTCGTGTCGTTTCGCATAAGTTCCTCGTCTTCCGGTTCCCGATTGAACCAGGCGAGGCCTCCGAACGCGCCCGACAATGTGAGGAGCACGAACAGGAGCCACGGTGTTTGACGGTTCGCTTCGCCGGTCGATTCTAGTTGGCCTGGCGGTGAAATAGCCGCCGCTGTTGTGGCGTTGCCGGCGCTCGACGGACTTGGTGTTGGCGTGGTTTTTGGCGCCGGATTTTTTGCCTCCGTTGCGGAGCCGCCTTTTTTCTCCTCCTGAGTCTGTTTTGTCTTGGCCAAATCTGGTTTCTCCCAAGACGTCCCCCACCAATAGCCGCCGCCGATTACCGTGAGGCCGAACAAAGCCCAGCACGCGGCAAAACCGGCGTAGCGCAGCCGTTTCCGCCGCCGTTCTTTGGCCAGCTTTTCCTTCTTTTCCGTCTCTTCCTCGGAATCGGGCGCGTTCTCCGATGTCAGATCGGCGCCGCTATGGATATTG
>JAJFJC010000477.1 GCA_021774385.1 Alphaproteobacteria bacterium
GGAAGACAAGCAAGCTGCATTGCTCGATTTCCGTCCCGTGCTTAGAAACCGGTCCGCCCTTGCCTATTCGCTCGGCTATTGCTTTCACACCTGGGAAATGAATGCGCTTCGCGCGTGGGTCGTGACGTTTCTGACTTTCGCACTCGCGGCATCTGGTGGCGAGACGTCCTTATTGGCGCCTGCGGCCATCGCGACTGTTTTGAGCCTGGCGGGCGTATGGGCCAGCGTTTCCGGCAACGAGGTCGCGCGCCGGATTGGCCGACGGCGGTTTATCATCTGTGTTATGCTTGCATCCATGGCGCTCGCCGCCGTGATAGGCTTCACCTCGGCGATCTCGTACGAACTTGCGGCCGGACTTTGTATTCTTTATGGCATTCTCATCTGGGCCGACTCTTCCTCGCTCACCGCCGGCACGGTCGGTAGCGCCTTGCCAGGCCAGCGCGGCGCCACGATGGCCGTGCATTCGACGCTGGGCTATAGTGGTGGATTCGTTGGGCCTTTGCTTATGGGCTTCATCCTCGATCTCGCGGGTGGTGAAAGCGCTTTCGCCTGGGGCATCGCCTTCGGGCATGTCGCGGTCGTCATGGGGTTGGGGTTGTTGGCCATGATCGTGCTGCGGCCAAAGGATTTGGCCGGCGACCGGGAAACGCGCTAATACCAACGAGTGATCATTGCGACATTAGAATCTTGAGGTCGAAATGCGCGGCAAACCAGACAATATTATTCTTAGCGGCGGTAAGTTCGTCACGCTCGACCCCCAATCGACCGTCGCCGAAGCCCTTGTCGTGTCGGATGGGCGTATCCTTGCCGTTGGCGGCAACGCCGATATGGCGCAGGCCGCCGGACCGGACGCAAAGCGCATCGATTTGGCGGGACGGACCGCGATTCCAGGACTGATCGACGGCCACGCCCATATGGACCGCGAAGGCCTTAAATTACAATTGCCCTCCCTCGCCGGCGCAGGGTCGGTAGACGATATCCTGGAGCGCATCGCCGCGCTAGCTCGCAACGCCAAACCCGGCGAGTGGATTGTCACCATGCCGATTGGCGACCCGCCTTATTATTCGGGCGTTCCCGGCATTCTGCGCGAGGGCCGCGTCCCGAACCGCCACGACCTCGACCGTGTCGCGCCTGACAACCCCGTCTATATCCGTGCCATCTGGGGACATTGGCGCAATACTTTGCCCTTGGTATCGATCGCCAATAGCGAAGCACTCCGCCTCGCCGGCGTGACCCGCGACACGATTCCGCCCGTGGCGACGATCCAAATCGACAAGGATCACGCAACCGGAGAGCCCACCGGCGTGTTTCACGAATTCAACTACAAGCCTATCGTCGAGCACACCCTGATGTCGGTGATTCCGCGCTTTACGCTAGAAGACCGGATCGCGGGCCTGCGCGACTCGATGCGGATTTACAACGCGGTCGGTACGACAAGTGTATTCGAAGGCCATGGCATTGCAGCCGAGGTTCTAGCCGCCTATCAGGCGTTACGGGACGAAGGGCCAACCAGCGTCCGCGCCCACCTGATGTTCAGCCCATCCTGGCCGGCGCCGGATAGCGATGTTGTTGGCGCCCTCCTTGATTCTTGGGGCGCTTGGCTGTCGGGACGCGGCTTGGGCGACGAGTATCTTCGGGCCGGTGGCCTGTATACCGAATCCGACTATTCGGAAGAAAATTTACTCCGCGCCGGGACCTCGCCCTACTCCGGCTGGGCCGGGTTCAACTACGATGCCTGTCTGCCGGAAGAAGTGATGGTCGATATGATGATCGATGCGGCACGCCACGATATTCGAATCGGCAGTTTCACGCCAAACATCCTGGACCTTTACGAACAGGTCGACCGCGCGGTGCCGATCGGCGACAAACGCTGGGTCATCGAGCATGTCGGCGTATTGTCCACCGACGAAATTTCCCGCATTCGCGATTTGGGGATCGTACTGACTGTCTATACGGGCCGTTATATCTATCAGGAAGGCGCCATGCTGGCGCGTGAATTGGGCAATAATGCCGGCCAGATCGCACCGTTAAGGTCACTGCTCGACGCCGGTGTCCATGTCTCCCTGGCAACCGATAACGTACCGCCCTCCATGTTCCACCCGGTCTGGCATGCGACATCACGCATTGCGGAAGAGACTGGTGTACCGATAGCACCCGAGCAATGCATCAGCCGCGAGGAAGCCCTGGCTTGCGCCAGCCGCGAAGGCGCCTATTTGACCTTCGAAGAAGCGGAAAAAGGAACCCTGGAACCAGGGAAATTCGCGGATATCGCCATCCTATCGGACGATCCACTCACCATTGAAGAGGAACGTATCCAAGACATTGTCGCTGAACTTGTCCTCGTCGGCGGCGAGGTCGTTTACGATGGCGCCGAGGCTTCGAAACCGTCGGCGTAAACCTCCGGCAGCACCTCGTCGATTAAGCGCCTTGTGTGTTCCATCATTTCCGCATCGCCGTTTCCGATGGGGCGGAGTACGAATTTAAAAGCACCGGCGGCAACGAAGTCGCGTAGCTTCTCGATGACCTCCTCGGTTCCACCAATAGCGAAATAGTCGCGTGCGTCGCGTTTGGTCCGCTTTTCAAACGCTTCCACCTGGCGGCGCGTGGCGTCGTCATTGCCATCACCGAATCGAAATGGAAAGGCGGCGCCAAAATGATCCGCATCGATCGGCCGACCCGCCTCTTCCGCAGCCGCTTTGATCCCCTCAATCACTGGGGCCACGATTTGTGGCGTTTCCAATCCGGCAAGCCATCCCGTGCCGAACCGCGCCGTGCGCCGGATCGCCGCAGGACTCGAACCGCCCAACCAGAAGGGGATTTTCGCCTGCACCGGCTTCGGCGAGATGCAAGCATCCGTATACTGATAGAACTCACCTTCGAAGGTAACGCTATCCTCGCGCCACAAACGCTGGATCAGTTCAAGTGCCTCATTGGTGCGCTTGCCGCGCGCCTTGGTCGGTCGGCCCGTCGCCTTCCAGACCGGCGCCACCGCATTGCCGATACCGAAGGCGGGCAGTAGACGGCCTTCGCTCAGGAAGTCGATCGTCGCGCACTCCTTGGCCAGCATTAGCGGATCCCGCAATCCAACGGAGGCGACGTTCATACCGAATTTGAGCTTCTTGGTCGCACCCGCAAGTGCCGCCATGGTGCTCATGCACTCGAGAAACGGCTCACGCGACACCATTCGGTCGATCTGCCAAATAGAATCGACCCCACCTTCTTCACACAGTTGAACCCAATCCCAGAAGCCTCTCGCTCCCGCAAAAGGAAACTCCGCAATCCCCAAGCCGACACCAACACCCATCGTATTTTCCTTGGAATGTTTCTCGCCAGATGATCATCTTAACCGATGCGTGCCACGTCAATACCAAGCATCGAAATGCACGAATAAAGAGAACATTAAAGTTTAACAATAGTTTGACATTCGAGGCGCAAGATAGCGAGACTGATAATCCACGACTGCGGGACGAAATTGCAGCCAAATGGCCGAGAGCGACAAGACCAATCTCGAGACGGAAAACCGGCGCCTGAAAGGCCGCGTCACGGAACTTGAGCGCCAACTCGCGGAAGAAAAGGCAGCTTTGCGGCAGCAAACCGTGTCCTTGCGGGAAAGCGAAGAGAAGTTTCGCGACTTTACGGCATCGGCGGCGGATTGGATTTGGGAAACCGATGCGCAATACCGCTTCACCTCGGCACACATCCCGGAGAATATTGGCCGATTCCCATGGGACCAACTGTATATCGACGACGAATCACGGTTGAACTGGGATATTTTGCGTCAAAAGATGATGACGCAAAAGCCCTTCAAGGATGTCGAGTATGGCCGATCCCTCCCGGATGGCCACTACGAGCATATCACTGTAAGCGCGGTCCCCGTCTACGATTCTAAGGGCCAGTTTCAAGGCTACAGAGGAACCGGGCGCAACATTACCGAACAAAAACTGGCGGAATTTGAGGCCGTCGAGATTACGGCGCGATTACAAACCGTACTAGACACCATGCCCGCCATGATCACGCTCCGCGACACCGAAGGACGGGTCGTCTTCACCAACAAAAG
>JAJFJC010000478.1 GCA_021774385.1 Alphaproteobacteria bacterium
CGAACCTGGATTGTCGCCGCCGTGCGGAGTTATTTCGCCTGACGCGACGTGTCCCGGCCTGGGCAAGGGACCGAGGTCAGACAAGGAAAGGGCCGTCCGATGGGGCGGCCCTTTTTTTGTCTCTTCGGCGAACCGGTGCGCCGTATCGGTTCCCATTATTGAATGTGCGCTCTCAATGGCGTCATCGGCGCCGGCGGCCCATATTTAAGGCCCAGTAGTGGAAGCTCCGAACCAGGCCGCCATCTTGTGCCAGGAACGTGTAACCGACTCCCGCTTCGTCGATATTGGGCGCCAAAAGGGCCTTGCGGTGTGGCGGCGAGTTGATCCAACCCTTAACCACGTCGCTTGGTTTTTCCTGACCCGCCGCCAAATTTTCCAACACGGTGCGCCAAGGATAGCCAGCCCTTGTGGCGCGATCACCGACCGTTTTCCCGTTCGGCGTCACGTGGCCAAAATAATCGCGGGCCGCCATGTCGTCCGAATGACCTTGTGCCATGATGTTCAAGACGGGGTCGATTCTCAAGAGACCTAGGCCATGGTTGGCACGGTACCGATTGACTTGCCGCATGATTTCGCGGCGCCAATTGAACGTCGCGGGAAGGGTCGGTTCGGCGAGCGTGATGACCCAAAAATGCTTGAGCGCCCCATCTTTGCGTCGCGCGTATCCGATACCGGCCTCTCTGAAGCGCCGGCTGAGCAGGACCTGGCGGCTGTCATGGTCACGTAGCCATCTATCGACCGCCGATTTTCCGTTGGGAGGGCCCACGGCGACGAGTTGCTTGGCTTCCTTATAGGCGTATCCCGCGCGTCGAAGCTGTTTGCCCAGGCTCACACCCATCGGGTCAAGAGGGTCCCGTTTGTGGCGTTTCATGATGCGCATCGCCTGATTTCGCGTGAGCAATGCCAGACGGGCTTCCATGCGCAATGGGGCCAGGCCATGCTCCGCGCGGAAACCGTTGATGTGTTCGAGCGCTTCGAGAGGCTTTTCGGCCGTGTGCGCAACGTTCGTCAATAGCGCCAACGCGGCGAAGACCAACAGGCCGCGCATCATGGCGGATTATTGCATCACGATGTTGGGCATGGCGCGCTGCGTATTCGATCCATCAGCATCGAGCTTTTCCCAAATACGATCGGCAATGGCCCGGAATGCCTTGCTGTGTGCGCTTTCCGGATCGCTGATAACAATTGGCTTGCCGCCGTCCGAGGTTTCGCGAATTGCCATGTCGAGCGGGATTTCGCCTAGGAAATCGACGCCAAGCCGGCCTGCCTCTTCGCGCGCGCCGCCATGGCTGAAAATTTCCGTTCGTTCGCCGCAATGCGGGCAGGAAAAATAACTCATATTCTCGACGATGCCGAGAACCGGCACTTCAACCTTACGGAACATATTCAGGCCCTTCCGGGCGTCGAGGAGCGCAATGTCCTGCGGCGTGGACACGATGACCGAGCCGGCCAGGGGAACGTCTTGCGCCATGGTTAACTGCGCGTCACCGGTGCCGGGCGGCATATCGACGATCATGATGTCCAAATCGCCCCAATTGACGTCCCGCAAGAGCTGCTGTAGCGCGCTCATGACCATGGGGCCACGCCAAATCATCGGCGTATCTTCGGGAACGAGAAACCCCATCGACATCACCTTTACGCCGTGATTTTGCATCGCTTCCAACCGTTCGCCATCTGGACTTACCGGCCGGCCGGAAATACCCATCATGCGAGGCTGCGAGGGGCCGTAAATATCGGCGTCGAGAATTCCCACGCGAAGCCCGCCCGCCGATAAAGCCAGCGCGATATTCGTCGCGACGGTCGATTTGCCAACGCCTCCCTTGCCGGATGCGACCGCGACGATATGTTCAACGCCGGGAACCATCTGTTTGCCGCGCGCTTGCGGCGGTGCGGTTTGCGGGGAGGCTTCGGCCGCCTTGTGCGCCGTCAGGACGGCCGTTACCGAGAGGACGCCTGGTATGGCGTCGACGGCTTTTTCGGCTGCTTTACGCAACGGTTCGTATTCGTTGGCGTTTTTCGGATCGATTTCTATCGCGAAGCCGACATTTCCATCCTTGACCATAAGTCCGGAAATCATGCCAAGGGAGACGATATTATCTTTATCTTGGAGGTCGTTGACGGATTTTAACGCCTCTAGGACTTGTTCTTCACTCACCGTGGCCATACTTGAATTCTCCATTCTTTGCCGGCAATCGCCGCATGGGGGTTTGCGCCCCGGAGGGTGCTGCCCTATATGTGTGTTGACTTAATATGTGATGGTGCCGTGGCAAGAAAAGTACGGTACCTATGGCGTACGGTTAATTAAAGCACAAACATCCGGAATTTAGAGGAAGACGAGCCAATGCCTTGGTCGAATCAATCTGGGGGCGGTGATAATGGACAAGGACCGTGGGGTGGCGGTAGCGGCGGTGGTGGCGGCGGGCGTCCGCCGCCCGATATCGAAGAAATTTTGCGTAAGGGGCAGGAACGCATCAGATCCGTGCTGCCCGGCGGTGCGTCTCCGACGATAATCGTGCTGCTTGTCGCGCTCGTGATCTTTGCGTGGTTAGTCAACGGGTTCTATCGTGTTCAACCAGGTGAACAAGGTGTTGCACTCGTCTTCGGAAAAGTATGGAAAACGACGACGCCAGGATTGGACTATAATTTTCCGGCGCCCATCGGGGAGGTTATGAAACCGCAGGTCAGTTTGTCCCGGCGCGTCGATATTGGTTTTCGTGGCGCAGGCGAAGTCACCCGCGGGCGCAACGCGGAGCGCGATATGCCCGAGGAAAGCATGATGCTGACGGGCGACCAGAATATTGTCGACATGGATTTTACCGTGTTCTGGAAAATTAAGGATGCGAGTGACTATTTATTTAATATCAGGGTGCCCGAGAATACCGTGAAAATCGTTGCGGAAAGCGCGATGCGGGAGGTGGTGGGACAAACGCCTTTCGACCGTGCGGTAACGACGGGCCGCGAGGAAATGCAGGACAAAACAAAGGTCTTGATGCAGTCGGTTCTCGATCAATACAAATCCGGCATCGAAATTACGACCGTTCAATTGCAGAAATCGGATCCGCCACAAGAAGTCATCGACGCGTTCAATGATGTGCAGCGGGCCCGTCAGGATCGCGACCGTTTGCGGAACGAGGCCGAAGCCTACGCGAATTCGGTCGTCCCGGTTGCCCGCGGCCTAGCCGAAAAGGATATCAAGCAGGCCGAAGCATATCGGGAGCAGCAAATTCAGGAAGCCAAGGGTGAGGCGGACCGCTTTACATCCGTTTACGAGGCTTACAAGGTCGCGCCGGAGGTAACCCGCCGCCGGATGTACTTGGAAACGCTTGGTGAGGTACTTGGCAATGCGCGCAAGGTGATTATTGATCAGAAGGGCGGAGGCCAAGGCGTCGTGCCTTATTTGCCGTTGCCGGAGATTCAAAAACGGCAAGAACAAGAAAAAAAAGAAAACTCGAATTAAGGCATAGGAGAACGGGTAATGGGTAAATTCAAACTCGCCATTTTCGGCATCGTTATCCTGGTGCTTGGCATCATGGCGTCATCCGGAATTTTTACCGTACATCAAAGAGAACAGGCCGTCGTCTTGCAATTGGGCCGACCGGTTAATGTCGTTCAAACGCCCGGCATAAGTTTTAAATTACCGATTCCCTTCGTGCAGACCGTCCAATATTTCGATCGCCGCATTCTCGATTTGGATCCCCCGGAATTCGAGGTTCTTCTCGACGACAAGAAGCGGATCAAGGTCGATGCGTTCGCCCGGTATCAAATCGAAGACCCGCTGAAATTTCTTCGGGTCGTTGAAGATGAATCGACGGCACGAAATCGGCTGGGCAATCTTGTGAATTCGTCGTTGCGCCGTGTCATCGCAAAAACGTCGCTCACCGACCTTCTATCGTCGAAACGGGGCCAATTGATGGAGCAGATCCAAGTCGAGGTGACCTCTAAGGCGGAAGGGCTCGGGATCAAAATCGTCGATATTCGGATCGGTCGGACGGATTTGCCGACCGAGACCAGTCAGGCGGTTTTTAATCGCATGCGCACCGAGCGCGAGCGCGAAGCGCGTGAATTACGCGCGCAGGGTACCGAGACGGCGCAAAAAATTCGCGCAGGGGCGGATCGGGATAAAACCGTCATTCTCGCCAATGCGAAGCGCAAATCCGAACAAATGCGTGGTGAGGGTGAGGGGCAACGCAATCTCATACTTGGCCAAGCATATGGGCAGGATCCTGAATTTTTTCAGTTTTATAAGTCGCTTAGCGAGTATCAGCAGAATTTGGTTGGAAACGACACGACAATGGTTTTGTCGCCGGATAGCGACTTCTTTCGCTTCTTCGGCAATTTCGACGGAAAATCGGGCAAATAGTATCTTTGGCGGAGAGGTCGTGTGATTGGCTGACTTTGCCACAGCGCTAGCCCTGGTTTTGGTGATCGAAGGGCTTTTGTATGCGATGTTTCCCGAGGCGATGCAGCGAATGATGCGTGTCGCTCTCGAAGCACCACCGGCGACGCTACGAAATGGCGGACTTGCCGCCGCTGTAATCGGTTTTGTGATTGTTTGGTTGATCCGTGGCTAAAGCAGGTGAAGCCAACCCCTTTTTGCCTTAATTGCGTCAAATATGGGTTTTATTGTGACGAATTATGCGCATGGATTGATCTTTACCGTGAAATTTCCCACATGGGTGACAGATTTTAGCGCGGCGGAAGCCATGCATGGATATGGAGGTCATAGTGAACCAATTAATGCACTTTAATCGTTGGCGCGACATGGGACCGGCGCGATGGTTGCTCGTATTGCCCATGGTTGCGTTCTTGGTGTTGCAGCCAGGCGCCGCGGACGCACGCAGCGCGCCGGATAGTTTCGCGGACCTTGTGGAGCGTCTGTTGCCCGCCGTTGTGAATATTTCGACAACTCAAAAGGTGCAACGTCAAGCCGAAGGCGGCCCGGAAGGTCCGCAATTCCAGTTTCCGGAAGGTTCGCCTTTCCGGGATTTTTTCGACCGATTCAATCGGCGGCAAGGTGACCAACCGGCACGGCGCGTCACGTCGCTGGGGTCCGGTTTCATCATCGATAAATCTGGATATGTCGTCACCAACAACCATGTGATCGAGGGCGCCGAAAAGGTCACGGTAATTCTGCATGAAGGCGAAGAGTTCGATGCGGAGGTCATCGGCAAGGATAAGAAGACCGATCTTGCTTTACTGAAAATTGATCCGGGTAAGGAAAAACTGACCGCGGTTGCGTTCGGTGAATCGGATAAGGCCCGTGTCGGCGATTGGGTTATCGCGATCGGCAATCCGCTTGGCCTTGGCGGAACGGTTACCGCGGGGATCATTTCGGCGCGGGGCCGCGACATTCGGTCCGGCCCTTACGACGATTACATTCAGACCGACGCACCGATCAACCGTGGCAATTCCGGCGGACCACTATTCGATATGAAGGGTGCCGTGGTCGGTATTAACACTGCCATTCTCTCTCCGTCCGGCGGCAGCATCGGCATTGGTTTTTCGGTGCCCGCGAACCTTGCCAAGAATGTCATTGGGCAGTTGCGTGAATTCGGCACGACACGCCGTGGCTGGCTTGGTGTGCAAATCCAAACCGTTTCACCGGAAATCGCCGAGAGCCTGGGTCTTGAATCACCCCGCGGCGCGCTGGTCGCTGGCGTTCTGAAAAATAGCCCGGCGGAATCCGCTGGATTGAAGCAGGGCGATGTTATTATCGGTTTCGATGAACGCGATGTTCCCGAGTCGCGCAAGTTGCCACGCATGGTCGCGGAAACCAATGTCGGTAAGGATGTCGATGTTCGGGTCTGGCGCGATGGCAAGGAGGTCGGTCTCACGGTTCGCTTAGGCGAGCTAGAAAAAGTCGATCAAGCGTCCCTGACAACGCGCGGTAGCCGTCGGGATACGGGTGATGAGGCGAGCCGCGAGATCGACGCGCTGGGTCTTGCGCTGTCGCCGATCACGCCAGAATTGACTGAAAAGTACAAGATCGAAGAGGACATGAAGGGCGTTGTCGTTACCGAAGTGGAAAAGGGTAGCGACGCGGAGGAGCGTCGGCTTCGCCCCGGCGACATTATCGTCGAGGTTAGCCAAGAGCCGGTTAGCACACCGTCCGATGTCGCGGCACAGGTCGAGAAAGCCCGCGAAAAAGGCCGTAAGGTCGTGCTGCTCTTGGTCGATAAGGAGGGCGATATGCGCTTCATTCCGATCAAAATTAAATAGCGATAGTCCCGGATTATCGTTTTGCAAACGGCGTCGGCTTCGGTCGGCGCCGTTTGGCTTTGCGCAATCGTGGATTAAGACCTAATCTTGGCGCCCGCTATTTAGCACGCCTATTGCTTCCCCTTAAATTCCGATAGAAGGCCAGGACCGCCGTTGTGACCAGTGCCGGCTCAACTTCCATATTTCGTCTAAAAAACCAAGCACCGATTTATCTGATGGGGTTGGGGCATGGCGCGACCCATTGGATCGCGGGAACTTTTTATATCCTCCTGCCCCTGCTGACCAAAGATCTCAGTCTCAGCTACACCGAGGCTGGCCTTTTAGTCTCGATTTTCTATGTCAGTTCATTCGCGGCCAATTTCGGCAGCGGCGTTGTCGTTGATGTGACTGGGCGCAAGGTGATTTTCCAGATTTTGTCCCTTGTCGTCGGTGCCGCTGCGTTAGCCGTCTTTGGTGTGACCGGGCTTTACGTGATTCTCGCCGCAATGGTGGCGTTAATCGGGGCGACCAACAATTTATGGCACCCGCCCGCCATTGCGTTTATTTCCCAACGGTACCCAGAACATCGCGGCTACGGCCTTGCCATTCACGCGATGGGCGCGAGTATTGGGGACATGATTGCGCCGGCATTGGTCGGCCTATTGCTGTTGACCTTTACCTGGCAAGGCGCGGCGGCGATTAGCACCTTGCCGGTCTTCTTGGTCGTGCTCGTTTTCATGATTTATTTGATGCCGATGGACCGGCCGGCGCCGGGTACAAAACGAAACGGTATTGGGCTAAGCGATTATTTCAATGGACTTGGGCTGCTGATCCGCCGCCGTGCGGTCCTTGGACTGTGCATGATGGCGGCATTCCGTTCGATGGCACAAGTCGGCCTTGTCATGTTCCTGCCGCTGTACCTGTTCGACGTCCTCAAGGTGAGTCCCTGGCTCATGGGTATCGCGATTACCGGCATGCATTTGGGCGGGGTCATCGTCGCACCCATTGCCGGAACGCTGTCCGACCGAATTGGACGCCGCCCGGTGGTGATGGCGGGCCTGACAGCGACGACCGTCATAATTGTCGCCTTGCCTTTAATCCCAAATGCCACGGCTTTTGTCGTGGTGGTGGCGGTGCTTGGTTTCGTTCTTTACGCCGTGCGGCCGGTTATTCACAGCTGGATGATGGATTTGGCACCCGCGGAAATCGGCGCGTCGGCGACCAGTTTGCTGTTCGGTACCCAAGCCGCGCTTTCCGTGCTGATGCCCCTTATCGGCGGTGCGGTTGCCGACGCTTACGGGCTCGTCGAAGTCTTCTATGTGATCGCGGCGATCATGCTTGTCGCGAATCTGACGGTTGCGCTTCTGCCGCGTCCCGAGAAATCCGGCTAGCTGCGAAATTCTTCTTGGCGATAGCCTTGAAGATAGAGCAGGGCCGTCAAATCGCCATGGTCGATCTTGGCGCGCGCCGCTTCCGCGACCAGCGGTTTCGCATGGTATGCAACGCCGAGGCCGGCGGCTTCCAGCATCGCAAGATCGTTCGCGCCGTCTCCGACAGTGAGCGCGGCCGCTGCAGTCACGCCTTGTTCCTTCGACAACCTAAACAGCGCTTCCCGTTTCGCGTCACGGCCGAGAATGGGATCGAGTACATCGCCGGTTAGTTTCCCGTCGGCGATCTCCAGCCGGTTCGACTGATCGTAATCGAACCCGAGCCGCCGTCGGACCCAATCGGTGTAATATTGAAACCCACCGGAGACGAGGGCGCAGTAGGCGCCATGCGCCCGCATCGTCGCGACCAGCGTCGCCGCGCCCGGCGTAATCCGGATTGATGAAAGCGCCTGTTCCAGTGCGTCCGCATGGAGCCCCTTTAGCATTTCGACGCGGGCTCGGAGTGCGCCCTCGAAATCGAGTTCGCCAGCCATTGCCCGCGCGGTGATATCGGCAATGGCGTCGCCGATACCGCAGGCCACGGCGAGTTCGTCCAGCATTTCGTTCTCGATAATCGTCGATTCCATGTCGGCGATGAGCAATTTCTTGCGGCGGTCCGCTGAGGGCTGCGCGACCGCGTCAATCGGTTTGCCATCGAGCGCCGTTAGAGCGGCGTCGGTTGCCTGTTTTAACGTAATGCCGTCGAATGGCAGGTCGCAGGCAATACCGGTCGCAAGCCAGTTGGGATCACCGGAGCTTCCGCCCAATGCGGCTATGGCGTTGGCAACCGTTTGCAGGTCGTCGGGGACGAGCGCGGCGCTTGCGGGGGCGGTGATCAGAGTAAGGGCATTGTTCATCATCGCGCAGTCTGTATCTTCGGTTCCCATGGAAGGCAAGTTGGATAATTCCGTTTTGATCGTCGCCGGACCGACCGCGAGCGGAAAGTCCGCGTTAACGCTCGCCGTTGCCGAGGCATTCGATGGCGTCGTGATTAATGCCGACAGTATGCAGGTATACGCGGAACTGCGCATCCTCACGGCCCGGCCCGGCCCTGAGGATGAAGCGCGTGTGCCGCATCGCCTCTATGGCGTGCTGCCGGTGACCGAGGTGTGTTCGGCGGCGCGTTGGCGTGAAATGGCGATCGCGGAGATTTCGGAGGTGCATCGTGCCGGGCGCCTGCCGATCGTATGTGGCGGAACCGGGCTGTATTTACGCGCGCTGATGCAAGGATTGTCGCCGATCCCCGATGTGCCGGACGACATTCGCCGAGACGTCAGGGCACAGCAGGAGCGGGACGGCCCGGGCGCTCAACATGACCGTCTCGCCGAATGCGATCCGGAGACCGCCGCGCGGCTTGCACCGGGCGATCGTCAGCGCGTGGCCCGTGCGCTTGAAGTCTTCGCGGCAACGGGCCGCCCCCTATCGGAATGGCTCGCGCTGCCGCCGCAAGGGCCGCCACCGGGCATGCGGTTCCAAACTCTATTGCTGACGCCACCACGTGAGGCGCTTTATGCCGCGTGCGACGCGCGTTTATTGGCGATGGTCCGGGCTGGGGCGCTGGAAGAGGTCGAAGCCCTGCGGCAGGAAGGGGTCGATCCCTTGCTGCCCGCGATGCGCGCGCTCGGCATGCCCGCCTTCCTGCAGCATCAGGCTGGCGAACTCGGTTTGGAGGAAGCGATCGATATCGCGCAATTGGCGACGCGCCGCTACGCAAAACGCCAAATGACCTGGTTTCGAAATCAGATTATTCCAAATTTTACGATTAATGCGCAACATTCGGAAAAAAATCAACAGGAAATCTTTTCGTTTATTCGTCAAAATTTGTTGACCGGATCAAACTGAGCCCCTATGGTCGGCGCCCTTTGGACCAGTAAGGACCGGAAACCAAAGGGAAACAAAAGATAATTTGGGTGCCACGAGCTTCCGTTTGAAATTTTGGAGTGGTTGACCAACCGGTCCGAAGCGGATATTGCGGTGCACAAATACGCTGTATGCGTAAATTTCGGATGCAAGAAAGGTATGGAGAGTAAAATGGCTAGCGAACGCATGACCGGCGCGGAAATCGTCATCAAAGCCCTAGTGGATTTGGGCGTTGAAGTCGTATTCGGATACCCCGGCGGTGCCGTCCTGCCGATTTACGATGCGCTTTTTAAGCAGAACCGGCTGCGCCATATCCTGGTCCGTCAGGAAGGCGGCGCGGTTCACGCCGCGGAAGGATATGCACGCTCGACCGGTAAAATAGGTGTCGTGCTCGTGACGTCGGGACCAGGGGCGACGAATGCGGTGACCGGATTGACCGATGCTCTGATGGATTCCGTGCCCGTTGTTTGCTTGACTGGTCAGGTTCCGACTCACTTGATTGGCAATGACGCCTTCCAGGAATGCGATACGACGGGCATCACACGCCCCTGCACGAAGCATAATTATCTAGTCAAGGACGTGCAGGATTTGGGCAAGACCCTGCACGAAGCCTTCTACGTCGCCGGCAGTGGCCGCCCTGGGCCGGTCGTGGTTGATCTTCCCAAGGATGTCCAATTCGCCGAAGGCGACTATGAAGCGCCGCAATCGGCAGCGCACAAGACGTATAAACCGCGGGTCAAGGGCGACCCCTCCGCGATCGAGCAGGCTGTGTCGTTGCTGGCCTCGGCGAAGCGGCCAATTGTATACGCTGGCGGTGGCGTCGTGAATTCCGGGGACAAGGGCAGTCAGTTATTGACGCAATTCGTGCGCATGACTGGATATCCGTGCACATTGACGCTCATGGGGCTTGGCGCCTATCCGGCGTCGGACAATCAGTTCCTCGGCATGTTGGGCATGCATGGGACCTATGAAGCCAACATGGCAATGCATGACAGCGACGTAATATTGTGCGTCGGGGCGCGTTTCGACGACCGTGTCACCGGTCGCCTCGATGCGTTCGCGCCAGACGCCAAGAAAATTCATATCGATATCGACCCGTCTTCGATCAATAAGAATGTGCGTGTTGACATACCGATCATCGGTGATGTGGCTCATGTACTGGAAGATATGGTCAAGATCTGGAAATCGAAACAACACCGCGCGGATGGTAAAGCACTCGACGCATGGTGGGACCGGATCACGGAATGGCGTGCCGTGAATTGTTTAAAGTTCAAACAGGCCGGCGACATCATTAAGCCTCAGCACGCTATTCGACGGCTTTACGAAGCGACCAAGGACCGCGAAACCTACATTACGACCGAGGTTGGCCAACACCAAATGTGGGCCGCGCAGCATTTCCCCTTCGACCGCCCAAATCATTGGATGACCTCTGGGGGCCTGGGCACCATGGGATACGGCTTGCCGGCCGCGGTCGGCGTCCAATTGGCGCATCCCGATGCATTGGTTGTCGATATCGCTGGCGAAGCGTCGACCATGATGAATATCCAAGAACTCTCAACGGCGATGCAGTATCGCGCCAAAATCAAGGTTTTCATCCTCAATAACGAATATATGGGGATGGTGCGCCAATGGCAGGAACTGCTGCATGGCGGCCGCTATTCGGAAACCTATTCCGAAGCGCTTCCTGATTTCGTCAAGCTGGCGGAAGCGTTTGGCGCCGTCGGGCTCCGTGCCGAAAAAGCGGATCAGCTGGATGACGTCATCGCCGAGATGATCGCGTGCGACAACGCCGTCGTTGCGGATATTTGCGTCGATCCGGCGGAAAACGTCTTCCCGATGATCCCGTCCGGCGCGGCGCATAACGATATGCTGTTGGGCCCGGAAGATGAAAAGGCCAAGCCGGTCTCCGAAGACGGCATGGTGCTTGTCTAACGCGCGACGAACTCGTTTTTAATGTAATGGAAGCGAATCCGGGCGTGTCCGGGTTCTTGGTAGTGAGTGATGGAAAATCAAGAAATCGAAACGCACACGATCGCGGTGCTGGTGGACAACGAGCCCGGTGTGCTGGCCCGTGTCGTCGGGCTGTTCTCGGGCCGTGGCTATAATATTGAAAGCCTGACCGTTTCGACGGTCAGCGAAGACAAGACGGTATCCCGTATCTCGATCGTCACCTCCGGTACGCCGATGATCATCGAGCAGATCAAGGCGCAACTCGACCGGCTGGTCCCGGTTAGCGCCGTGCATGACCTGACGGAGGAAGGCGCCTATATCGAGCGCGAGGTCGCCTTGATTAAGGTCGCGGCGAAGGGGCCCGAACGGCGGGAGTCGCTGCGGATCGCGGATATCTTTCGCGCCCGTGTCGCCGATACTACGGTCGACTCCTTCGTCTTTGTCGTGACCGGTACGCAGGAAAAGATAGACGCGTTTACGGAACTCATGCGGGCGCTGGGCGGCGTCGAAGTCTCGCGCAGTGGCGTGGTCGCCATTGCCCGCGGCTCCGAGGTTCTGTAAAAGCGCGTCAGATGTGAAATTTTGTGATTGCTGAAAATAAGGAATAAAGCCAATGCGCGTTTATTATGACCGGGACGCCGACGTCAATCTGGTGAAGGGAAAGAAGGTCGCCATAGTCGGTTATGGCAGTCAGGGCCACGCCCATGCGATGAACCTCCGTGACAGCGGTGTCAAGGAAGTTACAGTGGCGCTGCGGGAGGGGTCCGGCTCGGCGAAGAAGGCCGAAGGCGCTGGGTTTAAGGTTATGTCGGCCACCGAGGCAGCGAAATGGGCCGATATCGTCATGGTGCTCGCGCCGGATGAGATTCAACGTGATCTCTATACCAACGAGCTTGGTCCGAATATGAAGCCCGGTGCGGCGATTGCCTTCGCGCACGGTCTCAATATCCATTTCAACCTGATCGAGCCACGTACCGACATTGATGTTTTCATGATCGCGCCGAAAGGCCCAGGGCATACCGTGCGTTCGGAATACGAACGCGGCGCGGGCGTGCCTTGTCTTATCGCGGTGCACCAAGATGCGTCCGGTAATGCGCATGATGTCGGCCTTTCCTATGGCAGCGCGATTGGCGGTGGCCGCGCGGGCATCATTGAAACGACTTTCCAGGAAGAGTGCGAAACCGATCTCTTCGGTGAGCAGGCGGTTCTGTGTGGTGGCCTGACCTCGCTAATCCAGGCGGCCTACGAGACCCTGGTGGAAGCGGGTTACGCGCCGGAGATGGCCTATTTCGAATGCGTCCATGAGGTAAAACTCATCGTCGACCTAATTTACGAAGGCGGTCTTGCGAATATGCGCTATTCGGTGTCGAACACCGCTGAATACGGCGATTATGTAAGCGGCCCGGAAGTCATCGGCGACTCCAGCAAGGAAGCGATGAAGGGCATTCTGAAAAGAATTCAATCGGGTAAGTTCGTGCATGACTGGATGAACGAGTGTTCCGTTGGCCAGCCGCGCCTGAAGGCGGAACGCCGTATGTCGGGTGAGCATCAGCTTGAGGAAGTCGGTGCGCGGTTGCGCGGCATGATGCCGTGGATCGCGGAAAATGCGTTGGTCGATAAGTCTAAGAACTAAGTAAATTGCCGCCGACCGTTTTTCGGTCGGCGGCGAAATTCCTGGAATTCCAAGTTGCCGATGCGACCGGATGGGGTGATGCGAAGCATCAAACACCGAAATCCGTCTGCATTTCAATGGATAGTAAAACACCTCAAGGTCGGTCAGATCACTGTCGGCGAATCCGGTCAATCTCGATAAATCCAAGTAACTCGGGCATTATTGTCCGCTTTCGCGGCGCGTTAAGCATATTTTCTTCGCAAATGCGTGATTTAAAATAATCTTTAAAGACTTTTTAACTATATCGGTTTTGATTTATCATCTATGACGATTACTATACGTTGTTGCTATGAATGGGCATAATTACAGCACTGAATTCAGTCAAAGCGATGTGAAACTCGATGTATCCATTTCCGAACCAGCGTAATTCCACAAATCGTCGTTGATGGAAATTAGGGCCCTGGGAGCCAGTCGTTAAATATGTTTTCACGTATTTTGGGTATGTTATCGGCCGATATGGCGATTGATCTCGGGACCGCGAATACGCTGGTCTACGTTAAGGGCCGCGGAATTGTTCTGAACGAACCCTCGGTCGTCGCCATCGCGGAGATTAAAGGTAAAAAGCAAGTGTTAGCGGTAGGGGACGAAGCGAAAATGATGCTGGGGCGGACCCCCGGTAATATTCAAGCTATTCGACCGCTTCGCGACGGCGTCATCGCTGACTTCGAAGTAGCCGAGGAGATGATTAAGCACTTTATCCGGAAAGTGCATAACCGGCGTAGTTTTGCGAGCCCGCAGGTTATCATATGCGTGCCGTCGGGTTCCACCGCGGTTGAACGTCGCGCGATTCAGGAATCCGCCGAAGCGGCAGGTGCACGCCGGGTTTTCTTGATCGAAGAACCGATGGCGGCGGCTATCGGTGCCGGCCTGCCGGTGACCGAGCCGACCGGCTCCATGGTCGTTGATATTGGCGGCGGCACGACGGAAGTCGCGGTGCTTTCCCTCGGTGGCATCGTCTATTCGCGATCGGTTCGTGTCGGTGGTGATAAGATGGACGAAGCGATTATCGCCTACATTCGCCGCAATCATAATTTGCTGGTCGGTGAAAGTAGCGCGGAACGGATCAAGAAAGAGATCGGCTCCGCCTGTCCGCCGGAGGATGGCGAAGGCGATGTGATGGAAATTAAGGGCCGCGACCTGATGAACGGCGTGCCCAAGGAACTCCTAATCAGCGAACGTCAGATCGCGGAAAGTCTCGCCGAGCCGGTTGGTGCGATTGTCGAGGCGGTAAAGGTGGCGCTTGAACATACCGCGCCGGAGTTGGCCGCCGACATCGTTGATAAAGGCATCGTGCTCACCGGCGGCGGTGCCTTGCTGGGGAATCTTGATTTCGTCTTGCGCCATTCGACCGGACTGCCTGTATCCATTGCCGATGATCCGTTGTCTTGCGTGGCGCTTGGGACGGGTCGTTGTCTTGAAGAGATGAAGACGCTCAAAAACGTATTGATTAGCATGTACTGATGGGCAAGTACGAAACGCCGCAAGTTTGACGCAGCAAGGAAACGCGAAACGTGGCCAAAAGACCGGAATCGTTTCAGAGAGTGGCGGCGCCGTTGCGTGCGGTGGCGCAGCGATTCGCATTCCTGTTTCTTCTTCTCGCGTCCGGCGCCATTCTTTTGTTCGGTAAGGCCGATCCGCAAATTTTCGACCGTGCTCGGATGACCGTTACGGATGCATTTGCCCCTGTCCTTGATGCGCTTTCGCGCCCGATCGCAACCGGTGCCGCCATTATCGATGAAGCGCAGTATCTAATAAATTTACGGGCGCAAAATTCGGCCCTGCGTGCCGAGAACGCTCGCTTGTTGCAGTGGCATTCGGCGGCACGGAACTTGGCGACGGAAAATCAGCGCCTGCGCGGCCTGTTGCAGTTCATTCCCGAAGATTCCTTGCGGTTTATCTCCGCTCGCGTCATCGCCGACTCCGGTGGGACATTCGTGCGCAGTATGTTGGTTAACGCTGGCCGTCGTGATGGCGTTCGTAGCGGGTTGCCCGTGGTCGTGGGGGAAGGGCTGATTGGGCGTATCGTCGAAACCGGTAATCGGGTTTCTCGAATTTTGCTGATTGACGATTTGAATAGCAGGGTCCCCGTCGTTGTCGGTCCGGACCGTGAGCGCGCGGTGCTTGCCGGCGATAATTCCCGTTTACCGAAGCTCATCTATCTTGCCTCGAACGCCCAAATTCAAATGGGCGCACGCATCATGACATCAGGACAGGGCGGGGTGTTTCCGCCCGGAATTTCGGTTGGTGTCGTGGCGTCAATGGATGGCAATGGCGTGCGTGCCCAATCTTTCGTCGCGACCTCCGAGCTCGAATATGTGCGTATTGTCGATTATGGCCTTGCGGCCGTGTTGGACGGTGGAAACCGTGCTGATCCGGTGGAGGAAGACTAGCGCCCGTAGCGTTGCTGGGCGTCGTGCGCCATCAACATTTTGGGCGAGACTGTCTTTCGCGAACGGTCCGCTGGGAGGCTGTCGACGCGATGAAAGGGACCATCTGGCAACGGCTGGACTTCATTGCGCGAAAATTGACCCCTCTTTTGGTCAGCCTCGGCCTCGTTCTGATCAGCGTCATTCCGTTGCGCTTGCCGCAAACCAGTTTCATTGTTCCGACACTAGCATTGATGTCGGTCTATTATTGGAGCCTTCATCGCGCGGATTTACTCCCCGCGCTGGCTATTTTTTTCGTCGGGATGTTGCAGGACATTTTGACGGGCGGCCCGCTTGGCATCAACACCCTGATTTTTCTCGCGGTATACGGTGTGTGCGTTTCGCAGCGTCGATTTTTTCATGGCAAGTCGTTTCTCGTTGTTTGGTGGGGATTCATGGTGGTCGCGGCCGGTGCCTTAGCCCTCGAATGGGCCCTGAGTTCCGCGCACGCCGGATCCATCGCTGCGCCGCGACCGGCCTATTTCAAATATTTGATTACCATCACGGTCTATCCCCTATTCGCGTGGATATTCGCGCGCATACAACGCACCTTGCCCGCGGTCGAGTAGCATGAAAACCGACAAGTTGCGTGAAAAGCTATTTAACCGCCGCGCCGCGATCATCGCCGGGGGCCAGTTGGCCTTGTTCGCGGGCTTGGGCGCGCGGATGTACTACTTGCAGGTCTTGCAGGCGGAACGCTACCGGACCCTGGCCGAGGACAATCGTATCAATTTGCGCCTGCTTGCGCCGCCACGTGGCTATATCCTGGACCGGTTTGGCGAACCAATTGCGGTCAATGTGCAAAACTACCGAATTGTCATCATCCGAGAGCAAGTGGAGAATATTGGCGCGACGCTCGAACGGCTTGACGGTCTGCTCGAAACCGGGACCGTCGATAAGAAGCGCGTCCTGCGTGATGCCAAGCGGCGTCGTGCATTCGTTCCGATCACCGTCGCGGAAAATCTGAGTTGGGGTGAGGTAAGCCGGCTTGAAGTCAACGCACCGGACTTGCCCGGCGTCAGTATCGAAGTCGGCTTGTCCAGGTTTTATCCGCTTGGTCCCGCTGTCGCTCATGTCATCGGCTATGTGGCGTCTGTTTCGGAAAAGGATTTGACCGGTGATCCTCTTCTCGAGTTACCAGGGTTTCGGATTGGGAAAAGCGGGATTGAACGCCGCTACGATGCGGCCTTGCGGGGGAAAGCAGGCAACAGCCAGGTGGAGGTAAATGCCTTTGGCCGGGTAATTCGCGAATTGCGGCGAGAGGAAGGCGAGGCGGGGCGCGAAGTCTCCCTCACGTTGGATATTGAATTGCAGTCTTTCGCCGCCGATCGTTTGGCGCAGGAAAAAAGCGCCGCCGCCGTGGTGATGGATCCACATCGTGGCGATATCCTGGCCATGGTATCCTCACCCGGCTTTAATCCGAATGCGTTCAGTGAAGGGTTGAGCAACGATGAGTGGCGGCATCTTGTTCGCGATCCGCACTCACCACTAAGTAACAAGGCCATTGCGGGACTATACGCGCCGGGATCGACCTTCAAGGTTGTCGTGGCGCTTGCCGCGCTTGAAGCGGGAATTTCGCCGGAGCACAGTGCGCATTGTCGCGGGTACATGAAGCTTGGTGACCGGCGGTTCCATTGTTGGAAGAAGCATGGGCATGGCCGCGTGGCGATGGTTGATGCGATCCGTGAATCTTGTGATATCTGGTTCTACGACGTTGCATTGAAAATCGGTGTCGACCGATTTGCCGCAATGGCCCGTCGCTTGGGCTTGGGATCGAAACATGAATTCGATATCTCGGGCGAGAAGTCCGGCCTGATTCCGACTCGGGATTGGAAAAAAGCGACTCTGGGAAGCAGTTGGCAGAAAGGTGAAACCGTTATCGCGGCAATCGGCCAGGGTTATGTATTGGCGACACCCATGCAGCTCGCCGTGATGACCTCGCGACTGATCAACGGTGGATACGCCGTAAAACCGCGATTGACGCGGGAGAAAATAGAAGCCGACTTCACCGCGCCGATACCCGATCCGACATTCCCTTCGCTGGATATTCCCGAGCCACACCGGCAGCTTGTGATGCAGGCCATGGATCAGGTGGTAAATCATGCCCGGGGAACGGCGCGGCGTTCCCGGATGAAGGACCCGTCCATGGCGATGGGTGGCAAGACCGGTACATCGCAGGTACGGCGTATCAGCATGGCGGAACGCGAGAGCGGTGTTCGAAAAAACCGCGAAAAACCGTGGCGGGAGCGCGATCATGCGCTTTTTATCGGATTCGCACCGGTTGCCGCGCCACAATATGTTGCTGCCGTTGTTGTGGAACATGGTGGTGGCGGTTCCAAGGTCGCGGCGCCGATCGCGCGGGACCTGCTGGAAAAAGCGCAGCAGCGGGACTCCGCACGAAGTGGAAAGCCAGGGGACCTGGCGGCGAACGAGCTTGACCCGGAAGGGCATTTGCGATGATGCGGGCGCGAAACTCCTCGGAGTTGAGACTGTCGCAAAAATTTTGGCAGGTGAACTGGCCGCTTGTACTCCTGGTCATCGTCATCGCGTCGATCGGGTTCGCGATGTTGTATTCCGCCGCCAATGGCAGCTTTAAGCCTTGGGCGTCGAAACAGATGACCGTTTTCGGGGTCGGTTTGGTCATGATGTTGATTATCGCGGTGATCGACATTCGGTTTTGGCTGCGCTACGCCTACGTGTTTTACGCGTTTTCCGTGGGATTGCTGGTGTTTGTTGAATTTTTCGGGGTTGTGCGCAACCATGCGAAACGATGGATAGACCTCGAGATCATACAGCTTCAACCATCTGAATTCATGAAGGTTACCCTCGTTCTGGTGCTCGCGCGCTACTTTCATCGCCTGAATATCGAGGACATCGGGCGGCCGCACTATCTCGTCGTTCCACTTCTGCTGATCGCCGCGCCGGTCTTGCTCGTTCAGCGTCAGCCCGACCTGGGGACGGCGTTGTTCCTGGTGTTATGTGGTGGTGCAATGTTCTTTCTCGCGGGCGTGAGAATTTGGAAATTTGTCGTTGTCATGACCGCCGCGGTCGTCGCCGTGCCGGTGGGGTGGTCGTTCCTGCTGGATTATCAGAAAAGCCGGATCCTGACCTTTCTTTCGCCCGACCGCGATCCGCTCGGAGAAGGTTATCACATCCTGCAATCGAAGATCGCACTGGGATCGGGAGGGATGTTCGGCCGTGGCTTTCTTAAGGGAACGCAAAGTCATTTGAATTTTCTGCCCGAACGGCAGACCGATTTCATCTTCACGATGCTAGCTGAGGAATTCGGTTTGGCGGGAGGGCTTGGATTGTTGGGGCTATACGCGTTGGTGATCCTTTACGGCTTTTCGATCGCGTTACGCAGCCAGAATCAATTTGGCCGTTTGCTTGCGATGGGCGTCATCGTCTTGTTTTTTCTGTATGCCTTCATCAACATCGCAATGGTCATGGGGCTTGTCCCGGTGGTGGGGCTGCCCCTGCCGTTGATCTCATTTGGCGGCACGGCGATGATTACGGTGCTTGCGGGTTTCGGTTTTCTGATCTGTGCCTCGATTCATCGCGATATCCGGATCGGCCGGCACGGCGACGGCAGCTGATCGCGATAGGATTTCGATGTACCTTTTTGTGAAAGCCTTGGCGTTGCCTCCGAACAGTTTAATATTGCTGATTTTGATTGGGCTGGTTACGAGAAAGTGGGCGCGTCAAACCGGGACATCGATTGCCGTCGTTGGCGTGCTTGCGCTCTACGCATTAAGTACCACCTTTGTTTCGAGTCGCTTGATGGTTGCTCTTGAAGGAGGCATTGCGCCACCCGACCTGACCGGCGGAACAGGCGAAAAACCGGACGCGATCATCGTTCTGTCCGCGGGGTTTACCTATGAAACGCGAGAAGACGAACCGCTTACCGTGGACAACTTTACGCTCGAACGGCTGCGGCATGGGGTGCGTTTGCATCATCGCACGGGGCTACCGCTGCTGGTGACCGGTGGACGGTCGCGTCTTCAATCGACCGAAATCGCTTTCCTGATGCACCGCACGCTTCGCCGCGATTTCGGCGTCGAGGCGAAATGGGTCGAAAAACGCGCGCGCAATACCTATGAAAACGCCTTGTACAGCGCTGAAATATTGAAACCGCTGGGCATCCAATCCGTCTATGTCGTTTCACATGCCTGGCACCTGCGGCGCGCGCTGGCCGCGTTCGAGGCGGTTGGATTAGAACCCACACCCGCACCCACGGGGTTCGGGCGCCAATCGCGTATCGAAGTCCTTGCCTTCCTGCCCTCCGCCGGTGGATTGCGGAGCAGTTACTATGCCATTCACGAAGCGCTCGGCCTAGCTTGGTATCGCTGGTCGTATTTTTAATACCTTTTCGGACCCCTCTATCGACAAACCGAGAGCGCTTTGCTATAGCGGCATGGGGGCGTATAGCTCAGTTGGCAGAGCAGCTGACTCTTAATCAGCGGGTCCGGGGTTCGAGTCCCCGTGCGCCTACCAAATAAATCAAAGGGTTAGAGTATTTTTACATAATGCTCTAACCCTTTTTTGATGGAATTTTGATGACTTTTAGGCCCTGCATTGCATCCGCAATGGGACATCCAGTCTAACTTCATAATGGGCAATCTCGGTGCGACTGTCTCGGAACCGAACTTGAATTGAGTTTAACTCGAAGACCGGGTGTTTGATCCAAAAAATAGGTAAGCTGTTGACGTAGAGGGGGAATCGGATACTACTACTTTTAGTATATAAGATTATCAGAGGTTATCATGGCATCACATCCGTATATATCTGGAGCCGGAAACATCACCCAGATGATCGGGCTTCTTAAGAAAAACTTCCCTGCGACCATCACCTCAGACACAGTGAAGAAGCTCCAAATCGCGTCAAATAACGAGAGCTACGTTATCAATGCACTACATTTCCTTGGCATAATCGATGAGCAGGGAAAGCGCACTGACAAGGGCCACGATGTCCTTTCGATTCACAACGATGCAGACTTTAAAACCGAATTCGCTGAATTGGTACGGACAGCCTACAAGGATTTGTTCGACCTTCGCGGCGAAGACGCGTGGACAATGTCGCGGGATGATTTGATCGGTTACTTCCGAACCACCGACAAAACAAGTGCGATCATAGGCACACGCCAGTACACGGTTTTTGAGGCGCTCCGCAGCCTGTCTGGCTATGAACAGCCAGACGCTGGACCTGCTAAGACGAAGGGTAAATCCGCAAAACCGAAAGCGGTTAAAGCACGCAAAAATACGAAAAAGGTTGAGGCACCAATTACTATCACCCCGGAAGAATTACCGGTTAAGCGAGACATGGCCCTTACCGTACGAATCGAAATCAATCTGCCAGCCGAGGGAAGCCAAGAGACCTACGACAACATTTTTAAGAGTATTAAGGCGAATCTCTTCCCATGAGCGATCTAGGGCACTTTGAACGGATAGCTCGAACCGCGAAAAACGTGGGAAAGTTGCAGGTGGCGGAATCTACTGCAACACACCCGTTTGATGAGAGGAACATCCATCCGGATATTGGATCTGTATCGCAAAAGCTCTTCGACAACGGGCACTATTCGCAATCGACCTTTGAAGCATTCAAATTGCTGGATAACCGGGTCAAAGCTGTCTCCGGAAACAAGAAGGAGAGTGGTTTCAAACTGATGATGGACGCCTTCAACGAGGCGAATCCAAAGATCAAGCTTAATAATCTTAGTACCCAAAGCGAAGTTGATGAACAGAACGGCTTCCGCTTTATATTTGCAGGTTCGATGTCGGCAGTGCGGAATCCCCGTGGACACGACATTCTCACCGACCCGATTGATCTTTGCTTAGACCATCTATCCTTCGCTTCAGTACTTCTCCGCACATTAGAGGGTCGAATATCACCCACGCCGTAGTTGGGCTTCGAATGATCGAAATTCAAATATCAGAGAATGAATTTCATGACGCTTTGCTTCCTAGGCTGATCGGCCATGTCTTCCATGTGACTCGATTAGACAACCTTGAGCCCATCGTGAAATCAGGTGAAATACTTCCTGGCAAAGGTCGAGGCTTAGAAAGCTCATTCGGTTATACGAAGAGCTCATTTTTTCACGCTCGAGGGTGCGTATCCTTTTTTGACT
>JAJFJC010000479.1 GCA_021774385.1 Alphaproteobacteria bacterium
ACCGAGGGGTGAATAAAAACCGGCCACCAAGCATTGTTTGGCGACGGAAGAAGGTCCTCCTATCGAACACAGTATCCGCGGCACCCGATACCGCGCGTCTATAAAGGACAGGGTGGCCCGTGTCGGCCCCGCCCAGTCCAGGTTGCCCGATGGCGACCGCTACCCCCCTGGTACTCTGCTGCGATGGAGAGCGGCTGCCCATTGCGCGGGCGGCCGCCTGCCTCTCCGGCACGTGGAACCATCTTCTGGAGGACCTTGATGATGTTACGGAGATTCCCGTCCCAGGACAGCCGCTGGCAGAGCTGCGCATTGCCGTGGCCTTCCTCGTCCACTCAGCCCAGCATCCCGACGCGTACGCAGCCCTGTGTGCGCTGCCTGACGTGGCTGACCTGACCGGGATGCCGCCGTCGGTGGCGGAAGGCCAGCCGCCGCCGCAGCCACGGCCGCGGCCCAGCATTGACACCGTGCCCGCCTGCTGGCGCCAGGATGCAGACATTTGCGCACTAAGCGTCGACGGGTTTTATCGCCTGATGTGCGTCGCCGACTTTCTCGACTGCCGTGCCCTCATGGCGACGGCGTGCAAGATCTTCTGCCTGCGCTTTGTGCTCGGCCGCAGCAGCGTCGGAGTGCGCAAGGCGCTCGGGCGCGCAGAGCCGTTCACCGACGAAGAAGAGGCCGCCCTGGACGCACAGTGGCCAGGGCTGGTAGAGGGGCTGGAGAGTCTGTCTATTACCCGCCGAGAGGAGCAGATGGAGGAGACGGCCGCCGCAGAGGAGGCCGCAGAGCTGGAAGCGGAACACGCCGCAGAGCTGGACGAGGAACTCGCGTCGAGTGCAGCCGACGTCTGTTTCCGCACAGAAGAGCACCTGACAGTGCTGGCGGCAGCCGCCGACGAGGAAGACGCGGCCGCCGCGGAGGCGGCCGCGGCGGCGGAAGCGGAGCACCGGGCCGCGAGACCCGGCGCAGGCTCACCCCGGGGCGGGGCTGCCGGTCCGGCTGGCCATAAGCGTGGAAGATCCGATACCCTCGGGTCCTACGAGCCGCCGTCGAAACGAGCAAAGCACCACAACGAAGAACACTAGGACGGTGCGTGTTCCTCGGTGGCCACCACCAAGCCACGCAAGCATAAATACGACGGACCCGGTCGGCAGGACCACTTTTCCCTGGCTCCTGTCGCCGGCCTCGCCTGCGACGCAATGACCCCAACCCGCGCACATCCGACCGGTGTCTCGCCCGGCGGCCAGCAGCGTGGACTGCGACGCAGCCGGTTTCGGCGCAATGTCCCCATGCCACGTCGCGGGGCCATTGTCTGCAGTGGCCAGGTGTTTTGGCGAATTTCTTCCGTGGACGGCGACCGGGCGGTGCAGCTGGAGAAGCTGGAGACGGTGCGGGTTTTCGACAAGGCCGGCGCCGCTGGCCGGACGGCACCGGCGTCGGCGCGACCAGAGCCGCGCAAGGTCTGTCTGAGAAAGCCGCTGGCAATCGAGAGTCCGCTGCCGGTCGAGGGGTACATTGCCAGCCGGAAGCCTACGTGCCACGACTCGCGGTCGTGGAGTCTTTACGTGCGGGATCGGCCGACCGGCGTTGGGGTCACCCACACGGGCGCCTGGCTTGAGGCCGTGCCGACGAATGAGGATGCGGTCTGGCGTCGCTCCCTGTCCACTCCCTCGCCGCCGCCGCCGCCTCCGTCCCAGCCACCCCTGTGCCGCCGGCTTAATCGGCGGATAGCATGGTAAACATTTACGCTGTTACGCTGTTACGTGGGTCCCGGACGCTGCGGTTCTGCATCGACGCGGCCCGTCCGCCCACCCACCGGACGGAATTTACGGTCCCAGCGGGATTCAGATAACCCAGTCGGGCTGCGGCGGTCGCGACCGCCGACACTGCTGCTGGGGTTGACAAGTGTCAGAGGTAAACGTGCCCATCTCACCCGCTCGCGTCTGCGCCGTCACGACGACCGGACAGTTTGTTCTATTGGTGCGGATACCGGGTATAAGAGGCACCAGGTGAACGCCTATACGCACCCGCACATATCCACCCAGCGTCTGCCGTCGCATCGCGCCGGCCAGTGCTAACCATGCGTACCGCGCTTGGCCTGCTTCTGGTCCTGGTGACGCTGGTGGCCGGACAGGCAACCAAATGTAGCACGGAGTACTCCTGCGATGCCGACAACGCCTGTGAGGTGTTCCAGGCGTACCTTACCTGCATGACGAGCTGGGAAATGTGCGACCAGTACACCCTCAAGTGCCAGCAGGTGATCGGCGACTGCCCCGGCTGGAAGGAGCGGTGTGGCTGTGACTGTACTCCGCCCGATCCGTGCAGCCTCAGCTCTGCCCCATGCACACCGGGTCCGCCGCCGCCGCCGAAACCGGGCTGCTGCGAGAAACAGTGCGCACACGACGGCGGCGTCTGCTCGGGTAGCTGCCTTGGCGGAATGTCAAGCTGTGTCTGCTGCGGTAGCAGCGGCAGTAGCAGTGGCGAAAGCTGGGGACCCGCCTGCACGACCGGCTGCGACGCAAGCTACAACGGAACCCAGTGCACCTGCGCGTCCGACGAGCACTGCCGGACCGGCAGCGACTTCCCGGGCGGTCTCTGCCAGACCGTGCCTATCCAGACGGGGGCCCTTCTTCTGAGCATCCTCTACGTCTGTGTCTGCTGCGGTATGCCGATTGCCGGGTTGGCCGGGTTGATTACCCTATGCTGTTGGCTCTCTAGTCGGGGACAGCGGCAGCAGCAGCAGCCCGCCTTTGCCGGTCAGCCGCCCAAGTACGATCATGCGTACGGCGCGTACGTGCATCAGCACGGGCTGCAGCCATCCTACGGCACCTTAGTGCCAGTGCCGGCACCTGTCGCGCCGGCGCCAGACAGCGCAGCGCTTTAAGGTGTAAAGTATCCTGCCCAGCGCTATCTGGTGCTATAGGACGGCATGCCCAGACCACAGAACACGCCTAGCAGCCGAACACGCCTGCAGTGGTGGGCATAAAACCACCACCGCCCCTCCTCCGCCCAGCCCCCACGACCGTTCTCTCAGCCGATTGAACGGCGCACCTGAACAAACAGTCGTCAACCTCCTTAACCAGGGTCCGCGGCACTGTATCCTGCACACAGGCAACATGAAAAGCGCCAATGGGCTGTTTACGCTGCTGATACTGCTGCCGCTCTGTGTTGATGCAGGGCTCGGTACGCGGTATGGGTGCACGCGGGCGCCGGCCGGCGGCAGCGGCGGCGTCGTGCAGTCGCTCGACGTGCGGGCACCGATGACCGACGGGCGACCGGGCAACAGTACCCAGAAACAAGGCGCCGGCAATCTGACAGACCCGCACTACAACAGCTTTGTCGTGCCACACAGCGCCGCAACGGGCGTGGTAACATTGCAGCTTGGCGCACGGCACGTGTGCCACCCCATCGGGGCGCGGCTGGACGTGGGGCGCACCGGTGGCGTGGTCGGTGTCAGTGTTAGGCTGCAAAAACTCAACGCACTGCCGTTTACAGCGTCGGCCACGCTGGAGCTCGCGCTCTACAACGAGACTGGGCTGCGCGTGGCCGGCACCACCCGCACGCTGCTGGGCGCCGAGCAGGACTGTCCAGGGGGCACGCCGGGGCCGGCCTGCACCGTGGTAATTGACCTGGACACGCGACTGACCCAGGCGTTTGCCTACGTGTGCTTGACCGCAAACGGAACCACCGGCACCGACCCGGTCATTCAGCTGATGGTGGACCCGGTGAACTACCCGATCCGCGGGCTGCGAAACACGGCCGTGGGCCCGCTACCGGGCGCGCTGCCCATTCCGATCTCCGGCCTGATGGTAGAGTACCAGTGGCAGCTTGCCATCGCTGTTCGCCACTGCTGGCCCCTGTTCCGGTACGGGACGCCCGACGGCGTTCCGTCGCCGCTGGACGTGCTGCCAGCGCCACTGGTGCCAAGTGGCCGGCTTAATGCCGACCCCGGCTGGGGCTCGCTGGAGGACCCGCGCTACAACGCATACGTGCAGCCAAACAGCACGGACGGCAGCACGCTGGCCGCCCGGAACCACATCATCTGCAGCCCGGTCGGCGCAAACGACACCTTTTCGGGCATTCGCGGCGCGGCAGCGCGCTTCTGGAAGACGCAGAACCTTGTGTGGACTGCCGGTGCCGCGCTCAACTTTTCCCTTTACGACTCGGCCGGCGTCCTGCGCGGACAGCTGACACGGCCACTGGCCGGGCTGGACTATCTCTGCGCCGGTGGCACCCCCGGTCCGGCCTGCCAGGTTGCGGCAGACTTTGACGGGCCGCGTGCGTTTTCCTTTGCCTACCTGTGCATGCACTACGCCGGGGTGGCCGGGGTGGACCCCCTGATCGCCCTGGCCGTGAACACGGCACCGGCCACGGCGGCCCACCACGGATACCGCTCTGGCGGCACCAACACTACGCTGCCCGTCGCGTTGTCGATCCCGCTCAGCGGCGCCGGCTTTACACAGTACCCCTGGCAGGCCCACCTGACCGTTCGTCATGCCGCCGTTCTGACGGCGCCCGCTGCCTGTCCGGTAGCCAGCATTCCCGGATGCCTGCAGGCCGTGTGCGATGCGCGCGGCGCCGACCCGCGCTGCCTGATCTGCACCAGCGGCGCGCCGATCAGCGAAGACCGGCTGACCTGCCTCACGCCTCTGACCGGCAGCACCGGCAGTACCGGCAGCAGCGGAAACACATCAAGCGCGTCCACGACCTCTGCGGTCTCCACCACCGCAGCAGTGGCCAGCAACGCGGCGCGTGTTGGGTGCTCGTTGGTAGCGCTGCTGCTGCCGCCGCTGCTGCTGCTGCTGCTGCTGCTGCAGTAGCACCCAGAGAGTGTGGCGGTAAACCGGGGGTATCGTAGGCTACAGACATGCGACAATCTCGAGCACGCCGTGGACACCTTGTCTAGTTTCCGAGTCGCACACACACACCACCTAGCAGAGGAAGTTTGGTGGGGGTATGAGTGGTTCTGCACATGAGCAGGTTGCATGCCCACGTGGCCGTAGGACATGGACGGCAGCCGTATACCAAATACGCTTACTTTACGTCTACCATGCACCAGCACCGGCACCGGCGCCCGCGCCCGCGCTACTATGCGACATGGCAGTCGACGCCTGGATGTGCACGCTGCGGTGGCGGAGAAAGGCGGCGTGCGAGTCAAACGCGCCCAGGTGGCACTGGGTACACCAGAGCACCACGGTGGGCAGATCGCCGTGCTGGGTGATGTGGTGGTGGGTAAAGTCGGACCCGCTCGTAAAGACGCTGGCCATCGGCCGGCAGTAGGTGCACACAATCACCGCCGGGCACGCGTGGCACGTGTACCGCAGGCGACTGGCCTCAGCAGGGCGGCCCGCCGCGGCCTCTGCGGCAGCCGCCACGAGGGTGGTCGCCAGCTCCGGCGTCGCCGTGTAGGGGCAGTCGGGGCAGCTGTGCACACCGCGACAGACGCCCGGGGTGGCCAGATGGGCCCGAAGCTGTGCCTGCTCCATCCCGGCACCGCACTGCTTACACGTCACCGGCGCGTGTCCACGGGCCAGGTGCGTGGACAGGCCGCGGGCAGTGGTCATCGTGGTGCAGCCTGGCCGCGGACACCGAACCCTGTCTGACGAGGCCGCCGCCGCCGCAGCCACTGCCGCCGCGCGCAGCACGGCAGAGGTGCGGCTGCGTTCGGGCTCCGGCGGCCCGCGGTTGGCGGCGGCCAGCTGCCACCCGGTAGAGTTTGCCACCGGCCGGCGTCGGTGGCGACGCTGGCCTCGCTGCGCTCTGCGCCGCTCGCGCGCGGCGCCGGGCGCCTCCCTGACCGGAGACCGGTCGCGGGCGGCCGCGTCTTCGTCGTCTTCGATCTGGTCCTCAGAATCCGTCTGCGTTCTGCTGTTGCTTTCTGCCGCCGCCCGCGGCGGGAGCACCACCTCGCCGCCGCCGCCGCCGCCGCCACCACCACCGAGACCTGGAGAGAACGACAGGTTGCGCCGGCGCATGGCGGCCGCGGCCGCCCGTTCACGCCGCTCTGCCGCCTCCGCCTCTGCCGGTGTTGGTGCCGGCGTCGGCGCAGCAGGCACTACCACCGGCGGGCTGCTGCTGCTCTCCTCTGGCGCCGGCGCCTCGGTGTCGGTTTCGCCTGCCTCCCAGAGAGCGCGCCGCATGCGGGCCTCTGCTGCCTCTGCTTCCTCGGCTGGCTCTGCTGGTCCCGGTGTCCTCGGTGTCCGCTCGGCTTCGTCCACCAGGGGCCCGCGACAAAAGGGACAGCACCGCTGGTCGGGCGTCTGCTCCTCCAGCGTCAGAAAGCAGATGAGACAGACCACGTGCTTGCAGGGCATCACGTGGCGCCGGTGGCTTGTGTCGCCGTTTTCCGTGCCCATCAACTCGTTCCCGGCCGAGTCTCGCAGCACGGCAACAAAGGACGTGTAGCAGATGCTGCAGGTATCCTGGTCCTGCTGCAGTTTGAGGACCTTGCGCTCCGCCTCGTCTGCCTTGGCCCGCGCCGCTGCCCGCGGGGCCTCAATCGCCTTTCGTGCCGCCGCCCCCCACCGCGCCGGCACTACTGCCTCGGTCATCGCCGAGGCCGCCCGAGTCCGCTCGAAATGCGACGGTCGGCCGTACCGGGTGCCCTATAAGGCGGTCGCGTGTTCTTCGGGGAACACTCACCGACAGAACACGCGACCGGGTGCCGAGTGTTCCACGGCGAACCGGTCACGGGGCGGCGACGGGGGCGGCAGGGCGGCGGTGGGCGGCGGAGTAAAGGCAGTTTGCGGGTTTACGCTACTCGAGCCGACGCCTAGCCTGCTCTGGGCGCTCTAGCCAGCTGAGCACACCGAGGTCCGAGGAGAGCGGCAAGCCGCGGGGCATCACAATGTCCTGCAGCAGGTTCCACGCAGGCGTGCCCTTCCCCAGCGCGAGGAAGCTGTTGGGGTCTGCCCGCAGCAGCAGCTGCACCAGGACGGTGCCCGGCTCCTTCCCCGTTGTTCGGTAGACCTCGAGTGCGGCCTGGAGCGCCCGCCCGCCGACGTCGGCCGGCCGGCCCTTGTCCGCGCCCTCGAGCAAGGCCTGGACGACGGCCGGTTTGTTGGCCTGCACGGCCAGCCAGAGGGCGCGGCTATGGCGTGCGTCGGCGCGCGCCGGCGCCGCGTTCCACGGCTCGGTCGAACGGAGCAGGGCGATAATCTCCAGGGTGGCCTTGCTGCCGGCGGTCCGGGTGTGCGGGGCCTCCACCGCCTCGCTCAGCGCAGCGCTCAGCACGTTGTTGGCCCGAGCGGTCGGGATCATCAGGAGGGCCGCGCGCACCCGCCGGGGCTCGAGCAGCCTGACCCCGGCCAGCATCTCGCGCTGTGCTTTCCAGTGGTCCGCGCGCATGTCGAAGAAGATGTCGAGATTTTCTGGAGGTGTGATGCGCGCCCTGGCCACCGAGCGCCACAGATCTGTGCGCTGGTCGATAAAGGCGTCGTCGGTGACCATACCCAGCAGGAAGCCGGTGTGCTGGTCGCCCGGGCCGAGGCCAACCAGCCGCCGGTCCGGTGGCGCAAGCGCACGGACGTCCGCTAGGTTCGCCGCAGGAAGCCGATTAAACTCTGGGCTGCCGACCGCCGGTATGCTATCCCGGAGCAGGATGCGCTCCACGTGCGCCTCCACGGCGTCCAGCGCGCCCAGATCGGACCCGGCGCGCAGGGCCCGGTCCTCATCGGTCTTTATCTTAAGGCTCCGCCAGAGGGCCCGGTGGAGCTGGGCCAGGGCCGCGACGTACTGCGCGATCCCCATCGGCCGCAGCAGGGCGCGGTTGGCCCGGATCTCGGCCATGCTCGTCGGGGGATCGACCTGCGCCTCCGTCTCGGCCAGGGCCGCCGTGAAGAGGTGCCACCAGACGCCCGGGGACAGCGCTGCGCGGCGCAGCTGGGCCGAGCTCGCCGAGGCCAGGCCGAGCAGGCGCAGCGGCGTCAGGCGCGGCGCGGCCACGAGGGCCGCCGCCAGCGCCCCCGCGGGCAGCTGGGCTATGCTGAGATAGGCACGGGCGGGCGGGCACTGGGCCGCGTGTGCGGACCAGGCGTCGACCTGGCAGGCGCGGGAGCAGTAGCGCTCCTGGTGGCAGCCCGCGCAGCGCCAGGCCGCCACCTTGCCGCACCCTGCACAGGTGGCGGCCCAGTCCGCATAGGCAAAGACGTCGCCCCGGTGCCGCTCAAGCCGTTTGAACACGGCCGCCTCTGTGCTGCGAGTCGGTGCAGTGTTGTCGTCGGGCAGCTCCAGCTGGCGCAGGGGCAGCGTGCTGAGCCGCTCCCCGAGCCGCGCCAACGCGGCGCGGCGCAGCGCAGGAATCTCCAGCAGCATCCCGGCCGCCACCCGGTTGTAGAGCACACGCGCCTCCGTCTCTAGCGGCATCCAGCGATCGACCCAGGTCGCCGCGGCGCCGCCGCCGCCGCCACCACCGCCGCGCTCGATCGGCGGCCCGGGCTCGTGCAGCAGCGCCTGCCAGGCAAAGTCCATGCCGGCCGCCAGCACGGCCTCGTTCACCCCGGCGGGCAGCAGCACGCTGCCGCCTGTGCCGGCCGGGTTTTGCGCCATCCAGCCAGACGCACGGGCCTGCACCGCCGGCACGGGCACCGCCGGCACGGCCGCTGGCACACTCGCGCTCGCCCGGTGGCGATAGCGCAGGGGCGCGGCGGCCTGCGCGGCAGCTCGCTGCGGGACAAACACGCCGGTGCCGGCGCTGAGCCCAGGCTGCACGATAAACGCCCGGTTGAACTGAAGGACACCCACCGGGTTGGCGGGCACAACCGCACTGGCCGCCGCGGCCAGCGCGAACGCCTCCTTGGTCTCCCGTGGCGGGTAGCGCCCGCGGGCGCCCGCAATGTCAAAGAGACCATCGCGCCGCAGCCAGTCGTACGTGCCGTCCTCGCGCAGGCGGCGCAGCGTGTCGTTGCTCTCCCACGGGCGCACCGGTGTCCAGCCGGCGCCATAGGCGGCAGCTGGTGCAGCCATCGCGAGTGTCGGCCGTTCGGCTGAGCGGGCGGTGGAGCGGTATGGTGGCGGGACGTGGGCTGCTTATCGTGGTGAGAATGTAATCGAGGACGGGAATATCGCCGCGTCGCGGCAGTTTACGGCGAAAGCCCCCACAGTTCTGGCGGCGGTGCCGGCCCAAGCGCCGTTGGCGTGCCCATGGACGTGGGAGACGTCCGCAGGATGCCCGAACTGGTCGGTGAGCCGACAATGTCTGCCAGGAACCGCTCAACATCCCCCGGCGCCGGCACCGGTTCCGAGGTCGGGCATGCTCGGTCAAGCTTGGAGAACACACGCAACCACGCGAATTCACGCATTCGGGCCTCTGCGCACATCTGCTCCGCGGGAGAAATGGCCGTCGGACTGGTCACCTGACCACCGGGTGCCCCGTCCCAGTCGAACGTGGCGGTCCCGCGTATCATGCAATTCACCGGTCCGACAATGATCGAACGAACCCGCCCATCGTCCGGGCCCCCGGACCCCCTGGACACGGCTGCGTCGTAGGCGGCCCCGGGGTAATACACAACCTCGGTCACCGTGACACTCCCTCCGCTCGGGGTGGTGTAGAGCACACTGCCTACCATCTCGTCGACCACCTTGTTGTACAGACCCACCCGGATTCTTAACGCCCGCCCGGCGGCTGCCGTGTCTTTTCCGGCCGGCCGAGCAAGAAGCCGAGCAGCCGCCGGCAACGTGGCACCCCAGTGTGCACACGTGCCAAGCTCCAGCCAGGGCCCATTTTCCGGCCACGTGTCCGCGTCGCCCGGGCAGACGGTGCCCCGGTAAGCCTTGCGCTGTGCATTATACGAGAGGTTGAGCACCGCCACGTCTGCCCCGGTCGCGTCCGCGGTCGCGTCCGCTCCCGTTGCCATCTCTGCCCGACACGAGCGAGTGGCCACGGTGCCTGGCCACGTCGGTGCGCTTTAAGGGTCGGGAATTCGGTCGTCGGGCCGCGCCGGGTGCGCGGTGTTCTTCCGGCTTGCCGGTGGAGCCTGCATATAACACCCGCCGCCGCCGCCACCACCACCCACTGCCCGTCCCGGGCATGGCCGACCTTGGCGCATTTCTGGGCACTGGCGACGCCGAGGACGCGGCAGCCGAGGACGCACAGGAGGGCCCGGTCTACTGCTACCTCCTGCACAACGACCACCCACGCGACTCGCAGAAGACATATGTCGGCTACACGGTGAATCCGGCCCGGCGCATCCGGCAGCACAATGGCGAGCTTGCGGCGGGAGCTAGGTACACCCGGCGCTGGGGCCGGGGTCGTTGGAGGATGGTGGCCCTGCTGACCGGTATGCCGGAGAAAACCAATGCCCAGCAGTGCGAGTGGCGCATCAAGCACCCGCACGGGCGACGGCGACAGCGGGCAAAAGATCGGACCCCGGCGGGAAGCCTGCAGGCCCTGGCCACCGTGTTGCGCCTGCCCCACTGGACCGCCGGATCAGCCTACCTAAACGGCGCCATGCCGTTGCGCGTGTGGGTGCTCCGCGAACACGCGCACCGGCTGCTCGATCCTGCGTGCGGTGGCCCCCTGCCGCCAAATGTTTGTGTTTCGGCCACCGATGACGTTATTGCCAGCGCCCGCGCCGCCGAGGCGGCGTGAGGTAGTAAAGCAGCCGACCTGCCACACGCGATTGATACAACCACATGGTATCTACCACTACACCGCTGGTATGGTTGATACTTTACACATTTCCGCCGCCGCCGCCCCCCCCCGTAACCGACCGCCCATTACTGTCCCAAGCTGGCAAGCAGCGCCGCCATGACGGCGTCTGGCACCATTGGCACAGTTGGAGCGCAGCCCACCGCCGTTTCCGGCACCGCCGCTGGCGGACACGGTGCGGCGAACCAGGTCGCCGGGGTGAGCTTGGCGGACGCTGGCAGCTCGGCCAGCGGCGTAGTCTGCACCGTCTGCCACTCGAGCAGCCCGTGCAGCTCGTCCAGTCTCTCCGTAGGCACCACGTTTACCCAGCCGTCGAGCAGTCGGGTTACCCGCTCGAGCACCCCGTCGCCGGCCCGACTGGCCTGGACGGTGTCTGCAACCATGGTGTCAAGCTCCTCGCAGAGCAGCGGCACATAGAGGCCACCCAGGTGACGCAGCAGGAGGTCGGCCACGTACAGGTGCAGCAGCTTCTCTTCGCTCCGCACTCGCTGGCCACAGCTGCGCACCAGCCTGGCCACTGCGCCGCCCGCCGCCGTCGGGCGGAGCTTGGCTGCAAGGATGCCCAGGGTGTCAAAGTGCCGCAGGTCATTTTCACGCAGCCCCTTGAGCGTCGCGTGAAACGCCTCGAGCGCCTCCTCGTCGGCCAGCGGATCGTACTCCTCCGACGGTCCGCCGCCCTCGAGCGTGTCGGCCATCCCGCCGGCGGAATTGTCCGCCGGCACGTGCCGGCAGAGGCATCGCGTGGTGCCAGGGCGCTCGCATATATACGTGCGTGCGCGCATCTGCGGGCACATCCGACCAACACACTGCTGGTACCAATGGCAGCGGAGCCTCTGAGGAAGCCGCACGCGGCGCAGGGCCGACCCGGTGCGATTTGGCCACGCTTTTTTACGTCTTGCCGCTTGCATCACCGCGGGCCTCGGCCGCCCACCCGGCAGCGGCCGTGGCCAGCTGTGCGCGCGTCTTGGCCGCCCTGGCCGGGTCTGTGGCGCCCGTGTGTGCGGCGCGCGCCGCCTCAAGCGATCTGCAACCGAGCCGCAGCCAGACACCGACCTCCACGAGCGCCTCCACGAGCGCCAACAGGCGCGCCGAGTCTCGCAGCAGGATGAGCGAGTCGATGGGATCGCTGCTGGTGAGGCCGATCAGCAGGCGGCGCATGTCTAGCGTGGCGGTATCGTGTGCCTGATGCAGTTGCTCCAGGGCGCCGAGCAGCCTGGTGGTGCAGCCATGCCGGGCCGAGAACCGTTGCGCGTGCAGCACTGTGCCGCACACGCTCATCAGGCGCGCGGCCCCTTCGCATCCCCGCGCCAGCGCCATGGCGCCGGCGCTGCCGGGCTCATCACATAGCAGCGCGTGCAGGTACTTTGCGACCGCACGGCGCGCCTCGGCGTCAAGTTGCACCACGACCACCCCGCTCGGCTGCATGATCGTGCCGGAGAGCAGTGCGTCGAGCAGCAGGGTTGGCGCGTTGTGATGCGCCAGCGCCTCGGCACTGCCCGGCGCCGGCTCGGCGGCGCCAGGCGGCTGGTCGGTCTCCAGCAGCACGCCGGCGCGCTGGCAGGCGCCCAGCGCAGCACACGCGGCCGCGTCGACACTACTGGCGTCGGTCATCTCCGGCGGTGCGTAGTGTGGCCGGGCGAATAGGCTGTGTCGCGGGCGGTGTGTGCCATATATGTGCCGAGGGCGGCGAGCGTGTTCGACTTTCGTGTGTTCGGCACCGGTTGCCACCTCCGCGACTGGCGCGCTCGCGGGTGCAAGGACGGTGGCAACTGCGCCCGCGCCCGCGCAAGTCTCGTTCCGCCGACCGGCAGACGAGGTGGCGGAAGATACAAAGGCCGAGAGCGACCCTGCCATCGTTGCCCCGCGCGTGGTTTGTTCACTGCGGGGATAAAGCCACCTTCAGCGCCGACATTGTCTTCTCCGGCCGGAGCGCGACTGCCGCCATGGCGGCCCCGCCGATCGGCGGGGACAGCGATATGGGTCTGGCGGGCCCGGACTTTCTTCCCACCCTGGACCATCTGCGCATCCTGCTCGATCTTGCAGACACGCTCGATGCCGACCAGGCAGACGGCGTGCAGGCGGCGCGGACAGAGGCCGCCGTTGAGCGACTGCCCGACCTGCAGAGGCTTGCGCTGATACTGTATCCGACCGAGATGATGTTCCCCCAGTTTAACACGGACCCGAGCACGTGGCATGTCCTCTCCGTGGAGGCGGTGCGGGCCATGACACGGCTCCGGGATGCGCTCGGCAGACTGGAGAGCCTGCGCAGGCCGGTGCTCGCCGGCACCACGCTGCTCTTCACCCTGCCTGCCGACGGTCCCGTCACGATGGAGATGGTGGCCGGCATCTCCGGCTGGGTGGACTATGTGCAGAAGCAGCCCGACTTTCGCCCAGAGAAGCACCTGCACAGCGTGGACGGTGCTCTGGCGCCGTGGGAACGGGCCATGTTCTCCGCCTGGCCGCTGAGCAGCGTGCTTGAGCTGCTCAGCGCCTCGCTGCTGCTTGGGGTCGGTCGGCTGGCCCTGCTTCTGACCGTGCAGGTGCGCGACCGATCGCAGGCACCCGCAGCCGGCGCAGACCTGCGCTGGCCACCGGGCGTTTCCGACGCCGCCCGCAGCAGCCTGTATCCCGGCCTCGAGCAGCTGCTCCGGGTCGAGTCGGCCGCCTGTGCCATGCTGGGACAGGCACATGTGCCGCGCTTCTACCACGGGCAGCCCTGTGCGGCCGGCGCGGCATGCACCGGGCGCGGCCCGGCCACCTACCGCTGCAGCGGCTGCCGGCTCGCTCAGTACTGCAGCACGGCCTGCCAGGCCGTGCACTGGGAGGCAGGAAAGCACGCCGAGGGCTGCCGCGGGCCGCCGGTGCCCCTCGACCGCGGTGGCCTGCCGCCGCCGCCGCCGTCGCCCGCTGCGGCCAGCCGCCGAGACGGCAGCGGCGGCGGCGACCAGCGCGCGCCATATGTGCTACCGGGCTCAGCAGAGGCCACCGCGGCGGCGGTGCGGCTGGTATCCGACGCGCTGTGGGCGGCGCACGCCAGCGCCGTGAGCCCGCGCATGCTGACCTGCCTTGCCACCTCTGTCTGGGCGCTGCGCGAGGCGGCCTACACGGACGCGCTGTGGCCGCGGATGCTGCTCCGGGCAAAGCAGCGGGTGGCCTGGGCAACGCTGGCCGCGGGCAGCGGCTCGGTCGAGACGGAGCGCCGCGCCCTGCGCCGTTTCCTGCGGGAACTGGCGGCGCTCTCCCTCGACCTCCAGGAGCTGGAGGGTCGCGAGGTGCAGACCCCGTCTCTGCGGGGGCCCGACCAGGCCCTGACGGCGCTGCTGGACATGCTGGCCAGCTTTGAGCGGCTTGCCATGCGCGGGGACCGCACCGCAAACTCGCTGCTGCTTCTCCAGCGTCCCCCGTGGTCGACAGAGATGGGCCTCGTGGACCCGGACAACGACAGGGCGGCCTCGGAGCTTCTGATCGAGCTTGCCGACGACCCGGTGGTCGGGTATCTGGTGCGCGAAACGCCGCTCACCCGCAGCTTTGCCCGGCGCGGCGTGGGCCTCGGGGACATTATCGTGCTGTTCCTGGGGCACCGTCGGCTGGTGCAGGCTGCCAGCCAGCTGCGCACCGACGAGGTCGCGCGCGCGATTCGGCCGCCCCGTGCCAGCGGCCAGCGGCCGGCCTGGCCCGGCGCAGCGCTATCCCTTTCCCTGCAGCACGCCCTCGCTGCCCTGACCGCGGACCCCGCGGAAGACGACACCGCCGGCGGCGCCGGCGCCGCCGGCGCCGCCGACCTTGTCGTGCCCGTGCAGCTGCTTGACGCCCGCCCGGTCGAGCTGATCCCCGGGCCGTCCGACGACTCGTTCCTGCCGCTGCCGCCGCGTACCGCGGCCAGCTGCATGTACCTGTCGGGCGAGCACGTGGACCGTCTCGCCGCAGCGGGAAGCATTCCGCTCCTGCTGCTGCTCTGCGGGACGCTGACACGCACCCATCCGCTCGGCCCGGAAAAGCGCCTGGTCGGACGCCAGGTGCTCCGCCTGATGCGCGGCCTGGTCCGAGCGCAGCGCACCACGGCGTTTATCGCGCTCTCCAACGGACTCTTGCGCGACCGCCAGGACGACCTGCGCAGCGACATCTTTGCGGGCGGCCAGGTGTCTGAGCTGATCGCAGAGGGCCGAGCCGGTCGTCTCGCGCTCGCCGTCGCCCCAGAGACGCTCGCGGACGGCGTCGCGCAGCTGCACACCCTGCTGCGCCCCGACGACGACGAGCTAGGCTTTCTCGATGGGCGGCTGAGTGCAGCGCAGGAAGAGGAGATCCTGCGGCTGCGGGACCGCCAGGAGTGACCGGCAGGTGTTCAGGGCGGGCGGGCGGGCGGGCGGGGCGGTATGGGTAAACAGGCTTGACGCGAAAGGCGACGGCCGAGTGGTACGCGAGTATACCGGCACGCCCTGCAGTCCACCCATTCGCCCCTCAGACCGGCTCCGGTGGGACTGCGGGCGGCACAGGGGGCGGTAGCTCTGCCTCTTTCACCTCCAGGGGGTCAACTGCCGGTGGCAGCGACGGCGGCTCCTCGGCCGACGGCTCCGGACGAGCCGGGGGCGAGGGGGCTCGCTCGGGAAAGGCCGGCTGCTCTGGTGGGCCCAGGACGGCGTGTGCCAGCCGGCGCACAATCGAATCGGGCGACCGGGTGCGGTCTAGATACGGCACGAGGAACTGGCTGGTGAGAAAAAAAGACACCACCAGACCGGCGCAGACCAGCAGAAGCACCACCATCAGCAAGACCAACACACGATCCGACACCGGCAGCCCCATGGCGCGCCGGGGCCGGGAACGGCGGCAGCCGACCCGGGCGGGAAGTAGCCGGGCTGGACCAGACGAAAAGAATATCCGCGCACGCCGAATGCCGGCCGGGAGGCGACGCAGGGTGGAACACGGTCGACCGATACGTATATAAGCCAGGGTGGGGGACACACGTACACCCCTCCCTTCCTCCCGCCCGCCTTGCCTCGCCCCGCCCCGCCCGACCCTTTCTGCCGATCATGGCTGCCGTGCCGAGGCTGCCGGTCCCCGTCACCAAGGGAGACCCAGCCTCGCCGGCCATGCGCCGCGCGATTGCAAAGTTGGGCGAATTCCTGGAAACGCTCATCGGGGCTGCGTTTGACGCCGACGCCTACCGGGCCCGCTACGCCGAGCTGATTGCAGACCCGGCGGCGGACGGCCCGGGGATGGACAAACACGCCATCCTGCGGCTCTTCTGGCAGATGGCCATGGCGCACGGCGATACACTGGTCGGCCTAGACGAGGCGCAGCGCGCCGCGCCTGTCTACCTCTTCCATGTGGTGCCCGAGGTGGAGCTGGCCTTTCGCGACTATGCGGCCTACAACCCCTTTGACGACGCCAGGGTGGCCCAGGTGCGCCGGGAGATCCGCCTGGACATCTTTTCCTTATCCCCCACTGTCGAGCCGCTCGAGGTGGTCCGGACCACGGACACGGTGACCCGCGAGCTTCCGCTCTTTTCTGCCGAGTTTGCCCGGGACCCGGTCGCGCTGTGGACTGCCGTCGCGATGCACTACTGGCGAGAGAACACGGCAGTGGCCGTGTCCGTGCAGGCGGCCGGGCGCCGGACGCTGCAGTCCACCCTGGCGCTGGTGCACCACGCCCGGGAAGATCTCGTGCCGAGTCCAGCCTTTCCGGGCGCACGCGTCGGCCTGCCGCCGCTGGCCCCAGTGAACCTGTTTGAGCTGATCGCCTCGGTCAAGCGCACCGTCGACAATCTCGAAGGCGCGGTCCGCGAGGCGCTGCAGATGGACACGGAGCGGATCCTGGAGATTCTACAGAGCCCGTCCCATGAGCGGACCATGCCGCACGTTTCGACCTGGGTGGCCTATGAGGAGCTGCTGGGCCTTTTGCGGGCGACCGAGCCGCCGCCAAATCACCCAGAGCGCCGCCGGTACGGGGTGTCGCGGATGCTGGACGCGGCAACGGTCCGCTCAGAAATAAGCAACATTGCCGCCATGCGCAACAGCCGCGCCGGCGCCAACGCGTGGCAGACCTACCGCCGATGCGGGGCGTGTGGCGCCGACCGTGCACAACAGCGCTGCGCCGGCTGCCACCTGGTGTCCTACTGCTCCGTCGCCTGCCAGGCGCTCCACTGGGACGCCCACAGGGCCGGCTGTGCGCAGCTAATTGCCGCCGCCACCGCCGGCGCCGCCGGCGCCGCCGCCGCCGAGCATCATCTGTGTTGAGTCGATGCTGCGGATGCTGCTGGTCGAGGTGCTCGGGCTGTCCGGTGCCATGTGGAGCGGCAGCACGCGGCGAGTGGGCTGCGGGGAGCAGCAGAACAGGTAGAGTCGGTGGCCGTTGTGCAGGGCGCAGTAAAACGCCTGTCCGCAGATTAGCCATACCAGCACCAGCAGCACGACAAGCACGACCGGGTGCCACCACAACTCCATGACTGGTTGCACAAGTGCGCCAACCCGCACACCCCCGCACGCCCGTGCTTTAGCTACGGGCAAAGTATTTGCACGGGCGCTGTTGACGCCGCAAATCTCTCTCTCCCTTCTCCCCCTCCCCGGTGTGCCACGCCCTGTTCTGTGTCTCTCCTGGCACGCGGTCCAGGACATCCTACGCTGTACGTGCGCTGTGCTGTGCTGCGTGTGTGCGTGACCCGCACGTGGCTAGTGCCGCAAGGCTCGACTCGGACACACGGGGCGAGTCTCTTTTTTGCACGCCGCTGGCAACCGCGAATACGGTTTTACCCAACTCACAACACCTAAAAAACCACATACACGCGGCAAGGCGGGTCAAAATCCATATAAACACACCCATTACCCGGATAACCCAACCATCCCCGTCCCTATAAGACAGTCCCGCTGTCGGGCGCATCGTCCGCTACAGCGCGCGCTGCCGTGGTCGCAATGTCTGCTGATCCGTGCAGTGACCCTGCCAGCGCGCACGAGACCGGCAACAGTTCCCAGTCTGCCCGGGCCGGACGCAGCCGGAGCCGGAGCCGAGACCAGGATGCCCGTGGGTATCCGAGCGCCCGTGCCCTGGCCGACATGGCGACGGATGCGCTTGACCGGTTTGCGTACAACGTGTTGCCCCTTACTCCCGACAACGTGATGGACGACCGTGTTGGCGTGTTCCGACTGGATGCTATGATTCACCACCAGGGAATAAATGAGATTTTCTTTCGCGCGCTGCTGGTTGACATGCGAGCAATGACCGAGGACCAGCGCGACCGGGTGATGTTGTTTCGGCTGCTGCTGCAGCAGAACATGGAGAATCTGGCCAACGAGTGTGTATTTGTTCCCGGCGAGCCAGACTGGGCAGAGCACCTACGGCGCGTAGAGGGCAGGCTTGGGCGGACGATGAGCCCCGACGAGCAGGAGCGCCACTGGCAGCGGATTCCGGTTACGTGCGAAGAGCTGCTGCAGATAGACGGGATCAACCCCGTAAAGACGACGACAACGTACCGCCTGGCGAAGCGGGCGTCGTACTCTGACTAGGCTGGCCGCGGGTGGGGCGGGACGGCCGTGTAAACGCCTTTGACGCCACCCGACTGTGCGCGCTATGCGGGTAATCTCATGTACTGGTGCGCGCGGCGCCGGCGACAAAGCGGCGCAGCGGCAGCGCCGCGGCCACCCGCCGGCGCGCTCTCTCTCTCTCTCTCTCTCCCCCTGCCTCGACGCCTGCGCCCGGCTGGAATTTCGAGCATACGGCGAAAAGGCCCGTCGCTCTGGTGAATACGATTTACATACCATATCTCGCGGCCGCGGCCGCGGCAGGCGCCTCGCTGCTAATGGCGGGCAGTGGGGCGTATCGCTCGTCAAGCAAGCTCCCGTCGCTGTGCGAGAGGCGGCGCTCGCGCATGGCGCGCGAGAAGACGGCATGGTGTCGGTCTGTCCACTCGGCAGACTCGTAGGGGGTCAGCTGCGGCGCGCTCCCGCTCAGCGACAGCCGTCGACGTGGCCGCGTCCGCGCCCGCGCCGGCTCCAAGGGGGGCCGGGGGACGTCACATGGGGGCCGCGTGGGCGGATGGGACAAGGTCTTGGAGCGGGTCCGCCCCAGTCGCACCGTGTGCGCGCGAGGTTCGCGCGGCGCGAGGGGGGATCGTGGCGCCTGCAGCGGCTCCACGTCCCGTGCCAGGCGCACAATCGCGTCTAGCAGCGCGGTGGGGTCGCCGGTGCCATCCTCGTCGCAGGGCTTGCCGCTGACGGCCCCGTGAAAGTCGACGAGGCCACAGATCGAACTACGTCGACTCCGCCGCACTCGCTGCACGGGAGCGGGCGCTGCCGCCGCCGTCTCTGGCACGGCGTACCCGGGGCCGGGCGTGGCCATGCACCGGTTCCGCGGCAGTAGTAAGCGGCACGTTATGTTCCGGATGGCGCAGATAAAGTACACAGGTAAAACCATATGGTGTACTAATGGCGACTCTCTCCCTCTCTCTCCCCCTGGTGTGTGTGTGTGTGTGTGTGTGTTACATGAAAGAAAGGGCTGGTACCGCGACCCAGTTTGGCATGCGCACGATGCCGGGGTGTGCTGCCGGAATCTGCCACACTTGCGTTTCCTGTACCGTACACAGAAGGCCGTGCAGACGCTGAATCGTGGCAGTGTCCGCCTCGGCCGGCGCTGCTGCTGCTGCTGCCGGAACTTTGGCTGTTTCAGTAGTGTGCAGCTGCCACCGGGTGGCTTGCGCGGCCAGCCGAGCCAACAGGCGCACCGGCGCCCGGTCCTCTGGGCACAGCTGGCTGGGATCCACGGCCAGCGACAGCAGGTGGGCCTGCCAGCTCGTGGTAACCACTGGGTTGTTCCCATGCCTGGTGTTGTCGCGGTGCCGAATCTGCAGTGTACACTGCAGCCGTACACGCCAGGCGGGCGCGTCCGCGTCCGCGGCCGTGTCCGTGTCCGTGTCCTCATGCACCACTGGGCAGTCCCAGGCCCACGGCTGCAGGTCGCCGCCGGCCGCCACCGTAGCTGCTTCCGCGGCGGCCCGTGCCGCGGCCGCGGGGGCCGCTTTCTTCTCCAGCCTGGCCACGCTGGCAGCGAGCGGCTCCAGCGTGGCCGTCAGCTCAGCCTGTTTCTTGGCCAGGAACTTGTGCGCCAGCTCTAGCTCCTTGGCTGCCTTGGCTGGGTTTTTTGTTTTGGGGTTGTTCGCGCGCTGCTCGGCAAGATCCAGCCGTGCACGGGCCCTGTCCGCCTCTTTAGTGGCCTCGCGGTGTGCGCCCCTGTGGGTGTTCATCTGGCAGGTGGCCTTCTGTTGTGCTTCCTCGGCCACGGTCGCTGCCACGGCGGCTTCCTGGGCCAGCCGCGCCCGTTTGGCCGGCGGCTCCGCCGCGGGCGCTGCGGGCGCGTCACGCCCAGGTCCCGTGTGCTCAGAGTCGGGAGAGCGCGAGCGCTTGCGCCTTGCGGTGATAGTGGCCATGGCAGGCCGAGGCGGTGGGTTGCGCCCGCTGGCAAAACGTCGGGCTTTTATGCTCTGCGGCTGGAACAATGGAACATTGTTACGTCGTCTGCCGACCGGACTGACACCATGCGCGACCGCCCGCTTTTCCTGGCCGTTTGGTCAATGGGGTGAGTAAGGTGGACGAGGTGAAGGTGCCCGACCCATGGGCGGCCGGGGTGTCTCTCCTCTTCCGCGCCCGGCCTCGCCGCACTAGCAAGGTGGCTGGGAAGATGGCGCAAGGGAGCGAGGGCGGGTTGCAGACACGGTAAAGCTGTTTACACTGCCAGGGCCGAGGCCGCCGAGGGCGCCGTTGTGGCCGTCTCCTCGTCAGGGTCGGCAAAGACCGGCTGGATCGGTGGATCCCCGGCCACGGGGACGTAAGACACCAGCCTGGCCCGCCAGGCTCTGTCTCGTGCCCCCTCGGCGTACATTGCCCACACAAAGGTAATCGTGCAGCAGGACAAAACGATGCCGAGTAGCACGCTGACAAGGATGGCCCGGTCCGTGTCCATCGTACCCTCGCCCTGACCGGTGCCGGTGCGGTTGCTTTGCTCGTACAAGACGGGTTGGCCGAACCCCGGGAACGCCTGGCAGCAGCAGCCGACAAGGGCCAGGAAGACGATACTACGCCACATCCTGTCGGATCTGGACGTGGTCGATGCCACCGACCCGCGGCCGCCGGCATATATCTACCCGTATCACCGGGATAGAACACGGTGCGATCGAACACGGGCGCTGCTGCTGCGGGCACCGAGGCAGCAGGCGACGCTGGGCGATGGCGGTAAACGTGGCCAGCACGCCTACTTACTCGACTCGACACAACACAACACAACACAACACAATCAGGGGGAGGGAACGGGAGGGAGAGGAAGAGAGAAGAAGAAGGGCCGAATCGTGCCGTGCCGCGTCCGCCAGCGACCCCAGAGCTACGCCGGCACTTGACGACTGGAACCCCGCCATGTCATAGCACCGCCGGGTGTGTTTACCACGATTCCCGCCTCCTACGTCCTAGTAATCAACACACTCTTCCTCCATGACGCTCACGCCCTCCCGCTCGACCGCGTCCGTTTCAACACCAGCGGACACGTCCTCCCGCTCGACCGCGTCCGTCTCAGCGTCGGCGGCTTCTCTCTCCAGCAGCCGCGCCTTGGCAAGCCGATACGTGTCGCCGACGGTCCACGGCGTTGTAGTGTCTGATCGGTTGACGCGCTCCCCGGCCGAGGCGGTACGTCGTGGTGCGCCCGTCCCCGTCTCGGTGGCCGCTCCGCCGGCGGCAGCCTCGGTGGCAGCCTCGGCGGCCTGTATCGCCGTCGCCGACCTGGGCTGCGCCTCGGGGCCTAGCTCAGGCACCGGTAGCTGGGTCGGATGAGCCGAGGCCGCCGCGGGGGGCGTGGCAGCGGGCCCCAGGGGGTCAGTGGGGGCGGCCAGCCGAACGGGCACGTGTTCCTTCCAGGTGATCCGGTTATAGCTGATGAGCTGGCGGTCGCAGCTGTCGCACCGGTAGCGGTAGACGGGCGAGGCGTCTGGCCAGCAGACCTCGGCCTTGACCTGCCCTCCGCAGTCAAAGCACGGGACAGCCCCGCCCCGTTGCAGGTCTGCGCTGTACACCGGCGGCACCATGTCCATCGCAATCCGGATCGGGCTCGCGCTGTGCTTGATGGACCGGCTACGATTGCAGCGCTTGCAGCTGTACGTGTGGTGCCACTCTCCCCGTCGGTCCTTGGCCTCGATCCGCAGCATGGTCCCCTGGCAGACTCCGCACTCAAACTGTACCTCCGGTGAGGGCGAATCGACACGCATGGTGGCCGGTTGAAAAAGGGCGGAGCAGCGGCCGCGCGGCCGCGGGTGTGCTATTTGTGCAGTGACCTGGAAACCGGATAGTATCCGGCAGATTCTTTACCCTGTCGTCCGTGTGCCTTTCCCCCCCCCGTCCACCCACGTCCGCCGGCGTCATCACAACACGTTCCGTCCCTGTTCCGTCCCTGTTCCCTCCCTGTCTCCTGATCCGCCGTGTCATCTCGACCCGGAAGCCGGCCGAGTGCGGATCGAGCGATGCTGCGCCGCAGTACCCGTGCCGCCGGCTAGGCGATACGCAGCAGCTGCTCCAGGGAGTAGCGGCCGGCGAGGAGGCCGGCGACACGGTCCTTGATGTCGACACCCTTGCGGGGATCTCTGGCTGCCTCAATCTCGCGCAAGCCGGAGAAGAGCGGCTGCGTTTCGTCGACACTCACGCCGAGCACGCGCGCGTCGAGCAGGGTGAGGGTTCGTGCATGGAAGACGAGGCTGTCCTCGTGCGCCGGTGTCAGCTGGCTCAGCGTGCGGATTCGCCCCAGCAGCCACGGAACGGGGGTGTAGGAAGTAGGGGCCCTTCCAATGCAGACTACGCCGGACGAGGACACGTCGCCAGGCAAGGGGAGCGCACGGGCCGTGGCCGTCATGCCGTCCAGGGCGTACCGCACCACACGGCAGCGCGCGCCGCACGCTTTGGCCAGCTGGTTCATGATCAGGTCGGACCAAACGTCGCCAACCAGCGTCACAGAGGCCGGGTTGGAGGCAAGCTCAGACATGGCCAGACACGCTGCGGCACCGGCCGTTTCCGGGTTGCAGATGCTGGCCATGGGCAGCGCAGCGGTACGCACGCGCTCTGCGGGCAGCAAAAACTCGGCCAGCGCCAACAGCGGCACATGGCTGTCGAGGTCGGCGGTGAGAAAGACGTGGACGCCAACCGGTACAGGGGCTTCAGCTCGTGCCATTGTGTCTTGGGGAGACAAGGGGCGGAGCGAACTGAGATCGCGGGCGGGCGAGGCTGCAACGGCCAACCGGTGCCTTTTATATCTCGCTTCATCACCCGGTTGCCGAAGAACCCTAGAGAACACGGAAACGATGGCACCCGGTGGGATCGTGTAGACAGGCGGCGGACCCGGCGACGTCGGTGATATAAGACGTGCGTGCGTGTTGCGCCACGCAAGTTTCACACCGTCGCCCGGCGCCCATAGCAATGTGCTCGCCGGCCCTTTCCCGCACAAGTTCGATGGTCTGCGAGACGGGCTCGCTGGCAGAGGAGGTCTCCTGCCTGCTGCAGCCACTGGCAGATGCGCTGCCAGACGGGGCAGCGGTGGACCCGGGGATTGCACCGCCGGGTGAGCTCGTCGAGTGCGAGGGCGACCTGCTCGAGGCCGACGAGCAGTACGTCGTGCACCAGACCAACTGCACCTCGCACGGCGGCGGTTTTGGGCTGGCCCGTGAGATTTTTCAGCGCTGGCCGGCAGCCAACTGCTACAGTGACGGGACCCGGCGGGCGCCGGGCCGTGTCGATGTGCGCCCCGGCTGTCGCCTGGAGGGCCGCGGCGGCGTCATTAATCTCTTTGGCCAGCGCCACTACGGGATGCCTAACGGGCGCGAGACGGCTCTGCAGCGGCGCGTCTTCTTTCAGCAGGGTCTTGATGCGCTGCTCGACCAGGTCGCGGGGCTGGAAAGCCTGGCATTCCCCGCCGAGGTGGGCTGCGGCCTCGCCGGTGGCCACTGGCCGGCCTACCTCGAAATGCTGCGCGCCTTTGCGGCACGCGCGGCCAAGCGCGGCGTGCAGCGCGTCGTCGTCTACCGCCTGCCGATGCGCCGCGCGGCCGACTGGGGCCGGGTGCTGGCCCGGCAGCGGGTCAATCGGCGCCAGGCGGGGCGGTATCTGCGCACCCACCCATCCGCCGCCACGGCGGCGACAGCGGCGGATGCTGAGGAGGCCGACGGCGACACGCCGAGGCGGCAGTGCGCAGGGACAGCGTAGCTTTTCTCGCCGCTCTCCACCGGGTTAATCCGGCGCGGTCTCCCGCCCCCGCTGGGGATGGGTCGGCTGCAGCAGCGGTGGGTGTAAACGTGTTTGGTCTCTGATATAGTCTGCACCGCGTGTCCCGGGACACCCCGCGCTGCCTACCCCGCTCCGCCGGCAACCATGGGGACACTGCGGGCGAACGTGTTGCTGCTACTGGTGGCGCTGGCGCTTGCCCTGCCTGCCGTGGCCACCTATCCACCGTCGCCGCCTCCGCCGCCGCCGCCGCCGGAGCACGGGTGTGCCATCAGCAAGGATGTCAAGTTCACCGGCGCCCTGTGGGCCTGCCAGCCCGAGCGCGACCTCTGCGCGCCGCCCCCGCCTGGGCCGCCGGGGCCCGAGGGCCCCCCGGGGCCCGAGGGGCCGGCAGGACGCAACGGAACCGACGGGGCCGACGGCCCAGTGGGCCCAGTGGGACCGGCCGGGCAGAATGGCACCGACGGCGCCCAGGGCCCCGCCGGTCCTGCGGGACGCAACGGCAGCGCCGACCCGTGCGCCGCGGCGCAGACCCTGTCGCTCAAGTGCCCCGACGAGGGCGGCCCCGCCGAGCTGAGCATCAGCTCGGTGGTGCCGGGCGAGTGCCCCGGCAACACGCTGGACGTGGTGGTGGGCTGCGCGGTGCAGCTCGTGGAGCTCGACCAGACCACCGCCGGCATGTACACCATTACCTGTCCCAGCGGCACCAAGCTGCTCAGCGGCGGCTGCGTCTGCGACGAGGGCAACACGGCACCGTTGCAGTCGTACCCGCGCTCTGCAACCGAGTGGCAATGCCGCTGCGCTGGATCGACCAAAAACACCGGCTTTGCGCTCTGCGCCGCCTTTAAGCTGCAGCTGGCCGCCGGCCCGTAAAGCCAATGTCGTGCTTGCATAACACCCTGCCCGTCGCCATCGCCTGATTGCTGCCCGTCCCCCCCCCCTCCCGTATTCCCCGTATTCCGCAACCCCGGAAACTAAAAACGGTCCAACGGCGGGGTTATAAACAGTCACCGTATAACCGGGCCAGGCAAAATTAACGAGGCCTGGAGAGGCAACGCGGATAACCTTGCGTACATTTTCGCACACATCCAAGACCCGGAAGGAAGGGAAACCACATCGAGCTTGTTACACTGCTTCTTGTCGAGTGGAATTCGGGAGTATGAGCTCGCCTGGTTCGCAACCCACGTGCGAAGTGTGTGGATGCGGCGACGAAATGGAGCTTAGGACGCGGTGTTGTCGCGTACCGTTATGCCAAGTTCACGCAGACACCGAACTTGTTCCCGGATGCTCCGTGGAGGAATGTGGAAACAACGAGGAGATCTGCAAGACGTGTGTCGGGTATACTGGCTACCAGTGCCCGAAATGCAAGCTAACGTTTTGTGATAGTCACGACTGTACCTGCACGTGCCGGGTGTAAAATGTTTCCCCTTCCCCCCCCACTTTGCGCCATCCGCCATGCGATCGTCATCGACTCGCAGTTATCCGCTTCGGCCGGCGAATGGGCGCTGGGAAGAGGACGACCGGCGGGTTAACCGTCTGCAGAGACTTGAAGGTCTTATAAATACGACGTCGGCCTGGCGCAATCACACACTCGTCCGAGGCCGCGATGTTCGATTCGTTCTCGCACTCTGCCGACCTCGGCATGCTGGCAATAGCGCTACTAATCACAGCACTGCTGGCACACCACGCCGCCACCCGTCGCAGTGACGCGATCGCGCGCTCGGTCGAGGCTTCGCGCCGAGTGTGCGCCACCGAGGGCTACGCACTGCTCTGCAAGTTCTGGCAGGGACGCCGGCGCAATGTTCCGGCGTCGTTCTACTCGGGGTCGACCACTGTGTACACGGACGGGGTTTCCCCGCCGTCGACCGACAAGTGGGTCGACCTGTGCATTTGTTTTTGCCTGTACGGCGGGTGGGGCTCCAACATGCTGCTGACGGGCACGGATGCAGTCTTCTACGAGCAGCTGCATCTCCTCTGCGCCGAGTTGCAGCGGCTGGGCACCGAACTGTGTGCCGGGTGCCACGACGCGCAGACGTTACGCGAGACGGTGGCCCGCTGGCTGCGCGGCGCCGACCGGCGTAGCGGGGGCTGGCTGCGCCGCGCGTGCTGCCGCTACGAGGCGCCAGCCCCAGACGGCAGCTATGCGGACGACGGTGGCAACTGTGGCGTGGTGACCCTCTTCTGTCTAGACCCCGTCTCGCGCGACATGCTGCGCCTGCCCGACTGTCTGCGGGCCGCCATGCACGCCGGTGCGCAGTCAGACGGTTGCACCGACCTGGATGACAAACAGGCGCTGTGCACGCAGCTGAGGCTGCGCGCCGATGAGCTGCAGGGGCAGATTGAGGCTACCGAGCCGGGCGCGCTGGCACGGCAGCTGCAGGCCGAGCACCAAACGGTGGTGACCTGGTTGCAGCGCCAGTGAGTGCTCACGGGCGTAAAATACCGCACACGTGCGCCCTGTTTACCGCCGCGTGGCGAGCTGCGCTCGCCCCTATCCCCTGTACCCGCGCGCTCGCTCTCTCTCTCTCTCTCTCTCTCTCTCTCTCTCCCGCTTGTCCACGCTCAATCGCTGTGGTGCGGGCCGTGTGCCGAGGAAAGCCGGCCACTGTCGGCCCCGGCCCGGGCGCGCGCCCCGGCCTTGAGCTTTTGCTCGGCGTACACATTGGCCGTGCTGCGGTGCGCCGCCGTCAGCAGGTCGGGCTCCTCGGTCGAGCCGCTCTGCAGACCGACGGTGTCCGGGCAGGCGCCGTCGTCCGCCAGCAGGGGCGCGTCCGTGGCCGCACCCGTGGCCTCACCCGCCAGCAGGTCAGCGTCGTCACCCTCCCCCTCCGAGGAGGTTACCTGCACCTTCTGCAGCATCAGGTCGCCCAGCATGCCGCCGCCGGCGGCCGCGCGCCGCCGCCGGCGGCCGTTGCCCACGGCCACGCCGGCAATGCCGACACAGACGCAGCAGCTGAGCAGCGCGGCCAGCGCAACGCCGCCCGTGACGCCGACCGTCCCGGCGGCGGCGCGCAGCGGCCTGGGCACGTCGCGTAGCACGCCACCGCCGCCGCCCTCGTTGCCCTCGTTCTGGCCACTGCCGCCGGCGCCGCCGCCGCCGCCGACCGGACTGGTCCCGTGGTGCGCGTCGGTGCCAACCACCAGACCGCCAGCGAGGCCGCTAGGGTTACTAATGATACAGCCGGACTGTGGGAGCGATGGGGTGATGTCACCAAGGTATCCGACAGTCGCTGCAAAGGTTCCTCCGGATGGAACGGTGTAGGTGTTTGGCCCGGGACCAAATACTGGAGACGCCGTCAGCGTCAAGAACAGATAGTAGTAGGTGGCCGGACTGGCCGGCGTCTTTTCCTCAAAGATAAACTCGAGGCTCGTCGTGCTCCAGCCAAACTGGATGATCTTGCCGTTGATGCCGGTCGCCGTCGAGATTGCCAGATCGTCGGTAGCGGTACCACTGCCGATTAGATTCCCAAAGCTGTCGACCATAATGTTCACCGTGACATCATTGGTTCCACCCGGGCTACCGAGGAGGCGCGTGTTCACGGTAAGCACGTCCGACGCAGTACGCCCGGCCGTGGTAAGTGATCCACCAAAGCCGGCACTACGCAGAACGGAAGATGGCGTCCCGGAAATTGCTTGGATTGAGGCTTGTTGGATATCTGCACATTGACACCGCCACTGGGTGCCCGCCCCGCAGGGCAACTGCAGCGGGTGGCAGCTTGTCGTCGCCCCGCAGCCGGCGGCGCAGCAGTAGCCGTCTTCGCCGTTGTTGCCGTGCGGCACCAGCGGGTGCGTCGCGCTGTTGCCGGCGTCGCACTTTTCGGCTCCAGTGACGAACCCGTCGCCGCACACGGCCGGCTGTGGCGTCACCGTGCTGACCAGGGCGCTCTGGTCGTTGCCGGGCGTCGAGTCGGGCTCTGGGCCGCTCACAGTGGCCGTGTTGGTCACCGAGGTGGCAAACGCGCCCACCGCAAAGGTGGCCGTCACCGTGGCGCTGGCGCCGCTGGCCAGCGCGCCCAGGGCGCAGGGGAACACGCCGCCGGCGCACGCGCCCTGCGAGACGGCATCGATGCTCTGCAGCGCCAGCCCGGCGCTGTCCGGGTCGGCCAGCGCGACGGCAGTGGCCGGGTCGGGGCCGTTGTTTGTGACGTTCAGCAGGTACTGCACGGTGCCGCCGCCGCTCAGCGGCGGCGCGGCCTGCCCGGGGGCCAGCGTCTTGACCACCTGCAGGTCGGCCTCGTCGGGCAGCGCCGGGATGCCCGTCTGCAGCGTGGCCACGTTGTTCCCGGGCACGGCGTCGGCCTCGGCAGCGCTGACCGTGGCCGAGTTGTGCAGCGTGACGCCGTCGGCGTTGACCTGCACGGTCACGTTGACCGTGGCCACGGCGCCGCCGGCCAGCGTGCCCAGCGCGCAGCTGACCACGCCGGCGGGCCCCTCGGCGCAGGGGCCGCCCTGCGAGGCCACGGCGCCCAGGTAGGTGACCTGGGTAGCGTTGGGCAGCGTGTCGACGACCTCGACGGCCGTGGCCGGGTTCAGCCCGTGGTTGGTCACCGTCAGCACGTACACCAGCGGCTGCCCGGCGCCGGGCATGGCCGTCGGGCTGGTCTTTTGCAGGCCCAGGTCGATCAGGCACGGCGCCGCGGCAACGCCGGGCGCCTCGGGCTGGCACTCGCCCGCCACGCACCAGCCCGGCAGCAGGCCGGCGCCGCCCTTGAGCGCAATGGCGCAGGTCCCATTCTCGTTGGTGTTGGCAAAGCCGCACTGCGCGTCCACGCAGATGCGCTGCTGGCACACCGTCTGGCTCGGCGGGCACAGCCCAAGGTCGTCCTCGCAGGTGGCCGGGCGGTCGCAGGCGCCGAGCGTGCTGGGCGCGGGCAGCGGCGCAAAGACAATGACCTGCCCAAATTGGTCAATGGGGTCGCCGTTCCCGTTGACGGGCTGGTTGTTGTTGTAGCAGGTGCCGTCCACCTTGCAGGTGCCCGTGGCGCCGAGGCCGAGCGGGCAGGCGGGGTTTCCGGTGTTGATGGCGGCCAGCACGCAGCCCAGCTGCACGTCGCAGACGCGCGCAGCGCAGGCCGGCGTGCCAAAGGCCGCCGGCGTCGGCAGCGCCGGCGCGGGCTGCGCGGCGCAGTAGGCGTCGTCCAGCGCCGCAGTGACGCAAAGGCCGCGCGCGAGGTCGCAGCTGCGCTGCACGCAGCCGTGCAGCGTGGTGCAGTTGCTGTCGTGCGTGCAGGCCTCGCAGGTGCAATTGGCCGCCTCGGTGGCGCCGGCGGCCTTGGGCGCCTCGGGCTGATACTCGCCCACCGCCGCCACCGGCAGACACACGGCCGGCGCCACAAAGGCCGCAGTGTCGTTCGAACGCACGCAGATGTGGCCGCGCGCCGGGCCAAAGTCGCTGCCTGGTGGGATCGGGGTGCTGACCAGCGCCAGTGGGTCCACGGCATAGTCGGTGCGGCTGTTACCGCCAACCTGTTCCTCGCTGACGGTGAACCGTGCACGCACCGGCCGGCCCTCGTCCGGCCCGGTGATGGAGAGAGAGGATGCAATGAGCACGGTATACCCGTCGTGCGTCGCGCTGCTGTTGTGCGCGGTGATAGCGCCGGTGTGTCCGGTCGAGGAGGTGATGTTGAACGGCAGGAATCCACCAGAGACAAGGGTGCCCCCGGTGACCCGGGGCAACAGCTCCCCCCCGGACGTGGTGCCAACCGGGGCGCCGTCGCGCAGGTTGACCACCGGGGCCGCCAGCGACCCGGCCAGCAGGCGGTTCGTGCTGGCCACAAGATTAATTGGGACGCTGTTGACGTTTGAAATTGCCCCGTAGTGGATGTGGTAGCCGCTGATGCAGTCCGTGTCCAGACACGTCGGCAGCCCGAGCCCGCAGGCAGTATCAAACACGAGCGGTGACACCCCGCTGGCGGCCACCGGCAGCCGATCGCGGCCGTACACTGGCAGGGCCGGGATGCCCGCGCAGGTGCCGTCGCACTGGCAGGTATCGTTCACGGTCAGGCGGTCGAGGTCGCCGACCGTGTCCTGGTGCGCCACGCCGCTGCCCGGGTCCACGCTGTAGTTCTGGTCACCGCACGATAGGCCAAGGTTGATGCTCTGCGTGCTGCAGCCCGACACGGCGCTGCACACCCCCACGGCGCAGCCGGGGTCGAGGCCGGCGCCGATCGGGCAGAGGTCGTGGCGCAGCTCGGCGATGACACACACGTTGAAGGCCGGGTCGCAGGCGCGCTGGATGCAGCCGGCCAGCGTGGGGCAGAACACATCCTGGTTCTCCACTGTGCAGCTGATGGCCGACGGCACGTCGCGGTCGCAGCAGTTGCCGGCGCCGTCGCACATCTTTGTGCCCTTGCATGTGGTGTTGCTGCTGGCAAACTGCGGCACGCACACGCCGCTGCCCGTGTCGTAGCCGACGGTGCACTCGTCGACGGCAGGGCACGCTAGCTGGGGTGTTGTGGTCGGCGGCGGCACACAGCCAGGGTGCACACAGGTTCCATTGCTCAGCGCGCACGAGCCGTTTCCGGACACCGTGTACACCGACGTCAGCGTCACGCGGACCGCCATAATGCGGTTGGCCAGCACGTATGTGGCGATGATGCTTGCCGGGCCGCCGCTAAGCAGCGCGTCGACGACCGGCTGCGCGAGCGCTCCACCGGCGCGCAGGTTCACCGGCGCGGTCGAGGAGCTCGCGGTGCCGACAAAGCCCACATCACCGGTCAGCGTGGGGGTCCGAATGTCGGCCGAGGTGAATGGGCACGTCACCGGCAGCGTAGGCAGCCCCTGGCAGAACAGATGCAGGTCGACGTGGCTGTCCACGACGGTGGTAGCAGGACTCAGCGGTGGGAAAAACCCGGACACCGGCAGCGGGATCGGCGTGGGGCTGCTGAACGCATCGACCAGCGTGCTGACGTCCACGTCCAGCACGTGCTCGATTTCGCATGTCTCCGCGATGGCGTCATTCGCACCGCCGGCAACCCCGCAGATGCCAGCACTGCAACAGCCCAGGTGCGGGTCGCCGCCCGGGAGCTTGTTGGGCACCTGGCAGTTGTCCACGCCGCCGTCCGCAACGTACGCGTCCGCCGGGCAGTCGGTGTTGTTGCCGTCGCACGTCTCCGCGACGTCGCACTGCACGTTGATGCCGATGCCGGCGCCGGCCGCGCGGCACTCAACCGTGGACGGCACCAGCGCGTCTGCCGGGCACGCGGCAAGGAACCCGGTGCAGGTCTCCTCGAGGTCGCAGGCGCCCGCCGCCTCGCGGCACACCTCGCTGGTGCCTAGGAACGCGTCTACCGGGCAGGCCGGGCTGTCGCCGCAGCACATCTCGGCAACGTCGCAGTCTCCGCTGGCGTTGCGGCAGGTGGTGCCGGCGCCCAGGAACTGCTCGGTGCACACGCCGCCCGCGCAGGTGTCCTGGCCGGCGCACGGGCCCGCGTCCTGGCCGCTGCACGGGCTGCCGTCGCCGACGTGCTGGTCTGCCGGGCAGGCGCCGCCCAGGCCGGTGCACTGCTCGGGAACGTCGCACTGGCCGGCGCTGGCGCGGCACTCGGTGCCCGGGGCGTGGAAGCGGTCCACGCAGGCGCCTGCGCCGTCGCAGGCGTCTGTCGGCGCGTCGCAGGCGCCGCCGTGGCTCGTGCCCACGCACACGGTGCCGTTGGCGGCCAGCGCCTGCTGGCAGAGGCCGGTGGCCGGGTTGCAGGTGTCGGCGGGGTTGCACACGCTGCCCGGGCTCAGGTCGCCGCAGAGCACCGCGGCGCTGGCGTGGTTCTGCGCGCAGGCGCCGGCGCCGTCGCAGGTGTCGGGCTCATCGCACTCGCTGCTGCTCGGGTCGCCGCACGCGACGCCGGCCGGGCGCGGCTGCTCTGCGGGGCACACGGTGCTCACACCGTCGCACTGCGGCGCCGCCTGGCACTCGCCGCTGGCCGCGGCGCACTGCGTGCCGGCCGCCTTGCGCCGATCCACGCAGACGCCGCCGTAGGCGTTGCAGGTGTCCGCGGCGTTGCACCCGCTCGCGTCCGGGTCGCCGCACGGCACGCCCTCGGCAGCCTTGAGGTCTGCCGGGCAGCTGAACGCGGCCATGCCGGCCCCCGGGCCCAGACACACCTCGGCGGGATCGCACGGCCCGGTGCTGTTGCGGCACAGGGTGCCGGCGGCGGCCGGCACCTTTTCGCACAGACCGGTGTGCAGGTTGACCTCAAAGCGCTCCACGCACGGGCTCATCGACGGCGGGCACTGCGCCGGGTGGCAGCTCGCCGCGCCGGCCACCACCTGCAGCGTGACGTCGCCGCTGACGCCGGTGGCCGCGTCAGTGGCCGTGACCACGCAGCTGCCGCCGGCGGCGGCCGGCGCCGTGAAGAGGCCGCCCGGCGTCACGCTGCCGCAGCTGGCCGCCCAGCTCACCGGGCCGACCAGCGGCACCGGGGCGCCGATGGCGGCCAGCTGCACGGTGGCGCCTGGGGCAATCTCGCCGTTGTCGCACGGGGCCAGCACCTCGACCTCGAGCAGCACGCGGCACTCGGCCGCCTGGCAGCAGCCCTCGAGCTGGTCGACGACCGCGCCGGCCTCGTCCTTGACCGGCACCTGGCACAGCGTGCCGTTCAGCTCGTCGCGGTCCTCGCAGACGCCCAGGGCCGAGCAGCGGTCCGGGTTGCGGCAGCTGGTGTCCAGCGTGGAGCCGCACAGCGTGTCGATGGGCAGCGCCGCGGCCGGCGGGCAGGCGGCGCCGCTGGCCGCGCACACGGGCTCGGCAAAGCACGGGCCCGGCGCGGGGCCGCAGACGCTGCCCGTGGCCGGGCGCTCGTCGACGCACAGGCCGGCGGTGCAGCGGTCCTGCGCGTCACAGGGCCCCTGCGAGCCCAGGCCGCACAGGGCGCCGTCGTCGCGGTGCTGGTCTGCCGGGCAGGCGCCCAGGCCGTCGCAGTGCTCCGCGCGGTCGCACTCGAGGTCAAAGGGGCCGGCGCCGGCGGCGCGGCACACGGTGGTGGCCGGCAGCGGGTTGCGGTCGCACTGGCCGCTGCCGGGGTTACAGGTGTCCGGGGCGTCGCACGGCCCGAGGGCGACCTGGTCGCCGCACAGCACGCTGCTCGGGTTGAACGAGTCGACGCACACGTCTGCGGTGCCCAGGCAGCGGTCCCAGGGGTCGTCGTCGCACTCGCCGCCCTGGCTGGCGCCGCTGCACGGGGTGCTGCTCGGCGCAAACACGTTCAGCGGGCAGGCGCTGCCCGTGCCGCTGCAGTACTCGGCCGCGTCGCACTGCCCGGTGCTCTCGCGGCACACGGTGGTGGCCGGCAGGAAGCCCTCCGTGCACACGCCGGCCTGGCAGGTGTCCTTTCCGTCGCAGAGGCCGTTGTTCAGCACGCCCATGCACACGGTGCCGTCTGTCTTGTTGACCTCCCGGCACGCGCCGCAAAAGTCGCCCACGTCGCGCTCAAAGCGCGTGCACTGCGTCTCCGCCGGACAGGGCGGCTGCGCGCTGACGGCGGCCTCGGCCGCGTTGTTGTCCTCGCAGCTGTCGGCCACGCCCAGCGGGCAGTCGCCCTGCAGCGTGACGTTGGCGCGGTTCTGCAGCACGCAGCTGCCGTCGGCGGGAAAGGCACTCAGCGTGGTGCTGAGCACCACCGTGCAGCTCTGCTGGTCGGCCAGCGGCCCGAGACCAAGGCAGCGCACGAGGCCGGCGGCAGCGTCGACGCTGCACTGCGTGCCGGCGCCCGCGCAGCTGCTGAGGCCGCCGAGCACCGTCATGGCGCCGAGCTCGGCGGTCGGGTAGCGGTCCAGCAGGTCAAAGGCGCTGGCGTTCTGCGGGCCCTTGTTGGTGACGGTGAGCGTAAAGGTGACCTGCTCGCCCAGCTGCGCGAGCGCGGCCGGCTCGGCCTGCTTCTTCAGCGCCAGGTCCAGCTCAGGCACGCACATGCCCTGGCAGCACACGCCGGTGTAGTCGACCGGTGCCGGCGGCGGGTAGCTGCCGTCTGGGCGCTCCTTCTCCTTCTCCTTCTGCTTGGAGCCGCCCCACCAGCCGTGGCCGTAGTTGTTCGCCGCGCTCGTGGCCGGCACGCCGCCGGCCACCACGCACATGATGCGGTCGTCGTCGGGCACCGACGTGCTCACGCAGACGCCGTTCACAAACTCGCGCGTCTCGCACGGAGAGTCGCTCTCGCAGTTGCACCAGGCGTCCAGGCCGCCGGTGCCGGGCGCCAGGTCTGGCCAGCCACGGTTGCCGTGCGCGCAGCCCAGGTGGTGCTTGCCGTGCGGCACGCCGTTCGGGTCGCAGGGCACCGACGCGGGGACGATGGCAAGGGTCGAGGTGGGGATCAGGTCGTAGGGGTTGCTGCTGCTGTGGGTGGCGTGGCAGATCGGCGCTTTGTGCGACGTGCGGGGCAGGTGCTCGCAGTGGTCCAGATACCGCTGCGCATCGCTGGGCTGCTCAGCGGCCAGAGTGCAGTCGGCGTTGAGGCCGCAGGTGCCCGCCAGCAGGTCGTCGCCGTCGGTGCGGTTGTGGCGCGAGCAGCCGATGACAAACAGCGCGTCGGCTTCCGGCGTCGGCGAGGCGGGCGGACAGGCAAAGCCGACCCACTTCCAGGGCTGCTCCAGGACGCGGTCGCGCGCCGGCAGCACCAGCTCGTAGCCGCTCGGGCCGGCGTCCGGCGAGCCAAAGACGCAGACGTTCACCAGCTGCTCCGTGGTCGGCGAGCTGTGCCGACCGTCGCGGCCACGGCGGCGGCCGCGCACCGCAACGTCGCGGCTGCTACCCGCGACCGCCGACTCGGCGTCAAACCGCAGCTTCTCCGTCTTGATCAGCGCGGTGACAATCTCATGCTCGCTCGGCTCCGTCGCCGCCTGGCGACGAGCGCGGCGCTGTCCGGCCGACCCCGACGCAGCCACCGTCGCCACGGCGGCCAGGACAAGCAGAGACAGGAGAACCAGCTGCAGACATGCTCGACGAGCGGGCGCCATGAGCACGGGAGGAGGAGGGGGTCGCCGAGGGGAGAGACGTGACACTGCCAGCAGGCTGGCAAGGCACACGATCACACTGCGCGGGCGTGGTGCGATATAAGCCCCGGGTTTTCTTCGTCTTGCACCTTTACCCCGCGACCGCCGCAATGTGCGACGGTGTGCGACCCCCGTCGCACCACGCTGCGCGCGCCCCGCGCCGTGCCCAGGGCCCCGGGCCCCGGGCCCCGGGCCTAGGCAAACTCTTGGCGCCGCGGGCGGTTGCACAGCACGAGCAGCAGCAGAATGGCGCCGGCCGCCGCCGCCACCGCCACCAGCAGAATGATCAGCCAGGTGCTGTCGCGGTCGCTGGAGAAGAGGGACTTGTTGCGGGCGTCGCAGACGTCGTCATCGTTGCCGTAGTGCGCCGTCTCGACCGCGTCCTGGAGCGCCTGCTTCTCCAGGTCACAGGCGGCCTGTAGGGCCGCCTCGGCGTCTTGCTGGCTGACCGACAGCTCGCTCGCCAGCACGGCGGCCTTCTCGTCGCTGTAGCAGGCGTGGTCGACGGCAACACAGTCGCCGTCGTGGCACTTTCCAACCGCATAGTCTGGCTCGCTCTGCTCGTAGTCGGGCCGGCCGCGGTATCCCTCGCCGCCGCCGCCGCCGCGACCACCGCGACCGCTGCCGCGCCTGCCGTGGGACTTTTCCTTTTCCTTCTCCTTCTCCTTCTCGCTCTTCAGCTTGCACAGCTTGGGCGCCTTGTAGCCGTCGTGGCGACGGGGCTTGCCGTAGCCACCCATTCGAAAGGCGGCAGAGCTCTCCTTGTCGTCGCCGGCAGCGGCCGGCGACGCGTCGACCGCCAGGGCCAGGGCCAGCAGACCGAGCAGGCCAAGAACGAGCAACAGGGTGCGCATCGTGAGCGGGCGGGCAGACGGTCGCGCAGGGTCGGCCAGAAACGATTGCCATGGACGGAGAAGGAAGCATATAGGGTGCGCATTCTGTTGCGGGCCATTTCGGGCCAGGTCGCCGTTGTCCCATCCTGTGTCGCCCAGCCCGGTGTGTCCGCGCACCGGCTGCCGCCCGCCCGCCCGCCCAGCGATCGGAGCAGGGTCGGACAGATTTCTACCCACGGGCCGACCGGCCGCCGTGTCACCCCGGCGCCGCCGCCTGCCACCGCCCACCGCCTGCCACCACCGCCTGCCACGTCACGACCAGACGTCTGCCACCGAACTTCGAGCCCGGATGAGGTCAGACCAGGTCAGCTTTTGGAAGAATGGAAGGAAAACAGCACAGACCACGTGAGCCGATGTGGTGGCCGTCAGACTGACGTCATCTACCACATCAGGATGCGCGCAGACCAGCGCAGACCAGCTGGCGAAACGT
>JAJFJC010000480.1 GCA_021774385.1 Alphaproteobacteria bacterium
GCCTGGGGAGGCTCGCCTGGCTGCTACGCAGCACGCCAGAATACCCCCACGCAGTCATTCAGCAAGGAGCAACTGTGGACGATCTACTAGTAAAGAAAGCACCGCCATCTAAATCGATGGGAATCCCCGCAACAAAGAAAAATGACAGAGAAGTATCTTCGCGACTGACAAGCTCCGTTGACGGCATTGGTTCGACCACCTTTTCTTGCCCTTCAGATAGCTCTGGCGGACCCAGTTTCGATCCTGCAGAATTGAGGAGATCTAGCGCCATCAATATTACCACGAGTCGCTATCCCGGAAGCAATCCCTTCAACTCAGTATCACCATCATCTCCAAGCTATGGAGGTAGCAGTTTGCCGGCCGGCAGCTTCATGTCAATGTCATTTATCCCCTCTCCGGTCGACGTGGGCGGGGCTTCAGCTAAAAAGCCAAACTTACACGACAAATTTTGGGATTTAAAAGACGAAGGCATAGACTTAAGCAGCCGCATGCTGGTGCAAGATCTTCGCTGTGGCAACTATCGCAAAGCCGTAAACGAGCTAAAGCTATGGAAGACGCCTCCAGAAAAAGGCTGGCAACTCATCGTGTTTAGCATGTTCAAAAATGGTGTTTGGAAAGCCTTAACAACATCCTTCACAGCCGATATGCTGGCCGGTGACGGGTTGATTACTGACGGCGATATACAGCAGCTCATCGACTGGAAAATCCTTCGCAAGGACGGAGACACCTTTCGTCTCCAATATCCTCTTGCAGCAGAATCACAAGCACGCTTCGCTGCGCTTAAAGGTGGAGGGGTCAGTAGCTTCACGACAGAACAGCGGCACCCCAAGACCATGAAACTGTCTAAGACGATGATGGAAGATCCCCAAGACGGCCTAAAGCTGCTTTTAGATACTGATCGCGAGATCCTCGAGGGTTTCGAAGTGTTCGCTGAAAAGCATTTCGATGAAATGGTAAAAGCCATCGCTTCACGAGTGAATGGAGACGCTGAAAGTGGCCAGCTCCACCTCTTCGGTGCGGGTTCTAGTGGCCGTGCAGGCTTCGTACTCAAACAACTATGGAACACGCACTGGAAACCCCACGGAGATGCCGGTGTGGCCCATGCTTCCAAGATACAAGCACATATCGCCGGAGGAGGAACAGCTTTTATTCGCGCCCAGGAGGGAGCTGAGAATTCCGAGGAAATGGGTAAGCAAGCCGTCATCGATGCTGGTATTAGTGCCAATGATGTCGTTATTGTCACGTCTGCAAGTGGCTCGGCACAGTATATCAAAGCCGTTGTTGAGGAAGCCCACAGCAAAGGTGCCAAAGTCTTCTACTTTTTAAATAACGAAGCTCCACCACCATACACCGCAGCCCTGTTCGAAGGAGACTCTCCAAAGGCACACCGCATCTACGTTCCTGTTGGCCGGGAAGCCCTCACTGGATCCACACGCCTCAAGGCCGCTTCGACAGCGCTACTATGCTTGGGGGCTGTAGAGGAAGCGTTGCGCGTTCAACTTTCCGGAGAAGTCCTTGATTTAGAAGGGATTACATCATCCCTAGCAGCATCTGTAAGTGCTGGCCTGGATAGACTAGGAGCTCGACTTCCACAGATAGCCGCACTTGCTAAAAGGCTAAAGAAAACCGTCGACGGACCAGGCAGTAATCTAAGATCCCTTACAGACACAGCTGACGTTGGATACGTCACTACCGTCTGCGCTTCTAACGGAAGAGCCTTTGATTTGGCTGAGATCAATGACGCTGAACTAGCCCCTACCTTTAGTACTCCATACATCTTACCTGAGGGGGGAGACGGCAAACGCGCTCCTCAACGTGCATTTATGGTAGGAGCGCCCACTAACGCAGCTGGGTGGAGCGCGGCTCTATCGGGCCCCGCGCCCGCCGACAGTGAGAAGTATCTTGTCTCTGGGAAAGTGGGTGGCAAAGAAGCGTATTTCACACGGCCCTTATCTAAAGGAAATTTACTTCTAGGGCTACTTGTCGGCGATGACGTGGCGAGCTATCTTGCAGCTCATGAAGCCGCCTTAGGTGACGATATATTCAGCGTAGGGGTTCCCTATTCAGATCCCGTGTACAATGCACTTGACCTTCACAAAACTGCAGTTGACAGCCAAATCGGTCTTATGGCCGTAACCGACAAAACATTCCCTGAAGAGGCTACTGAAGAACTCTCTGTAATTGTAGACGAAGTCCCCAGCGATGCTTTGGGAATCACGCACACTATTGTCACAAAGAGTCTACTTAATGCCACTTCTAATGCATGGACTATCATGGCAGGCTTCGTCGAACAAAACTTAATGGCGGCGGTTAATCCCTCCAACGACAAGCTCAGACAACGCGCAGCAGAGATTATGATGACGCTATGGAACAGCCGCTACCCCGCCAACGAGTTGTCCTTTGACCTCGCACTATGCCAAATCTTGGCAGCGTGCGAAGCACGCGAGCATTTCAAAACTGAATACTCGCTTGCAGCTCCCCCTGCCATCCATTTGGCCATGGTAGCGCTTAAGCACCGTTGTAGTTTTGCCTCTGCAACAAGACGCCTAGAGCTTAAAGACTACTTTCTCACCGCAGCATTAGGAGCGTAACCTGCAACAACGCATTGCTTCTATGATCCGGGTTTGCTGAAACATGCCCACATTGGCATGAGGCCCGAAGAGCGTGTAAAGAAATACCACAAGGATATAAATCACGATAAATTGTTCATAAGGCCCGACGGGCCGGTTCATTGTAGCCCCACCCGGAAGGGTGGGGTGAAGTGCAAAGAACTGTGAGGCCTGTAAGGCCGACTCATGCTTCCATAAGCAGTTCATGAGTATCTGTGAGACATGAATCGGCCTTACGAGAGTGTAAAAAAATGCCAATCCGGTGAGTTCGAAGTGGGTTAGCTTCGCTGGCTGCGCGCCCTATTTTTTAACACTCTCCACAGGCCTCAGGCTACTACCGCGCTCTACCCCACCCGTGAGGGTGGGGGCTATCATAAGACGGGTCGTTGGGCTCTTTGCATGAATAGCACGCTAAGGCTTCCTGATACTCTCGACGGGTACTCTAATCCTTCTTTTTGCTAGCTGCGTCCTTCAAGGTACTGTCCATAGCAAGCTGCCCATGGACGCTATACAGCTCCAGCGCATTTACCTTAAGCTGTCGCAATTCTGTGCCTGAAGCATTATTGACAATAAGACTCTCGACCTTTCGATAGTGCTGGCCAAGCTCTTTTATTCTTTCTTCCATTAAGGAAAAACAATCTTCCAAGGCACGCCGCCCTAGTCTAGATTCATCGCTCTCCAAGATCTTGAGTCTGGATTTAATTAACCTGCCTTCCACTACTCCTATAGGTATAGGTCTGGGCTCTTGTAATTTTGGTGAAGAGTCCCCGAGAAAGTAACTTACGGCAAGCGGATAAGGCCCCATAAGAATAAAAAGAGCTATACCGCACACGATACAAACCAAATTTTCTACGTTCCGATCTATGCCTCCCTCATCGTGCCAATCGTCGGCCCCAACTTTCACCAGGCCGGCTGACACAAGCGTACAGATACCACAAATACCTATGAGCCCCAAGCCACCGATAGTCCGTCCCGTTTTTTGGAATCCACTTATGCCGTTCCATTTCTCTATATATTCCATATCGTCTACGACCTCACCATCCGCTATGACTACGAACGGAGTGACAGTCCTAGACTTGTCTTTATTCACTTCTGCAGTAAAGGATTCCAGCAGATCGCTCTTATTATGCTCAGTGAGAAATTTGTGCAGACCGACGTAACTTGCATATTGTTGGTCTTCCTCGGTGGTGGAAGCGGGGAGAGAGCTAGCCTTTTTGTTAACTGCGTCCGTCCGAACGCTGTCCATAACAAGCTGCCCATGAACGCTAAACAGCTCCAGCACGTTTGCCTTAAGCCGTCGCAATTCTGTGTCTGAAGCATTATTGACAATAAGACTCTCCACCTTTCGATAGTGCTGGCCGAGCTCTTTTATTCGTTCTTCCATCAAAAAGAAACAATCCTCCGAGGCATGCCACCCAAGTCCTGATTCATCGCTGTCCAAGATATCGACTGTGGATTCACTCAAGCGGCGTTCCACCTCTCCTATGGGTATAGGTCTGGATTCTGTTGATTTCGGTGAAAAGCACCCGACAAAGTAACCTAAAACAGGCGAATAGGGCCCAAAAAGAATAAGCGCAGCTATGCCGCACACGATACGAGCCAAATTGTCTTCATCTTTGCCCTCCCCATCGTACCAGTCATTCACCCCAATGCACACCAAGTCGAGTCCCTCAGACGTTAAAACCAAACAAAGAATCAGTACCCCCAATATACGGACAGTCTGCCCCGTTTTTTGGAACCTAGTCATGGCGTTCCATTTCTCCATCCTCTCCATCTCCTCTACGACCTCACCATCCGCTATGACTGTGAACGGAGTGACGGTCCTAGATTTGTCCCTATCCACTTCTGCAGTAAAGGATTCCAGCAATTCGGCCCGATTATGCTCAGTGAGAAATTTGTGAAGGCCGGTGTAACTTGTGTACTTCTCTTCCGCGGTAGTGGAAGCGGGAGTAGAGCCAGCGCCGGAGCCTGGGTAGTTAATAATTTTTAACTCTTCCATATAAAAATCCTATAAAATCCGTGGTTTTTCATCTAATTTCATTTAATAATATCCAGTAATATTAGGTTAATTCTGTGTATTAGTAAATGATTAATAAATACAAACAACAAAACTGAAAAATTACTTGGTTTTCCTAGAAGAGAAAATGGAAGTCGCGATAAGATCGCAGATCACGTACGGCGAGCAAAGGTAACAGCGGTAGAGCTAGGATCTTCTTCACCACCATAACTAGCAGGATTTAGTGGGCACGTATCTGCTTATAGCACTCCTTATTCTGTTGCTTGCGGGCGCTCTGTGGCTTTGCCGCGTGCATATAGCCGCTTGGAACCTGGGATTTCCACAACCCAAACACCTGCTCACAGTTACGCGTGATATCGACGTCCCCATGCGTGAC
>JAJFJC010000049.1 GCA_021774385.1 Alphaproteobacteria bacterium
TCAGCCTTCAAGGCATCGGCGGTTGCCCCGCTCACACTCTCGGTAACGGTCCGCGTAACGGCATCAGAGGTCGTCGTTGTAACAACCGTCGACGCGTTTTGCGCCTGCGCCGCGCTAAAGCCAGCCAGCCCAAGTACAAAGGCGGAAACCCAAACAACATGTTTCATCATGGCCTCCAAGGTCATGGGAGAGAAATTTAAGATAGCTTAGATATAGGAGATATCGTGCAAATTTAAATAGCCAAAATTGTAAGCAGCCTCAAACGGCACGTTTTGCAATCAAGATACGATCCGGCAATTCGATTTCGTGTCTTACGCCAGCGCGAAAATATTTACCCCATCGGCATGGCTCACGTGCCCCAAACGGCCCACATCGCCATTGTCCTGCAAATCCTGAAGGGTCTCCCGGTCAGACGGTGTGTTGGCGAGGAAACGGGCGCCGGAATCCGCTAAGCGACCGATGATTAGACCGTGTTCCGGGCCATCCGCGCGATGCATCACGGTATAGGTTTCGATCGCCGCCGCACCGTTCGCAACCTCGACCAATTCTGGTTTCGCCATCGCATCGAGTGTCGCTTGATAGCCGGCCGGGTTCTCACGGTGCCATGCGCCTTCGGTCGGCGCCGTCGAATAGATACCGGCCGCGTGCTTGGTGACGTTGTGACCGTTCGCGGTACAGAGCCCAAAGCTGCCCGGGCGAGCCCGAACTGAATTCATCATCTCGGCGATCGAGTGCGTAACATAATTGTTGCCGGGTCCGCCGAAAAACGGCAAGCCGCCGGTCACCGTCAATCCGCGAGGATCGTCTTCGGCGACGCCGACCTCCTGACATCCCATTTGGATCGCGGAGGGAAAGCAACTGTAAAGATCGAGAAAATCCATATCAGCGGCAGTCTTGCCCGCCATATCGAACGCCTTTCCCGACATCATGCGGATCGCGGGCGAGGAATGGTAATTCACGCGTTCGCTGACGAACCAATGGTCGGTGGCATCGCCGCAGCCATGCAGGAAAACCCAGCGCGACCGTTCGATACCAAGCTCTTTCGCCTTGCCGACACTGGTCATGATGACAGCCGCCGACTGATCGATATACGGATTTGAATTCATCAGTTTGGTGTAGGGAAAACCGATATAGCGATTGTCCGGCGTGACCTTGGCGATTTCTTCCGCGCTGTAGCCTTCGCGGCGGGCGGCAAGGGGCTTTGCCGCCGCGACACGCGCAAAACCGGCCATCAGGCGCCCGATGGACTCTTGATGTTCCGGCACGGTACGACCACGATGGGCGCGGATGCCGTTCTCGACCATGGGATACATGAAGATCGGCGCGCTCATCTGGTGACGCATCTCGTAGTCGCTGACACCGACGCGCGGGTCACCGATCTCGACATAGTCGCCATATCCGGCCGGCGCATCCTCGTGCCAATCGATTTCCAACCCCACCTTGCGCGCGCCCCGCATCGTCCGTAACGCCTCACCGCCGCCAATCAATGCGAGCTCGATCTCACCCGCCGCGATCTCCTCCGCCATCCGGTTGACCATATATTGCGGCATGTTGCCACCGGGGTGCGTGTATTGCAGGCGAGCTTGCGCCGCGCCAACTCGCCCCGCGACGGCGGCGGGTGGGTTCGTGCAACGGCCGAACGGCGACTGAAATCGCCAGCTCGTATCCGTATAAAGCCGCAGGATGCAGATCGCATCGAGCGCCGAGAGTAGATTTTCGCCCACGCCCGTATCCGCGGCCGCTTTTCGTGCGGCCCGCTCGATCATATCGATCGCCGAGTGGCCGACCTCCGGCGGAGTGTCGAAATCGCTAACCTGGCCGGAACCGACGAGAATGGGCGTACGGGGATCAATCATCAGCGTGCTTCATCCTTACATTAGACTTCAAGCGGCTAAAATTTTATCTAAAACCGGCAGGAGATATTCCCTGAACAATGCCGGGTTTTCCGACATCGGAAAATGCCCCATCCCCATCATCACCTCGAAATGAGCGGCATTTGCCAATTCCGCGACTTCTCGGCCCATCTCGGGCGTGGCGGAGGGATCGTACTCCCCACTGAGCAAATAGAGCGGACAGGGGCTGTCCTTGAGCGCGTCGGCAAGGCCGTTGCGCAAATCGCCATCCTTAAAATAATAATGAATATCGCCAAGGAAGATGCCCGGTCCCCCCTGCATATAGTGCCACATCGTCTCCCACCGCTCCGCCGACGGCGATTGCGGCGCGATCATCCCGGCCATGGACGCACCTGCCAACGTACCGCCATGAATGTCCGGCCGGTGCAACGCACGTTCCGGCTGCGGATCGCCTAAACTAACGTCCTGTGCATACAGTGCGGACTGCAATCCGACCGCCGCGCGAAAGCGTGCACCCTGGCGCAAGGCCAGATGCAGCACCGCGCGGCCGCCGATGGAACAGCCCATTACCACCGGACGTTCAAGCCCCAGCGCATCCACCAAAGCCATGGTCACCCCGACATAACGGTCCGTGGTAAGTTCGTAGACATCGGCCTCGAAACCGGCGGGCGGCGATGATTTGCCGTGCCAGGGCAAATCAAAGGCGATCACCCGAAACCGGTCTGTAATTTCGGTGTCGTTCAGAATATGGCGAAACTGACGGCCATCGCTGCCTGCCGTATGCAGGCAAATCAGTGGGACGCCCTCGCCCGCCTCCTCGAAGTATAGTCGGTGCGGCTTGCCCTCCAAATTCAGTCTCAGATAGCGGCCGGTAACGGCCTCGATTTCGGGCGCATCGAAAGGCTTTTCCTCCCCATGCCCGTCGCCGCTCAAATTGGAGAACAGCATTTCCAACAGCATCATGTGCTGAAAAAACGTCGTCATATTACCGGTAACGGTTAGATTTCGGGTCCGGCGCATCGCCGACAATGTCTGGAAGCCGGGCTTCGGCAACGGCTTTTGCAATTCCATCCAGGCAGCCACCGAAGCCGCCATCGAAAAGTCGACGCCTGGCTCCGGTTCCGCCGCGTAGAGGTGCAACCCTGACGGATCGATTACAACATATGTCGTGTCGTCACCGAACCGAAGAGCGAAGCGGACGGGGCCATAGCCGCAATGCAGTCTTAAATTGGCGTGCGCGGCCGCTTGTGCCGTCAAAAAATCGAACATAGGGACCTATGCTTTTCATGATTCCAAAGATCGACGATAACCCCCGATGCGAAGTCAGTCGACTCGCGACGCCTCGATAATCGCGTGCGCGCCCTTTTCGATAAGGTCCATGGCGACCGTCCGGCCAAGGTCTTTCGGCAAGTTCAAGGGTCCCGTCACCTTGCACTCGATCAGCCGCTCACCGTCAAGGCTCATGACCTGCCCTGTCAAGGTCATCATTTCATCATCGGGCTGCGCGTGTACCGCGATCGGCGAATTGCAATGGCCGTCCAAGATCCAAAGCACCTCGCGCTCCGCCAGCGCCGCCGCCTCCGAGGCCCCGTCATTCACCGCCGCCAGAATACGGCGCGTCTCCCAATCGGTCTCCGCGCACTCGACGGCGACAATGCCTTGCCCCGCCGCGGGGAGCATTTCCGCTTTCGAAAAGACGTGTGCGATGTGTCTCTCAAGACCGACCCGATACAATCCCGACTTCGCCAGAATCAATGCATCCGCGGGACCGACGCTGCCCCCCGGCGGCTCCGGCAGCGGTTGCGGAATGCGGTTCTCCAGCTTGTCGATGCGGGTATCGGCGGCGCCCCGGAAATGGATGACTTCCACGTCGGGGAACAGGCGCTTGATCAGCGCGGCCCGCCGCACCGCATTGGTGCCAACCTTATAGCCCTTGCCTTTCGATGCCTTGAAATCGTCGAAGCGCACATCGCTGCGAAGGAGTAAGGCATCCTCCGTATCGTCACGCTTCATATAGGCCGCGATGACTAAACCTGGCGTTTCCTCGTTGCCCGGCATGTCCTTCAGGGAATGCATACCCATCTGCAAATCGCCGGAACGTATGCCATCGTGAATGCCCGACACGAACGCGCCGCCCTTACCGCCATGCACCGCCAACTTGCTTCTTTGATCTTCGTCACCAAGGGCGTTCCGGTCCGCGATTTCGATGGCCAAGTCGGGCCAATGCAACCTCAGTTGCCGGATGACTTCCTCTGTTTGCGCCATCGCCATGGAGCTCTTTCGCGTCCCTATCCGCATTCTTTTCCCGTTCTCGGCTGAATCAAATATATCGTCCTGTTTTCAGCCATGCCCTGCCGTGCGGCAAGGAAAAAGTCGCCTAACATCCCGATTTTCACAGCCCACGAAACGCAAAAAGCGGCGGCCCGAGGACCACCGCTTTTGCCATCAAGGCGCGGTCGAACCGCGACAAGATTGACCTTATTCGGCGACCTTCACGAAGGCATCGCGGGAGACCTTATCCATGTTTTGGCCTTCCATCCGAATCAGGCGCGTCGCGGCGACCCGTTCCGGCGCATGGAGTTTGCCAACGTTGTAGTGGACCGCCGACCCCGGCGTCATCATGTAGGTCTTCACCGGCTTCGCCTGCCCCGGCATACCGTCCTTCGGTTCCACGGCGCGAGCGTATTCGGTCATTTCCGTCTCGCCCTCGACCTGACCATAAATAGCCCAAGCCGGGCCGTGATCATGCGGCGGGCTGCTTTTCGCGCCGGTATTGACATGCGCCAGGATGCAGAAACCCATTTCCGGGTCTTCATAAATAACCTTGCGCTCCGTCGTGTTCTCCGGCGGGAAATAGGTCTCCTTAACCTCTTCACTAAGGAGAACCTTCTTCAATCCCTCGACGACCTTATCAAGCGCGGCGTCGTTGGGACCGTCTTGTAAATGCTGGCGGCAATCAGCCGCGAAATCTTCAATGACCTGACTCATGGACAATCTCTCCTATAACGGCGACCGCAGCGCGCGGTATGCGGCGCGGAGACCAAGCATGGGAAGTGGGTTCGGATAGATTAACCCAAGCAGGCACGGCGGAGCAAGAATCCGCAAACGCGACAAATTAACCAAGCTATTTCCTTGGATCGAACCGAGGTACCACCATATACCCCCCAGCCCCGGCAACGTGAAGGAAACCGCGCGATGACCGAGCAATACGACCCTAATGCGATCAACCTCAACGACAAGTTCGGCAAGATTGCAAAGCACTGGTCGCCGCATATTCTGGCGCGGCTCAACGGTTTCCATGTCAAAGTCGCGAAGGTCCGGGGCGAATTCGTTTGGCATCAGCATGATGAGACCGACGAAATGTTCATCATCCACAAGGGCACGTTAACCATAAAATATGAAGATCGCGACGTTGTCCTGAAAGCCGGCGAGTTGCACGTCGTACCGAAAGGCACGCCACATAAGCCCGTCGCGGATACGGAATGCGAAATTCTTCTTATAGAACCCGCCGGCACGCTGAATACGGGCGAAGCCGGCGGCGACCTGACTGCGGAGGCAGAACCATGGATTTGATACGCCGGATCGTGGGCTTCTTCCGGTCTCCGAAAGACACGCCAACAGCAGTGGCTCCAAAATTTGAGGACGCATCATCAAATAACACTCCGGCCCCGGTAAAGAGCATTGCCGACCGGCGCCAGGAGATCGAGACCTTCGTTCGCAATATTGTTTCGCGGATCGAAGGTGCAGTGGCATTGGGGATCACGACACCCGATGCAATAGCCGCGCATTTTAACGAGTCGGGCCTCACAACCCGCAAGGGCCGCAACTGGACCGGTGAAACGGTCGCGAAGTTTCTTAGTAGCCCGGGCGCGAAACGGTACCGGTCGAAGACTAGCGAATAGGGTACGAACCTACCCCAACCGGTGCGCCTGCAATCTTGGGATCAATTGGCTTGCCGCAACCCTTTTCACGCCGTCATCCGCGGACGCCACACACACCGGGTGCAGAACCAAGAGAAGCCGCCCGCCGGCCGTTGAGCCCCAGAACCAGTCCGCGACCGAACGGCTTGTCGCACCGCCCGGCTGGGCCGTAGCGGCCTCCATGTAGAAAGTCTTGAGATCTTCCGACGCGCCACGCAGGCTTTGGCCTAGGCTGAGCGTATCCGAAGGATTGTCCGCCACGCCCTCGCCCTCCAGCAGATCATGCAGAAACCGGGCAGCGGTTTCGATCGGCACGCCGGCGGCGCCGACACCCGTGCGGCCGCGATTATCGGTCGCTAGTGTTTGCCAGGGCGACAAGGTGCCGATCTCGCCCAGAATGTCTGCCAGCAAGGCCGGATCCTCGCTCGGCGGTGCCGGCGGCAGCGGGATGGGACAGCTCCAGCCCGTCATGTCGGTCGGCCCGGCGCCCGGCGCATCGGCGGGAAAATCATCCAGGATGGGTGGCCCATCCTGGCGTTCCAGCAGGGCCAGCGTATCGCGCAGCACGCGGCGCTGAAATTCGGGCTCATCCGGCGCGCCAAATGGTCGGCCGAGTTCAAACGGCACCCACAGGAAGCGCGGCGGGCGCAGCCGTTCGGTATTGTCGCGGACCAGACTGATACCCGTCGTCGCAACACCTTCTTCTTCAATGTAATGGGCCAGCGCGCCGACGGCGCGCGTGCAGTTGGGTCAGACCGGAACCAGGATCGCCGCGTTTACGCCGTCCTCCTTCAGCATCCGCCCCACTTCCCGCGCTGTCGGCTCGAACGCCGGTGCGAGTTGCCCCGCGCCGTTGAAGGCATAGTGAAACGAGGCAACCGACCCGATCTCGCCCGCCGTCTCCATCTCCCGCAGCCGATCAAGTGGGAACACCACATTGATGTCCTGTTGAAATCCGGTGCGGTCGTAATTCACCGAAGCCTGCGTCATCACCAGATCATCGAGCGCCACATCCCCGGGAATCACCCGGTAGCTGAGGTCGCTCAAATCGAAATTGCGGTCGCTACGCCGATGCAGCCCCGCCGACGTAACGATCGCCACCCGCCGCTCGGACAGGC
>JAJFJC010000481.1 GCA_021774385.1 Alphaproteobacteria bacterium
ATTTTCGTGCGGTTTACGCAACGGCGCCCACAGCATGCCGAGCTCCTGGGCTTCCCGCCAGGGCACATTGTCATAGGTGAAGTTCCGCACGAAGCGCTGTATCGCCTCCATGCCCTTGTCGCGCTTTTCCTTCACCGGACCGGTGCCTGGCACAAAGCGTCCGCCCTTCGATATATCGGTATTGTCGGGGTCCATACCCGACTCGATGCCATATCGCTCAAGCAACTTGATAAGGCGATCCCCATCACCCGGCCTCGTGCCAAGTGCGGCCATTACCCAGCGCCCATCCTTCGTGTGTGCGATCGTTGGGTGTGGTGAAATCACCTCGCGGGCATGGCGGCACGTTTGCCGCAGCACCGATGAGCGCCGCATGACCCAGGACATCAGGTCGACCTCAGTGCATTTGGCTACGGCTTCGTGGACCGCACAGGAAACTTGCTGTCCCTTCCCAGTGCGGAAGCGATACATTAGCGCGGCGATGATCGCCATGCTGAGTTGTTCTCCCGCGACATGATAGGCGTGCCACATTTGCGGCGCGATAGGGGGCAGGTCGTATTTTCCGTCGGGGGTCGGATCGTATCCGCAATTCATCATCACGCCACCGAGCGCCAAGTGTATCAGGTCGGATGCTTTATAGCTGCTCCAGGGTCCCTCATCCCCGAAGGGGGTGACACGGGCGTGGATCAGCGTGGGAAACCGCGCTTCCAAGGCCGTGTCACCGAGACCCCGTGCGTCGAGTTCCCCCTTGGGTGTCGATTCGAGGAGGATGTCGGCGGAAGCCAAGAGAGATTCAAAATGCGCGCGGTCTTTCTCGTTGTCGAGATCGAGTTCGATGGAACGTTTGCCGCGATTGTACTGCCAGAAGAAAAGAGACTTTTCCGGATCGGCTTCGTCTTTGTAGAAGGGACCGATGTTCCGCGTCAGGCTCCCGCCTGGTGGTTCGACCTTAACAACATCGGCGCCTAATCCCGCCAGCGTTAGGCCGCAATATTCCGCCTGTTCGTCGGCCAGTTCGATGACGCGGATGCCTGACAACGCGCCCGGTAGAGGTGCTTTATCGGATCCAACGGGACTTGCTTCATTCTCAGTCATAATTTTCTTCTCACTAGGCGTAAATGTCGCGCATTCCATTCGGTAATGCGGTACCCAACTCTCCAAGCTATCATGGCGGCGCGCATGATGCGAAATATGAAATTTGGAGAATCAGGAATGGCGAACGGAAACCCACTGACGATACGACGGGTGGTGACGGGCCACGATGCCGACGGTAAGGCCGTGGTCGTGCAGGACAAGACGATGGATAATGTAATCGTCATGCCTTCCGGACATTCCGGTGCCCTGATGTGGTCCGCGGATGCGGCGTCCGCCTCTATCGATGGATCGATCGATGGGGAGAGCGACCCTGGCAACCGCAAGCTGGCTGGTATAGCTCCGCCGGAAGGCGGGCATGTCTTCAGGATTTTGCAGCTCGCACCGGGCAAGGGGGCATTCATGCACCGGACCGATACGGTCGACTATTGCATCGTCATGAAGGGGGCATGCGTCATGAAGCTGGATGGTGATGAGGAAGTTGCGATGTCGGCTGGGGATATTCTGGTGCAGCGCGGTACCTGGCATGGCTGGGAAAACCGAGGTGAGGAACCGTGCCAACTCGCTTTCATTCTAATTCGCGCCGAAGCGCCGGAAAAACATGCGCATGGCGGGGATGAAACGCACTAGTAAGTGCGGTATATCCAAAAGATATCGAGTACGCGAAAAGGGTAGACCGGGCAGGTCAAAATTTGGGAGAGCAGGTTGAAGGTTTATAGATACATCACGGGTAAGGATGACAATGCATTCTGCCATCGCATCACGGCCGCCCTTAATCGCGGATTCGAACTCTACGGCCAACCGACACTGACATTCGACCAAAACAAGGGCTCGGTCATTTGCGGCCAGGTCATCACCAAGGATGTCGACGGCGTGGATTACGATCCTGAAATGAATTTATCGGACCTATAGGGCAGAAACCGCCGGCGTGGCCGGCGTCGTCACGAAGGGCTGGAAACGACTGAGTCGGCGGTGGAAAAGTAGAGGTCGAGTCGGGTGAAGAGGCCGTCTTCGATCTGGAACAGTTTAACATTGCTAAAATTCGACTCGAGGCCGTCGGTGTCGACCAGGCGGACGTCAAACGTGGCGGCGACTTTCTGCGCGGCTTCGTCCACAATCCATTCAAATTTGCCATGCCACATGGTTGGGTATCGTGCGATGGCGGAAACAAAGGCATCGCGGATGGCGCCGTCACGCCCTTCGAGGCGGATACCGGCAGGATAAATATTCCAGACGCAGTACGGCGCGATACAGGCGAGCGTTTCATCCAAATGCCCCTGATCCATCCTATTGAAATAGCGTTTCTCGATCAGTGACGTCAGTTCGTTTTTGGTTAGCATCGAAACCTCGAATATTTGGCGCTCCGGTAAGGTGTGCTGGGGGCCAGTGTAACGCAGTTGGCCTACAGGTGTTATCGATGAAACGGGTTGTGCGTCGCATCATGAAAACAAAGATAGGCCCCCAGGGCGTCTTGTGGCCCGATCCACAATGCCCCAGGGTCTTTTTCGATGAAGTCGACTTTGTTGGTGCTCAGAAGATTTTGTGTGGTCATCAAGTCTTTGCTCAGGATAGAGATCGCGGCGATATATGGTAAATCAGGTGACTGGAAATTTGGAATAAGGGACGCGGCCTTGGCGGTGTCACCGACAATCATGCAGCCACGGTCGGTAACGAAAAGGCCCGATGTTTCATCCCGGTCTAGAAAAGATCCGAACCGTCGCCAGGATTCCTGACTGTCCGTGACGCAAACAAGAACACCGGTAAGGCTATCCGCCGCGTTGGGATGATCCATGGTTCCTTTCGGCCAGCTAAGTTCGGGGGTGTGGGGATAGACGAATTGTATCCGTCCCTCGGGCATTGCGCCGTGTTGCGTACGCAGTATCGACCAGCGGACTTCGCCTGGGACGCCATCTATCACGGTATCGCGACGCATTTCTATCAGGCTTTGCATGTCGAACCCGGACCCAAGGAGACGCCGCCTTTGCGCGGCGAGGTCGCTATGAGAAAACGCGATGAGGTGCAGCCCCTGATATCGGCGGAGCGCGGCATTCAATTGATCCGCCAACGGCGTGGCATGTGTCGCCGCTAGGAATTCCAGAAAGCCCCGCCGCAACCGAACCAAGCGGTTCGACGTTCCAGAGGGTCTGGCAGCGCCGTCGTCACCAAGGTTCTTTTGTAAATTCACGGCGGACGGCATAAATCCGAGCTTGCGCAACGCGATTGCCGTGTCGTCGAGGTTTCGCACAAAATGCGCGGTGTGGTCGATGAATATCTGCGCACCAACGGGAACCTGTGCATCGACCCAAACGTCACGATAATGCAAGACGATATTCCCTGGCGCTTCGTAAGCGGTTCGCCCAAAATTAACTCACGGCGAATTGTACGGCACCGCCTGTGATTAACAACAAGACATATAGCGCCGACAGCCACAAACCGATCCGCATGACGGTCTGGTCGTCGCCCGGCTGCCGGTTCGGCAGTGAGGCGAGCAGAATAGCGGCGACGGGAAGGGCGGCCATCGCCGCATGGCCGGCGGCGCCGTTCTGCAAGGCGGCGAACAGACCAAGCGCATCGAAGCTTTCTCCCGTCGCCGCGGCGCTGGGCATGAAAAGGGCGTTCCCGGTTAAGCCACCACCCGTCGCATAACCGCTAAGGGCGCCCAGCAAGGTGACGGCAGCGATGGCGAGGTACGGGCCTAGCCCCGCGAGAAGTTCGGCAAGCGCGGTTATCGCGC
>JAJFJC010000482.1 GCA_021774385.1 Alphaproteobacteria bacterium
CGCGATGCGCGGATTGCATCAGTCAGTTTCTCGATTTTCAACTACTCAACGCCTGTTTCAATTGCAGATTTAGTTTGTTTCGCTGAACTTTTCCGGTGGTCGTACGGGGAATTTCCGCGAACATGGCGAGTTGAATTTTGCCGAACAAGGGCGGCAGCAAGGGCGCGACCTTTTGTTGTAGTTCGTTGAAACGGTCTCGTTCCTGAAGGACGATGGCCAACCAAACCTGAGATATGCCTTGGCCGTCTTCGATGATGGTCAAACATGCGTCGTCAACCGCGAGGTCCTGAATAAGCATTTCTTCAAACGCGCGCGTTTGAAATTTTACACCCCGGATGTTGAGCAAATCATCATCGCGCCCGATAAGCTCAACTGTTCGCGAATCCTCCATAACCGCCACGTCACCCGGATAAAACCAACCGTCTCGAAACATTTCCCGCGTTGCTTGAGGATTGTTGATGTAACCGGATACGACGCCCGCGGACATTACCCTCACCATGCCAGGTTCCTTCAATACAGGCCGATGGTTTTCGTCAACGACTTCAACCTGGACGTCCGGCAGCACCCTTCCCTGACCATTCCCATCCATGGTGCAAATGGCACAGACTTCGTTGGTTCCATAGGCTTCCATTAAGTCATTCGCGAGACGAAGCATCAGTCGGCGGCGGAGTTCTCCGGATACCGGCGCACCGATTGTTACAATTGTCAGATCTTCTGCTTTCACATAATCCTTGGGTAAAGCGTCGAGCAAGTTGACGAGGATGAACGGGAAAAAGGTCGCATGAGTAATTTCATACGTTACCAAGGACTCTGCGATGTCGGGCTGATCGTCATAGATGCATGTGCCGCCCATCCTTAGGCAGGTGACAACATGCGCGTGAAATGCCTGGACGACGAAGTTCGCGGTCAACAGATAGCGTGAATGCCTGTTCAATCCTGTTCGGAATCTGAATTGTTCTATCCAGTGTTGGTGAACCCGGCCGGTATGGATCATCATTTTATAGCTGCCGGTCGTACCGGAACTCTTAACAATACGCAGCGGGGTGTTGGGCCCTATCGGAGCGACTTTTATGGGGTGCTCGGCTTCCCTATCAAAAACCGCATCGAGCCATGGTTGATCGACTACTTGTACGCGCTTAGCCACGGAAGGTTCATTTCCGGGCATGCATACAACCAGATCCACGATGGCGTGCGCCTCTTCGACAATATTCTCTTCGCCATGCTCGTAAGATAAACTCGCAATGCCCAGGGCCTCGCAAGCCAGCACAACAACCAAGTGCAGATAGCGCTGCGGAATTTCAATAGCAGCCGAGTTCCCCGGTACGAATCCGAAGCCGCGCAACGTCGCAACCATCTTACCGATATCACGATAGAAAATGCTGTATGAAATCTCGCGCCCGTTGGCAATAACCGCCAAATCGTTGGGGCGCTGTGCGGCGTGATAACCGATATACGCCACCGTTGATGGCACGGCCTCTTGTGGACTGAAAGCCTCTGGCTTGGGCAGTTCCACGGTATTATCCCTTTATATGGATGCCGGTATTAGAAATACCACAGGCTATTCGAAGGTCGTTAAAACCAGGTCTCCAGCACGTAATCAAGTCTGTTGCTCGTCGCTTCGGTCAGGCGCCTCAGGTCGTATTCAGCCAGGACTTTTCGAAAAAGTTCTTCCCGGGATATCAACTCGTTCTCGACACGGAATTCGAGCATATATTCAGCCAGCTCGGCGGCGGGCACTTCATGTAGTGTACGGCTGCCCAAGGTACGAATGCGCAGTTGCGGTTGCGTCGGTAGGCGGATTATCCAGGTTGCAGGATCCTCGGAACCCTCCTGCTCCGAAACGAAAGTACCTTTCTTTAGAGCGGTTTCGAGAGCCCGCAAGAATTGCTTTTTGGTCTCAAGGTAAATGCGGCTCAAGCCGCCGGCCCGCGAGAATATATGAAACACCCGAGACACAATCACCGGACCTTCCACCGATACGATCTGTTCCATGCCGTCGATAAATTGCTCAATGCTGGCCGCGCGTGGGTCGACCAATCGGACCGGTGTCCATTCGATATAATCTTCCTTAACAATCAAACTTAACCGCTCCCTTACGCTTCTCCGTATTGATGCCAATTCACTGTTTCAATGGTAACCGTAGCACATAGACTTCGCTAATTTTATCGGTGAACGAGATGAAATCGATACATGGAGATACCTGACAGAAAATCGCCAACGCCTGAATTTTAATTCATATCCGATTTCCAGATTTCTAATTTGACGGCTGGACACTCCTCTACCGTTGGCAATTCAAACTGTCCGTCGGAAGCACGACCGAATAGACTCAATCCGCACGAATGCGGAGGGGCGGCATGTCTTATAAATTTATCGACTTGGAAATATGTGGACCCGTTGGATGGTACCGGTTCAATTGCCCGCCGAGGAACGCGGCCGATTGGGAAATGCTGGATGAGATGTGCGCCGCTTTCGAAGCCTTGCTGGCGCGGCCGGAAGCCAAGGTCGTCGTCATTGCAAGCGCCTTGGAGCGTTATTTCCACACAGGCGCGGACATATCCGCCTTTAAAAACGCCAATCCCACCCGAATGCGGGATTGGGTGGCGTTAACCCATCATCTGGCCACCGTCATCCGTAAGGCGTCGAAACCTGTTCTGGCGGCGATTAACGGTATCGCCGTCGGTGGCGGCCTGGAAATGACCCTCCACGCCGATTTACGTTTTGCCGCCAGCGACGCACGCCTGGGACAGCCGGAAGTTAATATCGGTTTTATCCCACCGGTCGCGGGGACCCAAGGTCTGGTCCGCCTAATTGGCCGAAGCCGAGCCTTTCGAATGTTATATGGTGGCGAGCTAATCGACGCGGAGACGGCCTTGGAATTCGGGCTCGTCGATTTTGTTTCAGCACCGGAAACGCTCATCCATGACGTCCAGACTTACGCTGAGATGCTGGCCAGCAAGCCTGCGAATACACTTGCCGCGATCCGCCGATGCCTGGTCGATGGCGGTGGCGGGACATTCGACGAAGGGCTGGAAATCGAAAAAGCGGAAGCAATCGCGCTCGCCAGCCATCCGAATTTTGCCGAGGGTGTTAGCGCGTTCCTCGAAAAACGGCCGCCGAACTGGACCTGAGAGCCTTCAACCGTCCTATTCCGAGCCAGGTTTCTCGCCCGGTTGCCCTAAAGCGATATATAGTTTCTAGACATATACGGGAACTACCGTGCGCACCGGTATGGCCAAACGAGTTTAGATTCCGCGGGTAAAATCGTGCCATCTTCCAGCATAACCGGGATTGCCACTTGTTTCTCCGCCTCCGGCAATGCTTCTAGGGACCGTGAGTCGAACATTGTCGATTTTCGGTACAGCGCATTGGGGTCCATCCACTGCCCCTTCAACGGTATGACCTTTCTGGCCCCGACGTAGTAGTGCGGGCTGGTACTGAACCACACCGCAAAATGGATCGCCGGCCGACGCTCCCTACCGGACCGCCGCCGTGAGGGCGCAATCCCTGAATTTCCGGTCGGACCAAGTATCTCGCCCCTGCGGACCCGTTGACCGATTTGCACATCGGGCATCTCGTCAAAATGGGCATACTGCGTATAAATCCAGAACGGTAGTCCGGTATCTTCCGGCGTATGGCGAAGGATCACCTCAATTCCTCGATAACTACGCTCGCCCGAGAATTTGGCAATCACCATCCCGGCGGCGGCGGCGATGATCGGCGTGCCGAAGGGTGCCGGCATGTCGATACCGCCATGATAATTCTCCCGATCCCGCTTGTGGGTATAGGAAATTGCCCAAGCCTCATCGATACCACGACACTCAAGGCCTTCGGGGAATTGCGGTCGCAATCCCGTTTCGAACAAACCGCGTTCGATCGCTAGATCAATATCGCAACGGCGTCCGCGTCCGATGCCGCAAAGTGTCTCTCTATCGACCGCGACACGCGGTACGGCGTCGGCTGGCGATTCGCCGTGCACCGCCAAGGATGCTCCAATCTGGCCCGCTATCAGGACCAGAAAAAACACGCAAACGCGCTTGCTGTATCGATTATTTTTTATCAACGGCCTCTCCCTACGATTACGCCCTCAATGTCCTTTGGGATAACCAGATTGATTTTGGCCGATTTAACCAATTCAAGAAAGTTTCACCGAGGGAGTTCACGCGATTCTAGGAAAGCAGGTACCGCGGTACTGTCAGGAAGATGCCCACATCAATCCGATGCCATGAACAAATCCGAAGGCGAGACAGATCAGTGAACTCCATAGAAAAAACGGTGTCGCGAATTCCGACTTAAAGAGTTTAAAAAATGGAAAAGCCAAACCACGCGCCGTATAGATGGCGGTGATGCACCACAAAACCGGCACCTGCAATGGAAATTCAGGGATGAGCCCAGCGCCGGCATAAGCGTAGAGCCCACAAAACGCCAATCCCACGGCAATCAGGGCGGTGATAATCGCGGGGCGCCACCGCCCCTCTTCCGCCATGCGGGCGATTTCCTCGCCAGCGCCGAAAAAACGATACCAGTGAGGGCCACCGAAAATGATCGCGATGTGCAAAAGCGCCGCGCCGAAAGACATCGTCCCACCGGCGATCAGCCACGGATTTATCATGGCGGGTGTTTAGTCTTCCGAGGGGTCGAGCCGGATAAGAAGCCCCTTCGTTGCGCTTGGGTGAATGAAGACGCGGCCGCCACCTTCAACCAGCCTGACGCCGCGTTCCTTCATGCCGCGCGCCGCTTCGTCGACATCGTCCACGGTCATCGCGACCATATAGAGCCCCTCGCCATT
>JAJFJC010000483.1 GCA_021774385.1 Alphaproteobacteria bacterium
CCGAAAGTGGCACGTCCCGTGACCTTATCGACACCATCCGGACGAATTGTCCGGGTTCCGATCCACTTATACCCGTTGGCGTTTCCTGGCATTATTTAAGCCCCTTTTGCCTCCGCGGCGACGTCGAGTACCGACCGGATAATCTTATCGTAACCGGTGCAACGGCAAAGGTTACCGGCGAGCCAATACCGAACCTCGGTTTCCGTCGGATCGGGATTCTTCTCAAGTAGCGCTTTTGCGGCAATGAGGAAGCCCGGCGTACAGATACCGCACTGGAGCGCAGCATTCTCAAGGAATTTCTGCTGTAGCGGGTGCAGATTTTCGCCGTCCGCCATACCCTCGATCGTTTCGACCGTGCTGCCTTCGGCTTCCACGCCCATAACCAGGCAGGAGCAAACCAAACGACCGTCGACCATAACGCTGCACGCGCCACAGTCACCGGAAGCACAGCCTTCCTTGCTGCCCGTCAGTTGCAATTCGTCACGGAGGACATCGAGCAGAGTTTCCTGCGTTTCGCAGAGGAACTCTACTGGTTCACCGTTGATTGTCGTCGTTACGTGATTTTTCGCCATTTTTAGCTCCTCGCGCGATCGAGCGCGATTGCGGCCGTTCTGCGGGCCAACACGCCCGCGACCTTGGTCCGAAATTCAATTGTGCCCCGTTTGTCGTTGATGGGGCTGCATGCGGCCTGAGCGGCGGCGTCGAGATTGGCCATTGCGGCATCATCAACCTTGGTGCCAATCAGCGCGTCGGCGGCTTCCTTGACCAACAGTGCCCTCGCGGCAACCGCACCGAGAGAGACCCGGGCATCCGTGCAAACACCACCATCATCCAACGTTAGGCAAATGCCAACACCGACGACAGCGATGTCCATTTCCGTCCGTGGAATGAAACGCAAATAGGCATCGCCTGTCCGTGGCGCCTGTTTCGGCAACCGGATCGTGACAACGAACTCGCCCTTGGCTAGGGACGTTTGTCCTGGGCCAGTTGCAATGTCTTCCACCGCGACTTCCCGTGTTCCATTCGGACCGGCAACGACACAAACCGCGTTCGCGGCGATCATCGCCGGCACGCTGTCTGCCGCCGGAGACGCGTTACACAGATTTCCGCCAAGTGAGGCGCGCCCCTGAATTTGTGTCGAGCCAACGAGATCCATCGCCTCAATGACACCGGGCCACATCGCGAAAAGATCGGCGTTTTCGTGTAGCTCGGCGCTGGGTGTCGCGGCACCAATGCTATACACACCATCTTCTACCGAAACCGACGTCAGTTCCGGGATATGCTTGATATCCACAACGAGTTCCGGTGCGATCATCGCGGCCCGTAATTGGACCAGCAAATCCGTTCCACCGGCCAACACACGGGCCTCCCCGCTCGCGCCGGCCAGCAATGCCGCCGCTTCGTCTACCGAAGTCGGCGCTTTATATTGCAATGCGCTCATATCTCTCCCTTGCCTTTTTAATCCTGCTATCCATTCGAGCGGCACACCAAGACGTTTTTGTCCGCCAAAATCACACAGTTGATTCCGGGAAAATTACACTGTCCCGCTAACAACTTAACGCGATTTCTTTGATGTCGCTCCGGATACCATTCACCAACGCGCGACGTCCCCACACCGGGACCGCCTGCCCCTCGGCAAAATCCACTTCTTAAACCATACAACCCCGAACCATCAGCTTCAAGCACCTCCGCAACAGTACGGAAATTTGGGCCGGACTTTGATATGAATGGAAAAAAAGACTAAAAGGCGGCGGCGATTTCGAGCGAAAAATTAGAAATACAATTTGATCCCATATCGTCTTGGTTCAGGATATCGGAATATATCGGCGTCTCAATTTCGCAAGATTGTGAGCCGAAGTTACCTTGATTCCGCCAAATCGGTGCATAATTGAATCATGGGGCGAAAAGGATGATAGCTATGATTGGTATTCCTAACTTTGCAATTCTCACCTTAGCCGCTGCAACGTTAGCAGCTTGCAACACGACATCGGCAACAGTCGTCAGCACACCACGGGATAAAGGGCTTATAATTTTCGAATCGGATGAGTTCGCACAGACCACACCCAAGCGGGTGACCTTTGTCGATAGCTGGCAGGAGGAAGAATATGTGCGATTCGATGGTGGTGGCGCTCAGTCAGAAATTATCTACGCCGTGGCGGACGAGCGCGACTCCGTGGTTCTTGATTTAAAGCTGACGCTCGCCAATTCGATAGGGACATGGCGCGCCAATTCAGGAGTTCGATTGGGTAAAAAGGGTAGCTTCGAGGCACCGTTAGGTACATTCGACTATCAACTCTATAGGCAAAATGGGAGTAATCGCCATTGCGTTGGATTTTTGAATGAATGGGACTATCGTGCCGGCGATCCGGAGACTCGTCCGGCGAAAACTCTTTTTGGCTATTATTGCGCCAAAACAGGGACTCAGCTCGACAAGCGGCGTGTCACAGGTCTGCTCATCGACATTTGGATCGACGGGATAAATCGCACCGATATTCGATTTACGCCGCGGCTCACCATCGCGAGCAGGTCAGGCGCAACCTCGACGGCAACCGGGAATACCGGCTTTCCCTATGCGACTGCCGACAGATTCGTTGACGCAGAGGGCGAAATGTCGAGCGGCGGGTAAACCGTCCGCGCGGGTGGTTTGTTTTAAAGGCAGCCGGCGCGCGGCATTTCCTGCATCAGATTGCTGACAATCAATGCAGCCTCGCCATTTGAGGTTTCAGGATGCCGTTTCCGATAGGCGCCAACCGCGGCGACAAAAGCGGGATAGTCGGTTACGCCTTCTTCGCGCTGTTCGATATAGGCGTGGGCTACGGCTTTTAAGTCATCATCATGTTCCGACATAGCAGGTAACTCCCTAAACGAATTGTCCAACCAATGCCGTATTAGGAGCCTGCTAATCCTCCAAAACATCCCCCAAACGAGGGAGCAACGTGGTAAAAATCGTTAATTTTGTTTCGATCGGCCGTTATTTCTCGTATTAAGCCATCCATGAAACGCTTAATCTTGATGATCGTCCTTGCGGTGCTGGCTGGCTGCAACACCATTTCCATACCGGGTTTTGGCTCGGCGACGGATAGTATTGTTCCTGTTCCCATAGACGATGCGCGGTTGCTCTTCGATATCCCGGCTTTTACCGATCGCGCACCGGTCCGCGCTAAATATACAGACGATTGGCAGCGCGAAGAATATGCGCGTTTTCAGAGCCCCGGCAGTCAAGCGGAGATGGTGTATATCGCCGCGACAGCGCGTGAAACGTCCCTGGAATATGAAATTGGCCTAAAGTCGATGGTCGAAAAATGGAACCACAACGCCGGAAAGGATCCATTGTGGGGCAAGGAAGGCAAGTCGTTTGCCGCCTTCGGAACCGTATTCATCCAGCCCTTCGCACATAGTGGGAATGGTTGCTTCGGATTTTCCTCTGAATGGGCGGTTGCGATCGACGATTCGGAACTCAACCCGACCAAGGCGATCTTCGGCTATTATTGCGAAGCTTCCAAAACGCCGCTCACGACAGAGCGAATCAACGAACTTGTCGGCGCGATCGAAGTTTCCCGTTTCGCCAGCGGCAACACGTCCGGCACGCCGCCAAAAACGTCGGTTGCGGCGCGCGGCGGTACGACAGGAAATCCGAGCTACCCTTTCCTCTTTGCCCGCGGCTATAGGTCGGAAGGGCGCAGCTTCGTCGATCGTGCATATTAGCAGATTTCCACTTGTTTGCGCCTCCGCCTTTCATATCTATGACAGAGGGGCCAAGCGAACGGATGGACCGATGATGAAGACTAAGATCGAACGTACCGCCGCAATAGTTTTCCTATTGATCACCGGCACTCTTGCCGGCTGCCAGACAACCGGCGCGAACCAGCCCAGTGTCGCATGGGCGGGAACCAAGACGGCGTATGTCCTCTTCACCGCTCCCGCCTTTAAGGGTACGGATTCCAAACATGTCGTCTTCACCGATATATGGCAGCATGAGGAATATGTGTTGTTCGAGGGTGGTGGCGCACAGGCCGAGATTATTTACGCGGCGGTGAACGAACGCGACACCATCGCACTGGATTTCAATTATCCCCTCGAGCCGATGATCAAGACGTGGAACATCGCCAACGCGCACCCGGTCGTCTTCGGTGAAAAAGGCCAGACCGGCGCGCCACTGGGTGCGTATTTCTATCAGCATTTCCGTTTGAGCGACGTTGGTCGGAGCTGCGTTGGCTTCTTTACCGAGTGGGATTTGAAGGACGAAGATCCGGAATTGCGCAACGGCAAGGCGTTGTTCGGATATTATTGCGAACGCCCGGGCGGGACGATCGGCCAAGCGCAGGTTTTCAAGCTGCTGGACAATATCTGGATCCGCGGCATCACCGCGCGTTTCGATACCCGCTTCACGCCGGTCGCACCTGTCAATGGTCCAGCGGCCAGTCCGCAAGGCGCTCTGGCGTTCGCGAACCAGGGCAATGGGAATTCCGGGAACGCGAACTTTCCCTTCGACATGGCGGACTACTACAACGATGTCGACGGAGAACGCGAGCGGCGAAACTAACGCCGCTACATCCGAAATATACCAAACTTCGTCGGCTCGATTTTCTGGTTCAGCGAGGCCGAGATTCCGAGTCCCAAAACGCGCCGGGTTTGAGCCGGGTCGATGATGCCGTCATCCCATAGTCGAGCGGTAGCATAGTAAGGGTGACCCTCGCGCTCATATTGTTCGCGGACCGGCGCCTTGAAGGCTTCCTCGTCCTCGGCGCTCCACTCCTCGCCGCGCCCTTCCAGGGCATCGCGCCGCACGGTGGCCAGCACGCTCGCCGCCTGTTCGCCGCCCATCACGGAAATCCTCGCGTTCGGCCACATCCACAGGAAGCGCGGCGAATAGGCCCGCCCGCACATCCCGTAATTGCCGGCCCCGAACGACCCGCCGATGATGACGGTGAATTTCGGCACCCGGGCGCTGGCGACGGCGGTGACCAGCTTGGCCCCATCCTTGGCGATTCCCCCCGCTTCGTATTTCTCGCCGACCATGAAGCCGGAGATGTTCTGCAGGAAGACCAGCGGGATGCCGCGCTGACAGCACAGCTCGATGAAATGCGCCGCCTTCAAGGCCGATTCGGAGAACAAAATGCCGTTATTGGCAATGATCCCCACCGGATAGCCGTATAGATGCGCGAAGCCGCACACCACCGTGGTCCCGTAGAGCTGCTTGAACTCATCCAACTCGCTGCCATCGACGAGCCGGGCGATGATCTCGCGCACATCGTAAGGCTTACGCGGATCGGGCGGTATGATTCCATATAACTCCGCCGCCGCGAATCCCGGCTCGACCGGCTCCCGCAGCGCGAGCTGGGCCGGCTTCACCCGGTTGAGATTGCCCACGATACGGCGGCAGATCGCCAGCGCATGGGCATCGTCGACCGCGTAATGATCGGTCACGCCCGACGTCCGGGAATGCAGATCGGCCCCGCCCAGCGCCTCGGCCGAGACCACCTCGCCGGTGGCCGCCTTGACCAGCGGCGGCCCGCCGAGAAAGATCGTCCCGGTCCCCCGCACGATCACCGATTCGTCCGACATGGCCGGCACATAGGCGCCGCCGGCGGTGCACGACCCCATCACCGAGGCGATCTGCGGGATGCCGAGCCCCGACAGGGTCGCCTGATTGTAGAAGATGCGCCCGAAATGCTCGCGGTCGGGAAAGATGCCGTCCTGCTGCGGCAGGTTCGCGCCGCCCGAATCGACCAGATAAAGACAGGGCAAATTGTTCTCGCGCGCGATCTCCTGCGCGCGCAGATGCTTCTTCACCGTCATCGGGTAATAGGTGCCGCCCTTGACGGTGGCGTCGTTGGCGACGATGACGCATTCCACCCCCGACACCAGCCCGACGCCGGTGACGATGCCCGCCGACGCAATATCATCGTCATAGAGGCCATGCGCCGCCATCGGCGACAGCTCCAGGAACGGCGCGCCGGGATCGCACAGCGCCCGCACCCGCTCCCGCGCCAGCATCTTGCCGCGCGCCACATGCCGCTCCCGCGACGCCGCGCTGCCGCCCAGCGCGGCGGCGTCCGTCTTCTCGCGCAGATCGGCCACCAGCGCGTCCATCGCGGCGGCGTTTTCCTTGAATTCCTTGGAGCGGGGTTTGATCATCGATTTCAGAACCGTCATGCCGGGATAAGTTCCTTACTGTTTTTCTCAGCGCACGCGATCATACCCAACACTGCGCGGCGCGCCACGCAGAAAGGCGCGCGGCCCTGGCTTTTTTGCCGCCACCATAAAAAGGTAAAAAAGGGGTCAGAGCCCTTTTTGGGACCCCTTTTTTGTCGTATGTCAGACGCTGGATTGGCTGAGGGAAGCAGCCGGTCCATCTTATTAGCAGACTATGGTGAAAAAACTATAGTTGAAACCTAGCTATTCTGAGTTCACCTCGACGCGTCTCATCACCGTGTTGTTCGATAAATGCCTTGAGTATAGTTCCCCGCGGATCTGGAGCCGGTTGGTCTTTATGCTGCACTATCTGGTCGAGCCAACGTCTTTTCCCGAACCGCTGGCCTCGCTCGCCGGCGGTCATCTGATCGCTAAATCCATACTTTGGGCTACAGACCGCCAAACCTCGGAGCCATCGTCCCGGTGGAAACTGGGGCGGTCATGACTAACATTTAAACTAGACCACTCAACGGGGACCCGACCACTAGTGGTGGGGTGACCCGAACAAGCGGTCGCGGAACACGCATACCCATATGAGATTGGTCGACTGCTCTTTGTTTTATTTTCGTAGATGAGGTTTGCGGATTATAGCCAACTTGGACAATCTGTTTCCCTGCTGCTTTTAGATAAGAGTCCACATCAAGGTTTTGAGGCTTGCTCCCCCAATCCTCACCGATCACGAAAATATCGATATTCAATTCCTTACAACCAGATACATATTCAAGTTCATGGTAGGGGCGTACGATATCGACACACCGCAAAGCTTTCAGCATTTTCACTCGTTGGTTCAGGGGAATAACGGGGACATTGGGTTTATATTGGTTTACAACTTCATCGGAAGCAACTCCAACCGCAACAATATCACCTAAAGTTCTGCAGTGGTTCAGCAAAGCAAGATGACCAACATGCAGCAAATCAAAAGTGCCAACTGTATAGACTATCATTATTTTATTTCATCCTTTTTCCAGTAGCAGTTTTCATCGCCACTACACTTTGAGTAAATCCGAGAGATACAGAAACGAACTCAAATAATGTTAAGTATACCTCTAGAGAACCTAAAATTTATAACGTATGAGATTTGATATGACAGAAGAAAATCACACCAACAATAGTACTAAATATAAAACTATCCTTTCCTATACAGCAGACATTCCGAACATTTGTTCTCTTTCAGGGCTTGTCTGCACGGTACTTGCCATTTACTACATAAGTTTAGGCAATTTTACCGCCGCGATGATAGGCATGATCTGGGCCGTTGCTTTTGATTGGGCCGATGGACTTATTGCACGCAGAATGAAAGGTCGGACAGGAGATGACCGAATTTTTGGAGGTCAACTGGATTTACTTATTGACATCGTGAGCTACGGTGTCACGCCTGCCATTCTTCTTCTAAGCTATGGAAAGTTTGACCCAATTTTTCTACCTGGAGCATTTCTAATGCTTGCTGCTAGTGCGGTACGGTTGAGCTATTTTAGTACATTCGGCCTTGCTGAAGGATCCAAATATACAGGACTGGCCCTTGATAATAACAACATAGTACTCGTGTTCATATTTTTGTTTGAAGGTTTGATTAGCAACGAAATATTTTCTGTAATTCTCTATGCTATTGGCCTCGGACTCGCGGCTTTAAATGTGTCGCAGATCAAAACACCAAAACTTTCTGGCAACCCGATCAATGTCCTCCTTCTCGCTACTTATACTCTTGGAATTTCTGCTATCTATGGCTGGAAACTTCTGTAGAAGCGACGGACGCTACTTGGTTGGCACGGGAGGACCGACCTCGTTTGGTGCCGGATCTGATTTCCGAGCAGGCTTATTGTTAGAAGACACGTTCACCGCATTATCGGTTTTGCCAACTATTTTCGGAGCACTTTGAGCCGTTGAGAAATCTTTGAAAGACATAATTTTTCACTTTCAATTCAGCATCAAGAATTTGACGCTTATTTTATATTGTGTGTGATAATAAAATTACAATGTATTATTTATAGAGGCGAATTTTATTTTTAATAAAAATATTATTACATATTATATATGAGTATCATGTAAGTAAAAATTAGAATTTTTGAAATAAATAGAAATTCCTTTACTTATTTGGATATTGATGGATTGTTCCAAACAATATCAACGCCGCATCGACCTGGATGCTTACCCTCGGTGTGGGGCGCGTTACATCTGCCGGCACCGCAAAATTACGCCCCCCTGACCAGATTTATCTCCGGAACGTCGGCGTTATGCTTGGCACACCATTCTTCCATGTGTTCGTGCCTTTGCAGCGCGGACATATCCGTTCGCCGGACCATTGACTTGGAAACGTTGCTTTACACTTCAGGCACTGACGAGATTTGGGTGAATCCCCAGAGCGGCCATGCCGGGTTAAAAGACGGAATTGCCCAGCCTAACCGCGGGTCGCCCAGGAAAAGGCGCCCCTGATCATGGCAAAGGGTGCGCGCTGCTGCGGTGCCCTTTCGGTTGCGCGTAGCAGATCGGCCGTAAAGCGATCAATTTCGCTCCGCCGAAGCCAAGACGCGTGGGGAACGGCATCATTGAACGCGTTGAGATTTCCAGTGATTTGAGTGCTAAGATTCCTTAAAGCTTGCCGGACTATCGTATGTCTCGATCCGTCTATGCGGTACATTTGGTTGCCTCTTTTCCATATATTGTACACATGCTGGTTACTTGACTAGCGGCCCTATCCGGTTCGCGGGGACATCACCTTCATTCGGTGCCTTGATAAAGAGTTCATCATTGATCTGGTCAGTCGTGAGCCGTTTCCTATCCGCGCCCAAGTAATAATTCGTCCATAGCACGCTCTCTTCTTGGATCGTGGTGGAAAGGCGAACTTTTTCCGGCGACGGTGGTTCGCGCTGCGCAGGTGCGAGCCATACCGTGACCGCGATTCCAGCGGCTGCTATCGTCAGCACAGCGACAGGGGGTGATATCTTCATCTCACACTCCTTCAAGCTTTCTTGGTTGCCGGTATTGGAAGCCGAATACCGGCTTCCCCTTCGTACAGTTAGTTAACAGCTGCCGCCTGGAACCCCGTTGAATTTTCAAACGCTACAACGGTTTGCGTTGGACACGAGCCAAAACGAATTCCAGCCGTCTTTGCACACGGAATACCGGTTGCCGGCTTTTCTTTTGTCCGGATTAAAACAAAGTGCACTTATCGCGTAGTTTCCGGTATGGCTTATTGCATTCCCAGTTGTTTCCGGAATAGTCGAGATGCGTGTTTTTCGGCATTTTCAGGATGACGCATGTCCCTTCAATTACATGAAAGCCGCGTTCACATTTCCATCCCAATCCGTGGCGTGAGTCCACAAGATAGCCATTTGAGGGGATCTTTATCTCAAAACAATTATCCCCGACCGCGCGATAGCCGCGTTCACATTTCCATCCAAGCCCGTATGCCGAATCCGCTAAATATCCGTTCGCAGGCACTGCAACAGGCACGCAAGTGTCGTCGATCTTCCGGTAGGTCCGCTCGCAACGCCAGCTGTCGCCGGAGGGCTTCAAATAGGCGTTTGAAGGAACTTTAATGGCAACGCAGGCTTCGCCGGCTGATTTATAACCATGGTTACACTGCCAGCCGCGCCCATAGGATGTGCTTGCCGGAAATGCATTTGCGGGTACCGCAACGGCGGTGCAGGCGTCTTCAACCTGCAAGTAACCTCGGTTGCACTCCCATCCACTCCCATAGCCTTTCGCACGAGCATTTTCCGGGATTGGCCCCGTGTCACCATGGGCAACGTGCTCGCCCACGACAAGCACCAGAAGCGAGAGAATAAATATGACGCGTGGCCGTAGTAAGCTAACCATTAGCAATTCCTTCGTGTGACGTTATTGAAAGTCGTCGGCAATCAGGTCAAAGACGTAAGAGCCCTTTTGGCCGGCGGCATAAACTTCTCCGGCGACCGCATGGATCCGTTCTCGGGCGGCATCGAATGATTGCAGAATGCCTTCCGCGGTGCCTTCCATCTCCGGGATGATCTCCTGAAGCGCATCTGCCGCCACGTAGAACGAAATCTCGATCGCGCTGTCATATCCCCAAAAACAGACGCGGTTTCTTGTTTCATCAAAGCTGCGGCTCTCGTTCGGAAAATTTAACGCCTGACGTCTGTTGCTGATCGATATTTTCATCACTTGACGGGCACGATCGTTGCCGCATCGATGCCCAGCGGGAGCTTGAAATGCAGTCCCGGCGGGACCTCCTTGAGATAGGCACCGAAACGCTGCACGACGGCGACTGAGTCGCTGGGCACCGTGTAGGATGTCCACGCGCCCAGCCCAGCTGCGAGTACAACGAGGAGTGTGATGCCCCCGCGGGCTACCCCCGGTATCATACTCTTGAGCCGGTCTTGCCCCTGCCGGAGCAGATCCTCGACATCGGGACCGGGTTGCCCCCATCAGAATTGCCTTTGCTGCCCCACGGATTGCCCGGGCCTCCGCTATCGTCCTGTGTTGACATCAAAATGCCCCTTATTGTTTAGGTTTGAGCTTGCGCGTGACGCCTCCTCGTCCAGATCATCATGCGTAAACGTCAAACGGCGGTCTGTTGCCCGCGCCGTACGGCAGCCAATTCATCCGAGATGAATATTCATTCCGGCACCGTCGCTTCGATCAGTGACCTTGCGGTCGATTGAGTTTCGGCGCGGCCTTAATTTCAATTCTTTGCTATTCGGCACCGCCGGTGGCGGTTCAAAGCCCGAACCCGTGGCAGGAATAGACGTTTATCTCCGCCACCTTCACAGCCAAACAGTGCTCACATGTTGTCAGCCAGTAGTTTTGGTCGTCCGCGCTTCCGGGCCGTCCACCGCAAACGATGCGCAGGCATCAGCCACCGCAGACCGGTATTTTTCGCTCACATTGGTGACCCAACCGGCCTTGATGACAAAGTCTTCACGTTTCCAATTACTCTCCTCCTTCAGGAGCACAAGTTTTGCCGGTTGCTGCTCCGCCTGGGCAAAGCAGAGTGGCGTAAACGCCTCGATGATCGCTGTCTCTGCGCTTGCCGCCATCATCTTTCCGGCCGTACCGTCTGTCACCCAGCCACCCCAGGCGAAACCAACGACGGTGACGGCGATCGCGCCGCCGATCATGCCCCAAATAGTGGGCTTTACCGATTTAGGTACCTTCATAACGAATTTTCCCATCTCTAGTTTTGAACCGGGGGCTCCATGTGGAAGCATCCCTATCGGTTCGTTTCGAAATCGCCAGAAACATGTTCCGCTTGCATCCGGCGGACGCAATTTGGCCGATTTCAATCGAAAATCAGCAAGGTCGCGTGATAGATTGTATTAGCCGGATCCTTCGGCCTTTCCGGGTTAAACGCCTAAATCAAACCGATTTGGAACCGCGTCCACGGAAGACACCGCAGGCACCTGGTCTCGCTTTAGAGCTAGTTCCAATTGATTTGGATCGACAGTCATCGCGCGAGTCAGATTAGGGTTGCCGGAACCTTCTCGCAGGTGGATCACGGTCAATATCCGCCGGTAAGCGGGAAAGGAGATGCCTTGGATAAGTTCTTCATCCGTTTCCACGACATAGTCGCCCGCTGGCAAGAGTTCGTCTAACCCGCCAAGGAAGAACGGTCTTCGAAAACTCACGGTGTTTTTTCTGGTGCGTGTCGTCATCGGACCTCTCCGAATTGGCGGCCAAGGTGCTCGGTTAAAGGATTAGGTACGGAGGGCAAAGCGTCCACCCGACCGATCACGACGACTTGGGCGATGTTGCAGGGGGTCGTTCGGTTACATTCCTGTTGGCCCGAGCGATGTGCCGCACAACCGTCAGCTCAGCCTTAAATCTAGCGGTCGAGTCGTCATTGTTGGCCGGAACACCACGTGTCGGGGAGACCCCCTTGAAGGACATGAAAAACACCTTTCGAATTAGTAATAAATGTTAACTCTTATAATCATATGGTGTCTCTATAAAATAATTTCAAATATTTTTTATAATAATGCATGTTTTTATTTTATAAATAAAGTTTTACTGTCCAAAGTATAAAATAAAAATTCTATATTATTTTAAGTAGCTTTAGTTTTATTTTCTGTTTATTCAAGAATTCATCAATTTTTACGCTCTGGTTTCCGGTTTAAACACGAACTTACCTTTGAGACTTCGGTTAGAATCTCACGGGAAACGCTATCGGTCATCGGAAAATTAGGGGTCAGGAAGAAAATTAGGGGTCACGTTGAGCTAACCCGGATTTGACGGACAGTTTAATTGAGCATCATTGCTCCGTTTTTCGTACGCGACCGGGCTCATATATTGCAAGGTCGCGTGGGCTCGTTTGCGGTTGTAGAAGATTTCGATGTAGTCGAAGATTTCGCTTCTCGCCTGG
>JAJFJC010000484.1 GCA_021774385.1 Alphaproteobacteria bacterium
CACCCCAAGAATTCTGAATCCAGAATCCATGGGCATCGTAACCAACGATGGCGAAGGCATGTCCTCCGGACCGCTCGCCGGTGCGTGTAATCCTGCCTTCCCCAGCATCCATCCAGCCATCGTGGACGTGCGCCGTGGCGCAGATGATCCCGGTTTCGTTAAGCGCCGCGTGATAGTCCGTTAATTCACGGCGCAAGCGGTAGTACGCACCGAGCGCAATATCTCGGGCCTGCCAAGAACGCTCGGCGGATAGGTCGCCATGTTTGTCGGACTCGTCGTACGGCCAGCTTTCGCCGAGACAGACGCCATTATGCCAGAACCCTCGAATGCCGCCACGAATGCTGCTTCCCGAGTAGTCTTCACCGGGCCACTCGTCGAACTTTCGGGCCATCTCATACAGCATTCGCGAACTGACCAATGCGGCGGCTGGATCGCGCCGACGGCGTAGTCTGTTGACGGCTGCGGCGATGGAGAATCCGACACATGCGCCCTCTTGTCCCTGGTTGAGCACTTGCCCCGTTTCAGATGGGCTGGCCCAGTCGAGTGTGATTGTTGGATCAAGGGGGAGGAGAGCAGGTTGATAAATGCGATCCCGAATATCCGGTAAATCCGGGGCCGTATTCAGCGGCGCGCCAGTGAAGCCTGTTTGTGTTTCAGAAGTCATCACGCTCTCCTTGGCAGCTTTTCCGATGCTATCCTAAACGGTACTAAAAATAAATACTACGCCTATAAATAGAAATAAAGGGCGCCGTATATCCTGGTTTGTTTTCGTACCGTCAAAATTGTCAATAATCTGTCTGGCTAGCCGACCTGTATCCATATTTGTCGCGTTATTTCTAAATAACTCCCTCCTCCCGCAACGTCTCGAGCTCCTCTCCGGACAACCCGAGTTCCGCGCGGTAAATCTCGTCATTGTGCTGACCCTTGCGCGGACCGGCATGGCGAATTTGAGCGGGGGTTTCGGACATGACGGGGAAGGCGCCGGTCATGCGGATGGGGCCGAGATCTTCATCTGGAACTTCGACGATATCGTTGCGCGCTTGGTACTGCGGGTCCTCGAAGATTTGGCTGATGTCGTAGGCGGGACCGATAGCCGCTTCCGCTTCTTCGAAGGCCAGCATGACGGCATCCAGGTTCCGCTGGCCGATCCAGCCGGCGACGATGCCGTCGACCTCGTCGATATGTTCGACCCGGCTTTGCGGTGTCAGGAAACGCGGATCGTTTGCCGCTGCTTCGCCACCGCAGAGCGTCAGCACGCGGGTCACAATGGCAGGGGAGTTCGTCGAGATCGCAACCCAATGGCCGTCCTTGGTCTGGTAGGTGTTGCGCGGTGCGTTGTTCTTTGACCGGTTGCCCCAGCGCTGCTGAATTTGGTCCAGTTGATCGTATTGCAGCGGTTGCGGCCCCAATACTTGGAAGATCGGCTCGTAGATACTGAGGTCGATATACTGGCCCTTGCCGCCGCCTTGCGCGTCGCGGTGATAAAGCGCGAACATCAACGCGAAGGTGCCGTAGGAAGCGGCGATGCCGTCGGCGAGGCCGAAATTCGGCAAGGTCGGGGGACCGTCCGCCTCGCCGGTGATCGACGCGAAACCGCTAAACGCTTCCGCGACCGTGCCGAAACCAGGACGGTTCTTGTAGGGGCCGGTTTGGCCGAAACCGGTGACCCTGACCATCACGAGGCGCGGGTTGATTTTGCGCAGATCCTCCCAGCCGATGCCCCATTTTTCCATTGTGCCGGTGCGAAAATTTTCGATCAGCACGTCGGTGGTTTTGATCATCTCCTTGAAGAGTTCCGCCCCCCTCGGTTTGCTCAGGCAAAGCGTGATGGCGCGTTTATTGCGATTGGCCATCTTGAACCAGAGGCCGACACCATCCTTTTGCGCGCCGGTATTGCGTAGCACGTCGCCGCGTGGATGTTCGATCTTGAGGACGTCGGCGCCGAAATCGCCGAGCAGCATACCGATGGTCGGGCCGGCAATAACGGTCGCGGCATCGATAACCTTGATGCCGGCGAGGGCTTGCTTGTTGCTATCTGTCATGGGGGAACCTGATTGGAGGAAAGGAGTACAGTTTGGAGCTAGTTGTCATGCCGCGCAAATTTCACGGATTGGCGACAATCATATCCGCTGCCTCTATAGGATTGTCTCTTTCCAGATGAAAGCGCTGCGCGGCGAAGTATCGTTGTTCATAGCGGCGCTTGATGGCATCCGCATCACCATGCCGTCGGTCGCGAGCCCGATTGACGACTCGTTCGGTCGCGGTTTCGAAGCTGACGTCCAACCAAAATTTTAAATCGAAATAGGGACGGAGTTCTTTCCTGAACAGGAAAACACCTTCGATGATTAAAACGCCAGGTCCCTCGAAGGTGAAGGCTTCCGGCGAAACCTTATCCGTCACCAGATCTCGGACTTGAAGTTCCGTTTCGATGGGCCCGAACCGGTTCGAGAATTTTTTCGACCAAACCCGCGAAATCGAAACTCTCATCGAAATAACCGGCTATTTGGTCGAAATTTGCGTTTCGAATCGGCTTTGGGCGAAAGAAACCGTCCAAGGCAATTTTGCGTGTTTTGACACCGCGATCCGACAATTGCCTTGCAAGCTTATCCGTGTAGGTCGATTTGCCCGCACCGTCGATGCCAGATACGCCCACGATGACGTTTTCGCCACGCCGAAGCTTGGGGTGTTGTGCGATCCGGGTTTCAGCAGGGTATTGGGACATGATATCGATTTTGATCGTTCACGATCCTGTCTTCAAGCGGTCAGGGCTCTCTGAGTACCGGGAAGATTGCAAACGCCTTGAAATCGGGAGGAATGTCCATCAAATAGTAAAATGAAGCAAATTTTGGAAAGGCTCACAGATGCATTCCCATACTGATGGTTTCGAGCACCGTGGCCGACAGGGTAGAAATCGGCGTAAGGGTGTGTGGACACCACTCAGCGTGGGGTTGATGGTCATTGGGTTCGTGGTTTTCTGGCCGATTGGCCTTGCTGTTCTCGCGCACAATATCTGGGCCCAACCTGGTGATTTCCAGCACTGGATTAACCAATATGTGCGCCCTACCGTTGAGTCCGCTCGGGGGTCGGAGCACCGTATCGCCACGGCTTGGCGTGGTTTTGAACAAGACACCCGATCGCTCTTTACCGAACTGCGCGAAGGTTGGCGACGCTGGATGCGAAATCGCCGGTCCTGAAGGTTCTGGGGCGCGAAAATTCCGACAGATTGAGATGCGTGGGCCAGCAAACGCATCTGCCAATATTGCAACACCATTTTTCCAATTCACAATATTGAACCCGACTATCGCGGTTTCGTGGCTTTATATTGCCGCGCATTTGAAACCTTTTCCTGTTTGCCACCATCTAAGAACTGAAACGGTTTAGAGAAAAGAATGGCGAGGCGGCGCCGGATTGAAATACAAAAATTTGGTATTTCGGCGAGACCCATCTCTAAGGGATGCAAAAGGGAACGGGACGCCGTCGTTAATGAAATTAGTTCCATATTGTAGTATTGCCACCTTGGCGGAAACTTCCACCAACTATTTTCCGGCATACTGGCGGGATGAAGGGGAGCCAATACATGAAGAAACTAGGACGTCGTTCATGGCAGGTTAAAAGCGTAATCGCCGTTTTGGGATTGCTTTCCGCGCTGCTGTTCACGCCATCTATCGCCAACGCGCAGGCGATGAAATTTCTTTCCGGCGCCGCGGCTGAATCGCAGGTCTCTCGGTTATCGGACGCTCAGGTACGGGAGTTACTGCTGCAGCGGTTGCAAGAGAAGGATGCTGTTAGCAATACCGAAGAAGAAAGCTTCAATCCCGCGATGTTTGCCTATCGCTTACAACGCGATATGGGCGCCCTGGCCGAGGAACTGGACGGTATTTTCAAGTCGGTAAGTGAACTGCATATGGTATTCCCGAGGGCTTGGCGGCAATTTAGTGCTGACCGGGAGGAGGGAGGGTTGGTTTGGTTTTTTGCCGCGCTTGCCATTTCGATGGGACTAGCCGGTGTGGTGGAGTTCTTGGCCTGGAGAAAGGTTTGGTCGACGCCCATTTTTGCGAAAGACCACGTCAGCGCTAGCGTTGCCATGTCGCAAGGCTTGCGCACCAAGGCGGCTCGGCTCGGCCTTATGTTTCTAGTACGGATTGCACTGCTTGCTATCTTCCTGGCAGTCGCGACGGCGATATTTCTGCTCTTTTTCGATGAGGGGAGCAAAGACCGCATCGCTTTCTTCTTCTATCTTTCGGCGGTCGGCATTTTCCGCTTGGTGCACGGTATGTCGCGCGCCTTTTACGCGCCGCGTTTCCCGTCGCTTCGCTTGCCTTCATTTTCCGATGCGGACGCGGTTATCCTTCATCGGACTTCTATGATTACCGTTGGTTTTGGTGCGTTCGGCTATTTCACATGCGCCCTGTTCGGAACGCTGGGCGTCAATGGTGAAGTGCACGAATTGTTTTTAATCCTTGTCGGCAGCAGCACGATCGTCTTGTGGATCTATTCGACACTGTCCGGCAGGCGGGCGATCAGTGCCGATATTACCGCTGTTGGTTCCGAGGCGGGCAAGACCCGTACGGTTTTTGCGGAAATGTGGCCCTGGATCTTTGCGATTGTTCTGGTCGTGTTGTGGGTCTTTTTGGTTTTGACGGAATTGCTGCGCGATTTCGTGCCTTATGGGGCCGCTCTTTTCACGATTGCAATGCTGGCGGTACTGCCCAGTTTTGATGCCTTGCTGCAACGGGAAACGGTGCGCCAGCAAGACGCGGATGAGACAGTCAATAGTGCAATCGCCCGGGGAAGCCGCCTCATTTTGCTGCTCTTCGCCCTCATATCGCTTAGCGCGGCGTGGCGTATCAATCCATTTGCGATGTCGGGCGACGGGATCGGGGCGAAGGCGTCGGGAGCAGCATTGCAGATCACGCTGACGTTGCTGATCGCTTACGTCATTTGGCAGACCGTGCAAATATTCATTGATCGCAGGATCGCGGAAGAGGACGCGGAAGCGGCGGAGAAAGGCGCCGATCTCGGGGAGATGGAAATTGGCGGTGAGGGATTGTCGCGCATGCGGACCCTTCTGCCGCTGTTGCGCAAGACCGTCCAAATCACCCTTGGCGTCATCGTCATTATGATCACGTTGGCGGAGCTTGGCGTCGAAATTGGGCCAATCCTGGCGGGTGCGGGCGTTATCGGCCTGGCGATCGGTTTTGGCTCACAAGCGTTGATTCGCGATATCGTATCGGGTGCCTTTTTCCTCATCGATGATGCGTTTCGGCTTGGCGAATATATCGATGTGGGGGAGGTGAAAGGTTCCGTAGAGAAAATGTCCGTACGGTCGCTTCGACTGCGCCACCACCGTGGCGCGGTGCATACGGTTCCTTTTGGCGAGGTAAAGACACTGACGAACTATTCGCGTGATTGGGCGATCATGAAGTTGAAATTCCGGGTCAAATTCGATGCGGATGTGCGGAAGGTAAAGAAAATTTTCAAAAAAATCGGCCAGGAACTCCTGGAACATGAAGAGATTGGCGAGGATTTCATCCAACCGTTCAAATCGCAGGGCGTGTTGGAAGTGGATGACTATGGTTTGATTGTACGCGCGAAGTTTATGTGCAAACCCGGCAAGCAATTCATGATCCGCAAGGAGGCCTATATCATGGTGCAGAATGCGTTTGCCGAAAACGGCATCGAATTTGCCCGGCCTGAAGTCAAGGTTGTAGTCGATGACGAGGACGATGTGCCCGTCAACAAGGCGACCGTAAAAGCAGCGGGTGCGGCCGCTCATACCGCGACGCAACAAACCAAGGAAGTTGCGGCGGAATGAGTTGGAGACCGGTATTTAAGTAGGACGGTCAACCGACGGACGGCAATCGCGGCAATTTTTATTCGCTCCAATAATGCTCGGCCTTTCGTGACAAGCCGCCTTCGACCTTCGAATTGCGCGCTGGGCCGAACAAGTTCAGTGAAGGAGGGGGGGGGCGATAACGAGGGGTATGTTTCGAGCGAAAAGTCGAACCACCGTATTGCGCAACAATTTCGATAACAAATCTTTACAAAAACTTGTCACCTTATGCCTGTTCCGCACCTCTAAAGTGTAGCGTCGCCATCGACGATTATGAATTGGAGGAACCGCAGCATGATTGTTGCTTCTCATTTCAAAATAATCACCCGTGCGTTGCGTGCGGTACCAAAGCGTCACAAAGGCGCCCACAATACTGTTCGGCAAGCGGCGGCGCGTTTACTGCTCGCCTGGATAGCCGTGGCGTTCTTGGGAATTTTCGCGGTATCTTCAGGTTGGGCCGCGGCGCCGAAAGTCATCGATTTGACCCAAACCGGATGTCAGTTCCTGGAGCCTGAGCAGGGCTATGATCATGGCTTCAAAACCAAACAAGCGACCGATTGTGTTTTGATCAACACGGAAACGGGCGCCGACCGGCTGACGCAAGTAAAGCCAATGGTGCTCAAACCAGGCCGCTACGTCTTTCGTATCAGCAATAAAAACGTTCCCTACCAGCTTGGCTTTTACCTCAGGGCTTCGAGCCGTTTGGTGCGGGCTTTGCGGCCCAAAGTGGTTGGTGGTGGGATCGATGAAGGAGAGAGCAAGGACTACGCCGTCGATCTTGTGGCGGGACAGTATCTATATTCATGCCCCTTGAACCCAACGCCCGATTATCCGTTGATCGTCAAGGAGTAGGGGGTGCCGAAGGTCATTTTATCGAGGCGAGTTTAGCTATGTCTGACCAGACGTCGCGTATCAATACAACACCGCCTCTTGTCGCTTGGTTCGACGATCTCAACGGTTATGCAACACGGCGTTTGGCGCCGTTTATCGATATTGCAATCCGTATTTGGTTGGCGCTGGGTTTTTTTCGTATTGGGTTTTTAAAAACCACCGATCCGGAACCAACGATTTGGCTGTTTACCTTCGTGCAGCCGATCCCAGGCATGACGCCGGAGACCGCAGCAGCGGTTCTGACGATGATAGAACTCGTCGCGCCGGCTTTGTTGCTGCTCGGTCTTTCCACGCGCCTCGCAGCCGTGGCGCTTTTGTTCAGCGCCGCGCTGTTGCACAAGGCCTACCCCGCGGTGCCCGATCACCTTTACACCATGCTGTTGCTGGCGGTCATGGTGATACGAGGGCCCGGACCAATTAGTCTCGATCATAAATTCTTTCCCTCGCTCGTCAGTTCCGCGCTTCCCTTGACCGGACTGGCACGGCAAATCGGAAACGGCTTGAGCACGTATATCGGACCGGTATATCGCGCTGGCCTTCGTACCTGGCTTGCCGTCGTACTGGGGGCAAGCGGCTATGCGGTGGTTGCGGGTATGGCGCAGAGTGAGCTTGCACGGTTCGAACGTTTTGGCGTTATGGGATTGGAGGCTACGCCAGGTTCATTGGCATTTGCCGTGGTTCTAATGGTCTGTGCCGTGCCGATGGCGGTTGGCGTTGCGACGCGGCCGGTAGCGATCATTCTCGCGGCGGCGTTGTTCGCCATTTATGCATTGGGCGGCGAAAATGGCCCGTTCGGCTTGATGATTTTGGCACTCGGGTTTATTGCCTTCGTTGGCGCGGGCGTTTTGTCCATCGATCACTTACTTATGCTTGCCTTGCGACGCACCTTTCCCGGGCTAAACGCCCAAAACGAATGGCTGGCGGACGCGCCGCGTGTTGTGATCATCGGCGGTGGATTTGCCGGCATCGCGGCGGCACTGGGTTTGCGGCACGCTCGCGCTCAGGTAACCCTTGTCGACCGGAGAAATTATCATCTGTTTCAGCCGCTGCTGTATCAGGTAGCGACGGCGACGTTATCGCCTTCCGATATCGCCACGCCTATTCGCGCCTTGACGCGCGATGCGTCCAACTGTCGGGTCGCGCTGGGACGTGTCACCGATATTGACACCGACGAACAGCTGGTCAGCATGGGCGAAAAATCCATACCTTACGACCATCTCGTTTTGGCGACGGGTGCGAAACACAGTTATTTCGGTAAGGATGAATGGGAACCTTATGCGCCGGGATTGAAGAAGATCGACGATGCCACCGAGGTCCGGCGCGAAATTCTATTGGCGTTCGAAAGCGCTGAAACGGAGGATGACCCGACCGAACGTGCCCGCCTCATGACTTTCATCATCGTTGGTGGCGGTCCGACCGGAGTGGAATTGGCTGGGGCTATCGCTGAACTTGCGCGGCAAGGCATGGCGGAGGAATTCGATGCGATCAATCCGGCCGACTCGCGGATCATCTTGATACAGTCGGCGCCGCGTGTTCTACCGGCGATGCCGGAGCGGTTGTCGATCAAGGCACGCGACGCGCTCGAAAGGCTTGGCGTCGATGTTCGAACCGGTGGCAGGGTCGAGGAAATTGACGATCGCGGTGTCGTGGTCGCCGGCGAGCGCATCGACGCCGGCACGGTGATTTGGGCCGCCGGCGTGTCCGCGTCGCCGGCCGGCCGTTGGGTTGGTGCTGAAAGGGACCGGGCCGGGCGCGTTATTGTCGATTCTAATCTGCGTGTACCAGGTCATGCGAATATTTATGCGATTGGTGACACGGCTTCCTGTGATAATGGCGCCGGCGCACCGTTGCCGGGATTGGCCGCGGTGGCGAAGCAGCAGGGCCAGTATGTCGCGAAATTTATCGGCTCGGAGATTGAGGATCGGCACGGACCCGGACCGTTTCGGTATCGCGATTATGGCAGTATGGCAACTATCGGCCGGGAGAAGGCGGTTGCTGATCTCCGCGGAATCCAATTGAGCGGAACGCTGGCGTGGTGGTTGTGGAGCGTGGTTCATGTCGCCTTCATGTCGGATGCCCGCAACCGTTTGGCCGTCGTTTTGGACTGGACGTGGTCCTATCTTACCTTTAGCCGTCGTATACGCCTGATCACCGGAGGTCCGCCGGAACCGGATTCCTGACGTTCGGAGTATACGCGATTCAGAGCTGAAACAGCCGACTTCGTTTCAACATCTGAGCACAGGCATTTGTGCTAGATGGCGTTACCTCTCCGCGCCAAAATTCATTGGCCCGAAGAGGTTCTTTCGATTGCCATCGGTTAATCCCTCGACAGCAATTCATCCAGAATCGCCAACATCTCCGCGATCTCCGATTTGTTGACATTAAGCGCTGGCATGAAGCGTAGGGCGTCCGGGGCGGGCGCGTTCAAAAGCAGGCCGTTCTCCAATCCCCGTTCGACAATTTTGGCGCCATCTGACCGTGGTCCTAGATTAAGCGCCAATAGCAAGCCCTTGCCGCGCACCCCGGCGAGGCTGTGTTTCTCGGATAGTGTTTCCAAGCCTTGCCAGAGTTGCCGCGACCCTGCGTTGACTTGAGCGAGGAACCCTGGCGCGGACAGCTTTTCCAGCACCGCCAGTCCGATGGCCGCCATCAGTGCGTTGCCGCCATAGGTGCCACCCTGATCGCCAGGTTCGAAGCAGCAGACGTCCTCGCGCGCCAGTAATGCCGCCAAGGGCGTGCCCGCGCCGATGCCTTTGCCGAGCGTCATGATGTCGGGACGGATGCCGGTATGGTCGCAACAGAACATCTTGCCTGTCCGGGCCATGCCGGTCTGGATCTCGTCCAGGATCAACAGGATGCCATGCCGTTCGGTTAGTGCCCGCAGCCCGATGAGGAATTCGTCGGTCGCGGGCCAGACACCGGATTCGCCCTGGATAGGTTCGAGCATCACGGCGACGGTCTTTTCGGTGATTGCGGCCTCGACCGCGTCGAGATCGTTCAGCGGGACACGGGGAAAACCCCCCACTTTTGGCTCAAATAACGCGTCCCATGCAGTCTTCCCAGATGCCGACATGGTGGCCAATGTGCGGCCATGGAAGCCATGATCGGTGGTGATGATCTCGAATGCGCCGCCACGATGAACGGCGCCCCATTTCCGTGCCAGCTTGATCGCGCCTTCATTCGCCTCCGCGCCGCTACTAGCGAGAAAAACCCGGTCCAGGCCGCTGACGCTTGTCAGGGCTTCGGCGTATTGGATCATCGGCGCGTTGTAGAATGCAGGGCTGCAATTCAACAGCATCGTCGATTGCTCGACCAAGACGCTGGCGATGGTCGGCGGGCAATGCCCCAGACAATTGACCGCCCATCCCTGGACGAAATCGAGATAACGCTTGCCGTCGCTGTCCCAAAGCCAGGCGCCACGCCCCTGTGTAAAGACAATCGGCGGCCGGCTCGTAACTTCCATGAGGGCGGAGAAGCCCGCCGGCTCGGTTGTTGGTTTTTCGAGTATCTGTGTGTTCATGACATTGTCCTTTCGGGGTTAGACCGCCCGGGACAAGGTCACAAAAATACGAACCCTCGCCCTAAGGCGACGGTCGCGACTGGTGGAATTTAATGTAAAGAAATGAGCCGTCGACCGCCTATGGGAAGGCACGACGTCGCGAAACGAGATTATGAATCCGCTTGCTCATGGCGGCGGAAGCTATCGCGGAAGTAGAAGTAGGGCAAGGCTAAATTTAGTCGGTCGCGCTGGCCAGTTTGAGAAAATCAATTAGGTGGAAAATATTTGCGTAGAAGATTTTCTGAAATTATATACGCACGAATTAGCTTAGAAATTGAATCTATAGTACAATTAAAAATAGTTTCGTAAGTAAAAATAAACCCTAGGTCCATGTTGGTTCAATATAGCCTATTAGAAATTAAAAAAATTAACAAACTTAGTATTTTTTTACTTACAAACATTATTTAATACTTATAATTTCTCAAAATAATAGAATGTTAGGGGCGGGAAACGATTGTCTAAAATTGATGAGGAATTTCTTCTACCGGAAGATTGTGATCGTCGCGTGCGGCAAATTCATGACTACTGGCTCTCGATCCACCCTGGCAAGGGTTTGCCGGCACGCGAGGATTTGGATCCGGTGGATGTGCCTTCATTGTTGCCAAACTTGTGGTTGGCGAATGTTGAACACAATCCGCTACGCTTTCGGTATCGGCTAATCGGGTCCGAAATTGTCCATGTCTTGGGGGACGATCTCACGGGGCGGTATTTCGATGAGTGCTTTGATAATTTCGTTGGCAGCAGGCCGTACGCAACGCTGGTCGAAATGTGTATGACGGGCCGCCCGGCTTGGCGCCGCGGTGCCGCGGTGCTGACTCGTAAGGACTATCGCGTCAGGGAAATGGAGCGGATTTTTCTCCCCTTCGCCACCGACGGTGTGACCGTCGACCTATTCCTGGCGCTTAGTGTTTACCGCACGGAAGAAGAATCGGTACAGTCGCTGCTATCCAATAAAAAGGGCACTTAGACCGTTAATAGGATTTTGGTAAATCCAACCCCTTTTCCGCCAGATAGCACAAAATGAGTTGCGGGCTGACCGGAGCTAGTCTGTGGATGAGGCATTCGCGTAGATAGCGTTCCACGTGAAATTCCTTGGCGTAGCCCATGCCACCCAGGGTCATGACCGCATTGGTACAGGCCTTGAAGGTGGCTTCGCCGGCGAGGTATTTTGCGGC
>JAJFJC010000485.1 GCA_021774385.1 Alphaproteobacteria bacterium
TCTTCCTTGTAGAGCCGGCACAGCTTCTTGTGGTTCAACTCCATGCCCTCACGCTTTAGCAGGATATGCAGGCGGCGATATCCGAACCGCCGACGTTCCGACGCGAGCGCACGAAGGCGTTGCCGGATCGACGCATCATTCGACCGCGTCGAGCGGTAGCGGTAAACCCGCGGCGATATACCCGCCAACCCGCACGCCCGACGCTGCGAATAGCCTCTTTCCTCGATCGCCCAGTCCACGGCTTTCCGCCTCGAACCGGGCGTCAAAAGTTTTTTCCAAGCATTTCCTTCAGCGTCGAATTATCCAGCATCTGCTCCGCCAGCAGCTTCTTCAGCTTGCCGTTCTCAGCCGCAAGCGCCTTCAGCTTCTTCGCGTCCGACACATCCATACCGCCATACTTCGAACGCCACGTGTAGAACGTCGCATCGGAAATCCCATGCTTACGGCACAGATCCGCTGCGGACATCCCTGCCTGATGCTTCTTCAGAACACCGATAATCTGCTCTTCGGTAAACCTGCTGCGCTTCATCGTCCGTCTCCCTTCAATGGAAACAAACCCTAACCACAATCCGAGGACATTTCAGGGGGCAACGTCATCTACTTCGAGGCTTGTTATTATAGACTTTCTATACGATCCGTTCGGAACAGCGGTAATCGGTGGAACCATCCTACTTCAACCTTCTGTTTCGTTGGTTTGCGAAGCCCTTGGCAGCGGACTAGATCGATAAGTTTCGCCGAAGCCATCGGTTCAAGTTATCGTTTGATTTTTTCGGTGTAGCTGCATGGACGGCACATGACGTGGTCAACTCGGCGCACAACGAGGCTTGCGACACCATTTGCATCAAACCGTTCAAGAGCGGAGGCCTCTTCTTGGTGCGCCGTATGGCCGAAACCGCGGAAGCGGTGGGGCTTGGCGTTTCCATGAGTAACAAGCACCGGTCTTGCCGCGATCCTGCAAATTGCCGCCAGCATCAGGGCTGAGCATACATTGCTTGGCTATGGGTCGCCGATGGAACGTCCGACCGATGACATATGTGACGCTCCTGTCATAATGAGCGACAATATGAACGTCAATGCCACTGTCGACCTGCCGGAAGGCCCTGGTTTGGGTGCCACGATTTCGGATGAAAAGATCGAACAATATTGGGTGCTGGATATCCCGCTTGCCCTTCGAAAAGCGGTTCAAGCAACAAATCGGCATTGTCCTCCGCTGGCTAAACGGTCTTGATCCATTCGAGACATGAGGCATGAGAAATCAGCGGCCCGAAGCACGACAACGGGTACGGGCGGCATACTTGCGTGGCATGACGAACAGGTTGCCAAAGGCTTCCTACTCTGACCGCGCGGCGGTGTGCGCTTGGAGGAATTTGCGCACACGGTTGATCGTGCGTTCCTTTAGGTCGGGCGGAGACGTCCAGGGGAAAACCGTAACCTCGGCGTTCGGCGCCAGCGAGGCAACGTCGACCGATGTCTGGTGCGGGTGTGAGGGAATATCGTCCGGCAGCACGAGAATTGGCGTCTGACAACTGCGGATTGTGTCGCGCGACACACTGTAGAGAAAATCGGGGCTCGCCCGGTACAGGTTATGCAGATACTTTTCGATCACGTCCTGGTTCAGGTCGGGCCGTCGGGCGAGCAACGCGGCCCCCCACCTATCCCGGCCGGACCGGTACATGATATCGGGGTCTTCCGGCCGGTGCCCCACGGTCTGGCAGAATACCGCGGCGGCGACACGCTCGGGCGCGCGTTCAAGAAGCCGTCCGGCAAAGCAGCCACCGATACAGTAACCCATGAAGGCGAACTCTTGGATGCCCAGGTGATCCATCAGCCCGAGCTGGTCGTCGGCGAAGCCGCCCCACGGATCGTCGACGGCTATCGGACCCGTACTCTCGCCGCCATTGGCGTTGCGCTGATCCATCGTGATACAGCGGAAGTCGTTCTTGAAGACGTCCATCGCGTTGAAGACCGCGATCGGCCACTTGTCGATATGTGAGTCGAGGCCACCGCCCGGAGTGACCAGGAGCGGAAAGCCACGACCGGCCTCTTGGTAACGGATGCGGACGTCGCCCATCTCAAAGAACGGCATGGTTGTCTCCTCCTTGCATAACTGATGATACTCGGACGCGGTTCGAATGCGTCACGCTTCGGGGGCTCAGTTCCATTCTACGGCGGGTTCACCCCCGAGGGTCAATACACCCGGCCCGTGATGCACGTTTTCGCCTGTTCAGTGATTTTGATAAACACCTAGAACGCCAGTCGTGATGTAACGAATGAGCGCGCCGCGCGCGCACGCCGTGGCGTTCTTGCTGTTAGGTCAAATGCGAATACAGAAAATATTATCAAGTCTGATCCGAATTTAAAGAGTCCCAAAAGAGACCCAATCGTCCAATCTGTTTAACTGAAAGATTTGGACGCCGTTTATCGCTGATTCACCTGGGTTTTCAGGGTACGTCCGCTCTTACCCTAATTGTGTTTGCCAAGCGCCCGTGATCAGGCGTGGCAGCCTTGGGGAATTGGAGTCCGTTTATGACGATATCGGAAATCGTTGCCGCACTTAAAACGAAACAATCGAGGGGCAACCCCAGCGTGCCAACAGGTTACCATATTTCTCAAGTGGCGTTTCAGAATTGCTTGAAAAACTGAATACATTCATTTATGAATAAAACTCATGTTTTTTTGAACTACACCAAGCTTGAGTGCCTAAAGGTTATCGAATTCGGGACGCTCATGATTCTACGAGGCACGAAAATAAGGCCGCGAATCAATACCTTTACCCCTTGCAACCAAACAGCTCTTGTGGATTGCCAGTAAAGAATTGGAGTAGGGCGAAATGACCACTCAATCGAGCGCACCAAACTTAGAGCGGTTTCGAGCCTCTGTGCGTACGTTCCTCAAGAGCAA
>JAJFJC010000486.1 GCA_021774385.1 Alphaproteobacteria bacterium
TAGAAGCCACGACCCCCATTGAGATGGAAGGCCTTTTATCGCATATCGAAAAATCAGCGTCCATAAACGCCCAGGGCCGCAACCTTTTTACGGTTGGCTATATAGATAAGGATCCTGTGCTTGCCAAGGCTGTTGTCCAGGCCTTATTGACGATATTCGTGGAGACAAATTTAGGGCAAAACCGGCAAGATATGGAGAATGCTCGTTCGTTTATCGAGTCGCAGCTAGCTGCCTATCAAAAGCAACTACAGCAGTCCGAGCAACGTCTCGCAAAATTCAAAACAAAGCACGCTGATGTCCTTGCCGCAGGCAATTTCTCGAAGCAGCTTTCGCAGGCAAAATCCGAAAAATCAAAGGCGAACCGGCATTTTGAGGATCTGGTTCTCAAACGAGATCAACTAAAGGCTCAGCTCGCCGTGGTACCACAGTTCCTCAAGGTCCAAACGCCACCACAATTTGTCATGTCAGGGCCAAATATTTCGCCTGAAGTCCAGCGTTTACGCCAGATGGAAGAAAACCTTGATCAGTTAAAACTTCGATATACCGACAACCACCCCGACATTATTGTTTTAAAAAAATCGCTTGCTCACTTGAAAGACCAAATCGAAAAGGACGCGCAGGGAGACGAAAGCGCCGACGGTTCACCAAAAAAGAACGAGGCTCCTAAAGCTGAAATTCCAAATACGCTCTATCAACAACTACAACTTCGAATAAGCGAATTAGAACCGGAAATCCTGACATTGCGGCGCAACCTTGTGGAAACAGAAGCAAAAGTCGAGCGACTGCAGGAATTGCGGCTGACGGCCCCCGAGGTTGAGACGCAGCTCAAGGATCTGGATCGTGACTACGGTGTCATAAAGCTCAAATTTGAAGAGTTTCTCGCGCGCCGAGAAGCCGCGCGCATTTCCCAGGCCGCTGAAGCGACCACGGATTCCGTTCAATTTCGCATCATTTCGCCGCCACAGGTACCAGTCGTACCAGCAGCACCTAAACGAAAATTGCTTTTCGGCCTTGTCTTATTTGCGGCTTTGGGTGGTGGAATCGGATTTACGTTTTTGCTTAGCCAGCTCGACACGACATTTAGTTCGGCAGGAAAACTGTCAGAAATTTTTGGATTGCCGGTTCTTGGGTCGGTTTCCCTAATTACCAGTTCCGTTCAACATCTTAGGCGAACCTTCAGCAACACCAGTTTCGGAATGGCAAGCGGCACCCTCTTAGCACTTTGCGTGGTACTTGTAATATTTGCGCCTCAATTGTCGACGTTGCCGGAACTAATCAATAAACAACCGCTTCCTCCACAACTTGCGTGGTTATCGGACTTTATCAAGACGATCGCCAATCTAGCCGTACTAAAGGAAATATAGCATGGCCAATAATGGTGATCGATTGGATCTGATTCAACGGCTTGCGGAAAAACAGTCGAACGAAGGAAAGCGGTCGCTCACCGAGCGGGCCGCAGAGACATTGAATAAGGCGTCGGAGAATAAAGTGTCGGGGACCAAAACATCAGCCCCCCCAACTCAAGATAGTCAAATCAACGCTTCCACATATCAACCTGAGCGGAAACCCGCGGCGTCGCCAATATCTACATCCGAGAATAGCGCCAACAGTGCCGTGGATAGCGCGCCTCCAGATCGAAAAAATTACGTAAAGCTTGATTTCAATCAACTGGCGCAAGCGGGATTTATCACGCCAAACGAGCCGCAATCTCACATTGCGGAAGAATTTCGTACTGTCAAACGGCCTTTGTTGTTAAACGCATTCAGCACGAACAAAAAGAATATAGAAAGAGGAAATGTTCTCCTCGTCACAAGTTCAAAACCAGGCGAAGGCAAGACGTTTGTCTCGCTTAATTTGGCATTGAGCATTGCATCGGAACGAGATTTACATGTCTTGATAATCGATACGGATGTTTACCGCCGCCGTCTGGAATCCGAACTCGGTCTCGATGATAAAAAGGGGCTCGTCGATCTGCTGATCGAAGATGATCTTCATTTGCCAGACCTACTTATTCGGACGGATATTCCAAATTTATCGATTTTACCCGTCGGTGTTCGAAACCCGCAGGCACCTGAGCTCCTATCGAGCCAAAAAATGGCGACATTAATGATGGATATTGCGGCACGTTATCCCGACCGCGTCATAATTATTGATTCGCCTCCAATTTTGGCAAGTAGTGAAGCCAGCGTTCTGGCCATGCTGGTCGGCCAAATTGTTTTTGTAGTCGAAGCACATAAGACGGATGCAGGCGAAATCGAGCAAGCCCTGAAGCTCATAAATACATGTGAAAACATAAATTTTGTGATAAACAAGACAGGGGCGGATTCAATTTCCTCTCCTTATGGTACCTACAGCTACTACGACGAATACAGACAAACCAGCTAGAATTATTGTTGAGACGTAGTTTTTACATGCTTTTCCCACGTAAGAATCTTAGTCATTTAGCGTGCAGCGTGTGCGCCGGAGCTGGAATTTTTCTGGGGCCAATGATTGCAGCGCTCGTCTCATCCTCCGCCCTGGCGGGAGAATGGACGATAACACCAACAATAAACGTTGAACAAAGTTTCACCGATAATGCGCGATCCGTCAGCGAAGGTCTCGAGGCGGACCTTATTACAACGACAACCGCGGGGATTGGCATTAATGGTCAAGGCCGGCGCGCTCAGCTCAACTTCAGTTACGACTTTTCACGAGACACGTTTTGGGATAACACGGAGCTCGGTGGATTCCGCCATAGTTTGCTGGGCGCCGGGAATGTCGAAGCTGTTGAAGATTTTGTCTTTATCGACACGCGCGCAACGGTCAGCCAGCAAAGTTTACAACGCGGCGGCGGCGTTTCTGCTGCTGATAGAAATGTCGGCACGAATGACCAATCAACTATTTTAAATTACAGCATAACGCCAAACTTTGCCCACAGATATGGCAATTGGGCCGAGTCCGACCTTCGCTATACCCTTAACGAAACGCGTTTTTTTAATCCCGATGTTGGCACGGCGGGCGCTCAACCCGATGCGTCCCGCAGCCATACCATACAAACGCTTTTGCGCAGCGGTCCCCGGTTTACACAACTTCGTTGGGAATTGTCGGGCACAAGAACCTTTACGGACAACAATAGCAACAATGCCGTCACCGAATTGTCTGGCGAGTATGCCTGGACTCGGTTTTTGACACTCCTTGGTCGCGCAGGAAGTGAAACGATCGATGGCAGCGGCATAAATTCCGACGACAGCGCGGAACTTTTTTGGCGCGGCGGATTTCGGCTCACACCTGGTCCCAGGACGAGTATTCGAATTGAGACGGGTCGTAGATTTGCGGCCACGAATATTTCCGCCGATGCGAGCTATCAATTCAGTTCCAGAACAGCGCTGAGCGCATCCTACGAAGAAACAGTTAGGACCGAACGGCAGGACCTTGCGGCAAGCTTAAACAATCTTGTCCTCAACGATGCTGGCATCCTTGTCAATCCAAACACAGGTCTGCCAGGAAACCCAAACGCTTCAGAGTTCGATTTTTTGGATAGGGTCAATAAATCCAAAACATTCAACATCGCCCTAAATGGCACCCGCGGCAGAAACTCATTCAACCTATCCAGTAGTATCAACATTCGTTCTCAGGAACCAGAAGGCACGGAAGATACCGTCGTCACATTTGGTGGAAGCTTAAATCGTCGGATTTGGCCTAATTTGGATGGCGGCGTTAGCGCCGATATTTCGATTATCACCGAAAGCGCCAATGGCATCGAAGATTACACACTGCGCAGCAATGCATTTTTGACATATCGTTTGATGGAAAACTTCTCCGGAAGTCTTCGTTACGACTTCCTCCGCCGGGATAGCGATGACAATACGGCCGATCTGCAGGAAAACATTGTTTCGGTCAATCTTAGTAAGTCCTTCTAAGATCGAGCGATGTATACCGAGTTTTATAACCTAACAGGGCAGCCGTTCCAACTCACCCCGGACCATCGATTCTTCTTTGGCAGTAGTGGACACAAACGCGCCATGGCGCACCTTTCCTTTGGCCTTAATCAAGGCGAAGGATTTATTGTCATTACAGGCGATGTCGGCGCGGGGAAAACGACATTGATGGGGCATTTGCTATCGACACTCGATAGCGACCGCTATGTTTCCGCGACGTTGGTTACGACACAACTTGCCGCCGACGATGTTTTGCGGATGGTCGCGGCCGCGTTCGGCCTCGATCATGAGCAGGTCGACAAAGCGACTCTACTTCTCCGCATCGAAAACTTTTGCGATGCGAATTACAGAGAAGGAAAGCATTGCCTGTTGTTGATCGATGAGGTTCAAAATCTCTCGTTCCAAGCCCTTGAAGAGCTTCGTATGCTCTCTAATTTTCAAACCGACGGCACAGCGCTGGTTCAAAGCATATTACTCGGTCAGCCACAATTTCGACGGACCCTTGCAAGCGCCGACCTGGATCAGCTTCGTCAGCGTGTTATTGCGTCATATCACCTTGGTCCGATCAGCGCACAGGAAACCAGGGAATATATCCGACATCGGCTAAGCGCGGTCGGTTGGAATAACGACCCGGCTCTATCGGAAGACGCCTACAGTGAAATTTATAAGCAAACAGGTGGCGTACCCAGACGGATCAACGTGCTGTGCTCGCGCCTGCTTTTATACGGTTTTCTGGAAGAGCGGCATGCACTAGACGGTAGTGCCGTTGGACAAGTCGCGGAAGACTTGCAGCAAGAAACGGAGCAAGTTCTGGAAGTTGAAGAAACCTCCGTCGCGTTAAAGGTTGAGGAGACGCCTCCGCCTCGAGATACGGAAGAGAGTGCAGGCCAAAATCAAGACCTGCCGGGCGATCGTCGTCAAGTTCCAGAACCAGAGCTTTCCAAGCCAGAGAGGCCGGCGCCGGACACCATGCCTCACGCGGTTCCACCTGATGATACAAGGGATACAAGGTGGGAAGAATCCGAAAACGAAATTAAAGCGCTCCGCCACCGGCTTGAGTCGACTGAAGCACAAATGCAACGGCACGAACGAATGCTGCGATGGACCCAATTGATGCTGAAGCACCACGAACGTCTTTTGCGGCGCCGTGTGCACAAAGCTGCCTCCAATGGCTAGCACACTCAAGGAAACATGATGACAGCCGTCGCTTTACAATCCGACGCGGATATCTCGAATAGGTCTCAATTTGCCTCAACGACCCAACCGATATTGCGAAGAAAGGGGCAGATTATAAATGCCATGT
>JAJFJC010000487.1 GCA_021774385.1 Alphaproteobacteria bacterium
CAAAACCGAGGCGAGAGCATGGGAAACGGATGCGGCCTATCAGGTGAAGCAAGGAACCCATACGGCGGACAGCGCGAGCATTACGATAGGAGAGGCGGCGGACCTTTGGATCAAGCGTGCCGAACTGGAAGATCGCGAACGCAGTACTATTCAACAATACCGCCAGCACGCGGACCTACACATCAAGCCCCGGATTGGTAGGACAAAGCTTTCCAGGTTCACGCAGCCGGATGCGGAGAGTTTTCGGGATGACCTGTTAGAGGGCTTGTCACGAGCGCTTGCCAAGAAAGTTTTGACCAGCTTGAAAGGCATTCTCAAGGAAGCGAAGCGGCGCGGGTTGATCGCGCAGAACGTTGCAGCGGACGTGTCGATAAAGATGCAATCACGGCATGAGGAGCGCTTGAAGGTTGGCCGCGATATACCCTCCATGGAGGAGGTGAAGGCAATTCTTAATGCGGCGACGGACGATTGGAAGCCGTTTATTCACACCGTCGTTTTCACTGGCATGCGTTCCAGTGAGCTTCGCGGACTTCGCTGGGACGATGTGGACTTTGATAACCGGATTATTACCGTGTCACAGCGCGCCGACGCCTTCGGTGAGATCGGTTCCGTTAAGTCCGGTGCCGGCTATCGCGACATACCGGTTCCTGAAATCGTCGTGAACCACTTGAAGGCATGGAAGCTGCGTTGCCCGAAGGGAGACGAAAATCTTGTGTTCCCGAACGGTGTCGGCAACGTCGAATACCTTTCCAACATCGTGGCGCGGTTCCTGGCGCCGGTTCAGATTGCCTGCAAAATGGTGCGCGATCCCGACGCGGAAGAACTGAAAGCTAAATATGGAATTCATGCGTTCCGGCATTTCTATGCATCATGGGTTATCGACCGCGAGTTCTCGCCGAAGCGCGTTCAAACGCTCATGGGACACAGTTCGATCACGATTACATTCGACACATACGGGCACTTATTTCCGAACCTCGACAAAGATCATGAAAAAATAAATGAAGCGGCGCTTGCGCTGGTCTCCTGAGTGCGACAAGGATGCAACAAGGAGGCTGTATACCGCAGAAAATAAGGGGTTAAATGGGATTTCTAATCCGGCGGTTGCAGGTTCGAGTCCTGCCGGGGTCGCCAGGCTATTTGCCCTGATGGCGCCGCGCGTTATGATTTCTCGCGAAAATCTTGAATCGAGAGGCGGGGCCGTGCCGCGAGGAGTACAAGCACAGGATCGGACATGCGTCGCGCCAGCGCCGTTGGCGGGTGCTTTGGGGGCGGAGGTCTTGGGCCTTGATGTCTCGGAGACACTTGTCCCGAAAGATATGGCGGCGTTGAAGGACGCGTTTCTCGACCACAAGGTTCTCGTGTTGCGCGACCAAAATTTGACGCCGGCATCGCTGCTGACCTTTTCAAGGCATTGGGGAGACGTACATTTCTATCCCTATATGACAGGGCTTGAAGAACAGCCCGAAGTCTTTGAAATCAAGACCGCGCCGGAAGCGCGACGTGTCTTTGGCAATCGCTGGCATTCCGATCAGATGTACGATCCGTGCCCGGTTAAGGCGACGTTGCTGTATGCCAAGGAATTGCCGCCGGTCGGGGGCGATACGATATTTTCCGACCTTGAATTGGCCTATGCGCATCTGTCGGAGGGCCTGAAGTCCCTGCTGGCCGGATTGCGGATTTATTGCGACGGGGCGGACAAGTCCCGCTATGGCGGCAAATCGCGCGAGGAATGGTACGCCGATGGCGGCATGGACGAGAAACTGAGCCAGGCCGAGCAAAAGCCTAAAATTGCCGTGCATCCGCTGATCCGAACGCATCCCGAAACCGGACGGAAATGTCTTTTCATCGGCGACCAAGTTCAGCGGTTCGATGGTTTTACGAATGAGGAAAGCGCGCCCTTGCTCGACTATCTGATGACCTTCATTCAACGTCCGGAATTTACCTGCCGCATTCGCTGGGAACCGGGCACGCTGGTCATGTGGGACAATCGGAGTACCTGCCACTACGCCATTGCCGATTATGCCGGACATGGGCGCCGGATGCATCGGGTCACGATCGCCGGCGACGTCCCTTTCTGATGAGGAGACAATCGATGAGCCTGAAAATTACGCCACTCGACGCCGGTTTGGGCGCAACGGTATCGAACATCGATATTTCAAAGCCGCTGGATGCGGGTACGATCGCGGCGCTTCGGCGCGCCTGGCTCGAACATATCGTATTGGTTTTCCATGACCAGAGTCTGAGCGACCCGCAATTGCTCGATTTCACGCGCTATTTTGGTGAGCTGGAATATCCGCCATATAAGTTGCTGAACTATTCCCAGGGTTCGGGACAGAAGGCGGACATCCCGGTGGAAATTAATGTCATCTCCAATGTCATCGAAGACGGCAAGAAGATCGGGCAGCTCGGCAACAGCGAGGCGAAATGGCATACCGACACACCATTCGTTGAGCAGCCGCCCTCGGCGAGCGTTCTGCACGCCTTGGAGCTTCCGCCATCGGGTGGGAATACATCCTTCATGAATATGTATGCGGTGCTCGACGCGCTGCCGCCCGCTTTGCGCGCCAGGATCGAGGGACGGCGCTGTAAGCACGATGTCTCACACACGAGTGACGGCGTCCTACGGCACGATTACGAGGAATCGAAGGACGCCTCGGAATGTCCCGGTCCGTGGCATCCAATTGTCCGCACCCACCCCGAATCGGACCGCAAGGCGCTGTATCTTGGCAAGCGGCTCTATGCCTATATCGAGGGGTTGCCGGTCGCCAAGAGTGAAGCAGTGCTGGACGAAATTTGGGACATCGCGATACGTCCGGAATTTACCTGCGAGCATGTTTGGCGTATGGGTGACGTCTTGATGTGGGATAATCGTTGCGCCATGCACCGCCGCGACGAATTCGACGGAACCCAACGGCGCATTATGCACCGCAGCCAATTAAAGGGCGAAATTCCGGTCTAACCGGCTTGCCGCTTACTCGGCGGCCTGCGCCCCCGTCAACGCGGCCTGGGCTTTTACCGCTTCGAGCCAGGTGTCGACGTCGAAACCGCGCGACCCCATGATGCCTCGAAAGAACACCTTACCGTCTTTATCCAGGACATAGAGCCGTTCCGGCAGGGCGGCGTATTTGGTGTCGAGTTCGTTTTCCATGTTGTCGAGTAGCATCGGCATCTTGAAGCCGAGGTCGAGCATGCAGACGCTGGCCATTTCCGCCCGTTCGTCTTCCGTCCTCGGTTCCAGGAATTCGAGGTTGTCATCCAGGTTTGAACGCACTTGCCAACCATCGCTGGGATGCGCCTCACGGATATAGACCAGGTAAAAATCGACCCTGTCCTTATAGGTTTGGTAGATTTCGTTCATGCGCACGGCATGTTTGCGAAAAGGCGGTCAGGTATAGGACCCGAAGATCAGCGCGACCGGCCTGCCGCGCGTTTCCGATAGCTTGAAGTATTCGCCGCTCCGCTTGCCGTCGCTCGATAACCGTTCGACACGGAAATCGGGCGCCGCGAAGCCGACTTTCGGTGCGTGGCGTTCCCGCTCGACGCGCTCGTTGCGCATCGCGGTATAAGATTCTCGCGTCAACAGCATCCGTTCGAAGTCGGCGTCGGTAAGTTTTTCCGGCGGTGGATAGGTGATTACGAGGTCCTCGTTCATTTCGCGTCCTTCCTTGCAACGAATTTCGAGTAAGATTAGCGCCGTGAATGCGATCGGCCAAGACACGAGGGCGTGTCCCATGGCGGCGGCGCTTATGCACAGCAGGCAGAGGGAACAACAATGTCAAACTATCAGTCGGAACTCGACAAGCAGGGCTTGCGTGGATTTCTCGAATTCATCGAGCGTGATTTTCCCGATCAGCTTCTTCGCATTAACGAGCCGGTCAAAACCGAATACGAAATGACAGCGATCGTTTTTGAGCTCGAGCGGGCGGGACGAAGCCCCGTTGTGGTCTTCGAAAATGTTGTTGGCCACGATATGCCGGTGGTGACGAACATCGCAGGCAATAGAGACTTACTTGCCGCCGTGTTGGGCGTGGATAGCGCCGACCTGCCGACAGCCTTCCGCGACCGTTGCCAGGACTATCTACCAGTGGAACGCGTCGATACGGCACCATGGCAGGATATCGTCATCGAAGGCGACGATATCGACCTTTCCGCGCTGCCAATCCCGATGCAGTTCGATGTCGACAAGGCGCCCTATATCACTGCCGGCCAGATTACCGCGCGCGACCCGGAAACCGGCGTTGATACGACCGGGTTTCATCGCTTGATGGTTAGCGGCAAGAACCGCCTGGGCGTTTCTCTGCATTCGCGCCGCCGCATGTATGAATTTCACCGGCGGGCCGAAGCGCGTGGCGAGCCGTTGCCCGCGGCGATAACGCTGGGTATTCATCCGCTGCACTATATGGGATCCATGGCCTATCACTATCCGCCCAACGTGCGGAAATTCGAGATCATTGGGGGGCTATTCGGCGAACCTTACAAGGTCGCGGAGTGCGGCGTGCCCGGTCTTGAGATACCGGCCGGCGCCGAAATTGTCATCGAAGGAGAAATTCTCGCCGACACCCATGAACCGGAAGGCCCATTCGGCGAATTTACCGGTTACGCGTCTTACCGCAGCACGCAGAATGTCTTCGTTGCAAAGCGCATCCAAATGCGCCGCGACGCCATGTTCCACAGCGTTGTCTCCGGCATGTCACTGGATCACATACTGGTATCTTGCATCACGCGGGAGGGAGAAATACTGAACGCGCTGCGCCGCAATCTGCCGAATGTAAGGGCGGTGCACGTGCCGCACATCACGTGTGGCGGTTTGATGGCGATCGTGTCGATGAAGAAGACCGCGCCGGGTGAACCGCAACAAGCGATCATGGCCGCGCTTGGCACGGAGTTCTATACCAAGATCGTCATTGTCGTGGACGAAGACGTGAATATCTTCGAATTGTCCGATGTCATGTGGGCGGTCGCGACCCGGGTCCGCGCCGACGAAGATTTGATCTTCATCCCTGGCGCTAAGGGCGCGATCCTCGATCCGACCTCCGACCCGGATACCTTCACCCTCACGAAGGTCGGCGTCGACGCGACCAAGCCAGATGGCCGCGACTTCGCCGAACGGCTGGTCATCACCGAGGCTCAGCGCACACGGGGCCGGGAAATATTGAAAGCCGCAGGAATAGCACTTTAGAGATGAACAGCCTTCCGCGAGCGCGACAAAGAGGCGCATAACAGCAATATCCCTATTGGGCCTATGGTTACCATTCACAGTAACCATATACCGGGAGTGGGACGATGCCGACCTTCAAGATCCAGGGATGGGGCTACGAGGAAGCGAGCCTGACGCAAGAGGAATATCAGGCATTGGACGAATTCTGGGGTCCGTTTCTCGGCGTAGACGGCTTCGATGCGACGCCCTTCGTCACCATGGACGAAATTGAGTTGCGCGCGCCTCGGGTTGCGCCGCCGACAAGTCTCGCGGCCTTGTGCACCGAGGACAAGCGTGAGCGGGCGACCCATGCCTATGGCTGTTCCTTCCGCGACAATGTTCAAGCCTTTGCCCGCGACTTTTCCAATTCACCCGATTGGGTCGCGCTGCCGAAAACCGAGGACGATATCCGGGCGCTACTCGATTGGTGCGCCGATACCGGGATCGCGGCAGTGCCCTATGGCGGCGGCACCAGCGTTACCGAAGGTGCCAACATGCCGGATGGGGATCACCCGGGCGCGGTATCGATCGATATGCGGCATTTCGATAAGGTGCTGGAGGTCGATGAAACTTCACGCGCGGCGTTGATCCAGGCGGGCGCTTTAGGGCCGGGGCTGGAGGCCCAATTGAAACCGTACGGGCTCAGTCTGCGCCACTACATGCAGTCCTTTCCAATGTCGACCTTTGGTGGCTGGATCGTGACGCGTTCGAGCGGGCATTTCGCAACGGTCTATACCCATATCGACGATATGATCGAAAACATCCGCACTGTGACGCCATCCGGAGTGATGGAAAGCCGCCGTCTGCCGGGCTCGGGCGCGGGACCCAGTCCGGACCGTATGATGCTCGGTTCGGAAGGCACCTTGGGAATCGTCACTGAGGCCTGGACACGGTTGCATGCCCGTCCCGTGCATCGGGCGTCGGCGTCGGTGCGTTTCGCCGATTTCTACAAGGCCGCCGAAGCGGTCCGAATGGTTGCTCAAAGCGGGCTCTATCCTTCCAACTGCCGATTGATCGATGGCAACGAGAGCCGGATGTCAGGTGCCAGTCCGGACGGTGAGAGCCTGATGGTGCTGAGCTTTGAATCCGCCGACCATCCAGTCGGCCATTGGCTCGACCGCGCATTGGAGTGTTGCGCCGATATGGGCGGCGTTGCCGAGCGCGAGGGCGGCGAAGATGAACGCCGCGCCGGGCAGGCGGGACGTTGGCGAGATTATTTCATCCGCGCGCCGTATTATCGCGAGTATTTTACCGGACGCGGTATCCTCAACGAGACCTTTGAGACCGCGATCACCTGGGACCGGTTTCCCACGTTCCATGCCGCGGTTATGGAAGAAACCCAGCAGGTTATTCGCGAGACGACCGGCATGGACGGCTTCCTGTCCTGCCGCTTTACCCATGTCTACCCTGATGGGCCGGCGCCTTATTTCACGTGGCGTACGCTTGGCCGTAAGGATGCGCTACGGGAACAGTACGATACGATCAAATCCGCCACTGCCGAGACCGTGAACCGGTTGGGCGGCACGGTTACCCATCACCATGCGGTCGGCCGCCTGCATCGGCCATGGTATGACAAACAGCGGCCCGATTTGTTCGCCGCCGCCTACCGCGCCGCGAAAAAGGAATTGGATCCAAACAGTATCATGAATCCGGGCATTCTTGTGGACAGCTAACCGTCGTTTGACATCACCTTGCGCAGGATGTGCCGGCGGTTCTTCGTGAACGGTCGGACTTCGGTTGGCCAGCGGCCTTTCTCGGCCTCCGCGGCCCAGGCATCGCTGGCCATCAGGTCGGGACTTTCGATTTCGTAGATTACCGAATAGTGCGGCTCGCCATCCGGATTGATGGTCCGGTGCTGGCCACCGATGGCGGCGGTCAGCGGTTCCAAGGTCATCCGCGTCGCCGAGATTACGCCCGGAACTTTCAGGATGTTCGGCACATGCTCGGTATCGTAGACCTCGTTGAAAAGGTCTTCCTTGTCGGAATCGACATCCATACTGACGATGAACAGGTACGTGGCGGTTATCGGCATTGCGTGTCTCCTAGGTTGTGACCCTGGGCTTCGAGCAGATGGCTGACGCAATGGCGGCAATCGCTGCTGCCGAATCCGGGCAGGGGCTGATGATAGCGCCCCGACTCTACAAGCGATTGCACAAGCTTGCATTCGCTTCCGCCGGGGACTGGGAAGGCGGTGAGGGATTGTGCCTCTTCCGTGAGATGGTCGACATGCCAATGGCGGCGTTTGCCGCGCCGTAAGTGCCGCGCGATGCGCGCCCGAAGGCCGCCGGGGCCCCGTGCACTACCGGCATAGACATAATGACCGGCGGGAAGCTCGGCCATGGATAACGATGCAATCGACGGGAATACCGCGTCCGTGAGTTCGATCAGAATGAGATAGGCGCCGGGTTCCGTCGTGATGGCATTCGCTGTATTCGAAGCGGTCACGCCGAAGCGCTTCGACAGATCGGATCGAACGATTGAGGCTAGGTTCGTCATCGCTGGTCTCTTATACACCGCACCTGCTACTTTAACGTACCACCGAAGCGGTGGTTTCGTTCGTCAACAACTGAGCATCGAATCAACGGATGGCGAACAATCCCGCTTTTATTGGTATTGCCTTTTTCATTTTGGCGAACTTCTTGACGGCTGCCGTCGACGCCGTTTCTAAATATCTCACCGGCGAAATGCATGCGCTGCAAATTGTCTGGGGCTATTTCGTGGCAATTGCATTTTTTGTACTCGCCGCCGCGGTGATCACGCGCATACCGCTTCGGACATTCCACGAGACACGGCGCAAACCGTTGCAAATTTTACGTGCCGCGTCGCTCGTTTTCACGATCGGTACGCTGTTCGCCGGGCTCAAATACATCCCTCTGGCTGATGCCACCGCGATTACGTTCTCCGCGCCGCTGATCATTACCGCGCTGTCGGCGCCGTTGCTGGGCGAACATGTTGGCCCTCATCGCTGGGGCGCGGTCGTGGTTGGGATGGCGGGCGTTTTGATCATCATTCAGCCCGGCGGCGATGTCATGCACTGGTCCGTGCTGTTACCCCTCGCGGCGGCGGTGGGTTTTGCGGCATTTCAGATCATCACAAGGCAGCTCGCGGATACCGAAACGACCTTCGTCACTCTGTTCTACACCAGTGCCGGCGGCGCGGTGATTTCGAGCTTCCTGGTTTGGTTTTTCTGGATGCCGCTGGATATTCGGCAGTCGGTTTATCTCGCGGGCATAGGTGCGCTTGGGGCCGGGGCGCATTTCTGCTTCATCCGCGCCTTTGCGGTTGCGGAGGCCTCTTTTCTGGCGCCCTTCAATTACGTCAAGCTGATCTGGGTGACAGGGTTAGGCTATCTGATGTTCGGCGATTTACCCGCCCCTCATGTTATGCTCGGCAGCGCCGTTATCATTGCCAGCGGGCTTTATGTTCTGATGCGCGAGCGGCGACGGGCGGGCTAATCAGGTTTGTAGCGCTTTTTCTAGGAACGGTACGAGAACTTCGTTAATTGCCGGCGGGTTTTCGACAAGACCCATATGCCGCAGACCCGGAACGGTCACGGCTTGGCAATCGGGTATAAGTTCCGCCATCTGCCGTGCCATCTCCGGCGAATTGCCGTGATCTTCGCCGCAGGCCAGCGCTAACGTTGGACAGTCAATGTCGGCTATCGCGTCGGCGAGGGGGGCATCTCCCTCGGCCAGAATGCGGTAAATCAGGGGGTAGACTTCGGGGTCGTTGGCATTCATCCAACGCCGTACGCGGTCGATGACGGGCGGGTTGCGAGCGGTGAAAGGTTCGGTGAACCAGCGCGTCAGGGCCGCTTCCGTGGTTGCCGTAAGCCCTGATTGAAGGGCGATTTCGAGGCGCTCCATCATTCCCTGGCGCTGCTCGGCATCTCTGGCATGGGCGGAGTTGAGAATTGCGAGGGCGGAAATGCGGTCCGGATGGGCTAACGCAAAGGCTCGCCCAATCATGCCGCCAAGCGAGAACCCAACGAGGGCGCAGCGTTCCAGTTCGAGCCGGTTCAACAATCGAAGCGCTTGGTCGACAAGATCATCCATCGTGTAGGTCTTGACCGGCTTGTCGCTCTCGCCGTGCCCGAGCATGTCGTAGCGCACGACGCGGAAACGGGCTTCGAGGGGAGGAAGCTGACCGTGCCACATATGCATATGCAATCCCATGCCGTGAATCAGCATCACTGGCGGGCCTTCGCGGCCGGATAGAATGGCCGCGGTATCGCCGAATTTTTCGCTCTTATCACATGTCATAATCGCTTTACCCTAATTCCCCTGGCACGAAGCAAGCTAACGACACCGTCTTGTCCCGGCAAATGACCAGCGCCCACGGCGATGAATGCTTTCCCTGCGCCCTTCATGCGTTTTGCGATCTGTTCGACCCATGCCTTATTACGCCGGACGAACAGGGCGTCATGGAGGCCTGGCATTTCGTCCCCGCGCATATCCTTGAAATATTTGCTGAACTTTTTGGTGTCGCCGGTTGCCCAAGCCTGGATGAGTTCATTTAACGTGCCGGGGTTGGCTGCGATTTGCTCGACCGTGGCCATAAGAAATGCCTTTTCGACCTTTGCGCTCAGGGAGGCAAAAACCGCGAACTGATCTTCAACGGTTTCCAAATAAGCCAGGCGTTTTCCCGCCGCCTGGGCCATCGATGCAATATTCGCATCGACACCGGTGGCCGAATCATACCCCTGACCCGCCATATTCAATAGGGTGAGTTGGATGGATGCCAACCAAGGGCGCAGCGGTTCAAGAAGGTCAGGGAGAATACCAACTTTCGATGCCGCGTTGGCGAGGCGCGCGTTTTCATTGGGTGTGAGTAGCGAAGACAGTGAAACAAAATTCGCATTGTACCCTAACTGCATGGTCAGGCTATGGATACGTTCGCTTTGACCATGGTTCAAATCGACTTCCAGAATGACCACATCGGACGCCGCAAAAGCGGCCTCGAACTGCGCCGAACGCCATTCAACATCCGCTGGAAGCATATGGACGGTGCCAAACAACCAGATCTCGCTGTCATGGTCCGCGATACGCCACATTGCGGGTGATTCCGCACGCGCCGGGGCAGCGATATAAGCACCGAAAAACGCAAGAATTGTAATAGTTCTGATGATATGAAGTATATATTTCATTTATATTAAACTATCTGAAATCGGGACCATGTATTTAGAGCAGTAAAGTTTTAGTTTTATTAGGATAGTTTTATTTAAATTTTCCGCAAGGCCAGATGAACCTGTTGTCGGTTTTATAGAACCAATGCCTTGACCTTCCAGTCTCTGGAAGGTCCATATGTAGTCAATCACAATTAAAGGCGATGGCATGACGGCAACCGATCCTGTGTGCGGGATGGCAGTTCAATCGCGGACGGCGGCGTATTCTTATGACTGGAGCGATCAGCGCTATTACTTTTGCTGCGAAGGTTGCCTAAAGAAATTTCGAACGAATCCCGGCGCGATTCTGGAGGCCAAGGCCAATCCGCTGGTAGCGCCGTCGGTCCCTGCCGGGAGCCAATTTACCTGCCCCATGCACCCAGAAGTCATCGAGGACAGCTTTGGTGACTGTCCTGAATGCGGTATGGCGCTGGAGCCCATGGGAATCATTGTTGAGGAAAAGGAAAATCCAGAGCTCATCGATATGAGCCGCCGGTTCTGGATTTGCCTTGCTCTTTCCGCCCCGGTGCTTGTTTTGACAATGGGCGCGCATATTCCCGGGGTCGATTTTCATCGGCTGTTGGGGCCACGCGTTATCGATTGGGCGTCGTTCCTTCTGGCCTCGCCCGTCGTGCTTTGGGGTGGATTACCGTTTCTGCAGCGTGGCGTGAAGTCGATCGTCACGATGCGCCTCAATATGTTCACGCTGATCGCGATTGGGGTTGGCGTTGCCTATATTTACAGTTTAGCGGCGCTACTTCTCCCGGAACTCTTTCCCGATGCGTTTCGAACGGCGGCTGGCACGATCGATAACTATTTCGAGGCCGCGGCGGTCATTACAACCTTGGTTTTACTGGGCCAAATGCTGGAATTGCGAGCGCGGAATCAGACTGGCAAGGCAATCCGCGCCCTCCTTGAACTGGCGCCCACGACGGCGCGCAAAATCGGCTGTAATGGCGAGGAGGAAGATCTGCCGCTTGATCAGGTCGTGGTTGGGGATCGCCTGCGAGTCCGACCGGGGGAGAAAATTCCCGTCGATGGTATAGTTTTAGAAGGCTCAAGCGCCGTCGACGAAGCGATGATGACCGGTGAACCGTTCCCGATAGAAAAATCGGTTGGCGATCGTGTGTTCGGCGCTACGGTAAATGGGACCGGTGGTTTCATTTTGCGGGCCGAACATGTCGGCGGTGAGACACTGCTGCAACGGATTATCCAAATGGTTGCCGAAGCGCAGCGCAGCAGGGCGCCCGTTCAACGCCTTGCGGATAAGTTTGCGGGCTACTTCGTACCGGCGGTCGTTTTCGCGTCCGTGCTGACTTTTCTGCTTTGGTCGATATTCGGCCCGGCGCCGGCAATGGCGTTCGCGCTGGTCAATGCGATCTCGGTCTTGATCATTGCCTGCCCCTGCGCGCTTGGATTGGCGACGCCGATGTCGATCATGGTTGGAACCGGTCGCGGCGCGGCGGCGGGTGTTTTAATCAAAAGCGCGGAAGCGCTCGAAATTCTACAAAAAGTCGACACCCTTGTTGTCGACAAGACGGGAACCTTGACCGAGGGAAAGCCAAGGCTCACCACGGTTATTCCCACGGCTGACCTCGGGGAAGACGAACTGCTGCGGCTCGCCGGTAGTCTCGAGAGGGGAAGTGAACACCCGTTGGCCACCGCGATTGTCGCCGCCGCGCGGCAACGCGGTGTTTCATTCGCCGACTGCACCGATTTTCTATCGGTGACCGGGAAAGGCGTAAGGGGGAAGGTCGAGGGACGCCCTGTAGCGCTCGGTAACGCCAGAATGATGATGGATTTGGGCGCCGATATTGGCGGGTTCGAATCGCGGGCGGATGCGTTGCGACGGGACGGCGCCACCGTCATGTATGTCGCCGTGGATGGTTTAGTCGGTGGGATATTGGGAATCGTGGACCCCATTAAGGAAACAGCGGCGGCAGCGCTTTCCGCGCTACGCGGTACCGGCGTTCAAATCGTCCTGGCCACGGGGGACAATGCCGTTACCGCCCGCGCCGTCGCCGACACGCTGCAAATCGACAACGTCGAAGCCGATGTTCTGCCCGATGAGAAGGGCGCGGTCGTGGCGCGCTTGCAGCGCGACGGGCATATCGTTGCGATGGCCGGCGACGGCATTAACGATGCGCCGGCCTTGGCAACGGCGGATGTTGGCATCGCCATGGGGACGGGGGCCGACGTGGCGATGGAAAGCGCGGGCGTGACGCTGGTAAAGGGCGACCTGCGGGGGATAGTCCGCGCGCGCCTGCTGAGCCGCGCGGTGATGCAGAACATCCGGCAGAATTTGTTTTTTGCGTTTATCTATAACGTGTTGGGAGTACCAATCGCGGCGGGGGCGCTGTACCCGTTCTTCGGGTTATTGTTGAGCCCGATTGTTGCGAGTGCTGCCATGAGCTTGAGCTCGGTATCGGTGATCAGCAACGCCTTGCGGTTACGTAATCTTCGGCTTTAACGCATGGTTAGTACCAAGAAGCCGTGATTGGAAAGGACTACAGATGAATATTGGCGCGGCGGCAAAGTCGTCCGGAGTACCGGCCAAGACGATCCGATATTACGAGAGTATCGGCTTGATCCCGCCGGCCCATCGCACCGAATCCGGGTATCGTGATTTCAGCAAAATCGAAATCGACACCTTACGCTTTATTCAACGGGCGCGAAGCCTTGGGTTCCCGGTCAAGGATGTCGCCAAACTTTTGGATCTTTGGCACGACCGTTCGCGCGCCAGTAGTGATGTCAAAGCACTGGCGACAGGGCATGTCGAGGCGATAGATCGTAAAATTTCCGAACTACATTCGATGCGCGACACATTATTGCATCTTGTGACGCAATGTCATGGCGACGACCGGCCGGATTGCCCGATTATCGACGGCATCGCCGGCGGAGAACAGATGACGGCGGCCGATATTGCTTCGTAGTGGAATTCTTTAAGACTTTCACCGAAGATGGCGATCATGAGCCGTAGTGTAACGAAGCGATCCAACATTCCGCGCCGCAAAGGCGAGCAGTCTTATCTGAGGCGCCGCCGCTTGAGGCTCGTCGCGGGGATTACGCTGATCTTTGCGTTTGGAATTGCGCTTGGCGCCGTTTTTGGAAGTTGGTTTGCGCAAACCGAAAAACCGAGGGCACAGGCAACCTTGGCGCCGGGCGATGTCCCTTATGAAGTATCCTCCCGCGCCTATAGGCCGCCGGTACGCCGCGTGTTCGAGCCCGAAACAGCGCCATCGCCGGCACCGGATGCGGCGCCGCTAGCGGATGCGGCAACGGATTACAGTGTTACGGCTATATCCCCGGCTCGACGCGACGCGCCAAGTGGAAATCCAGTGCCGGCGATACCGGCGACACCATTGGAACGCGCGTTAGACCCGGAGATTCGAGGCCGAAAGACACCGAAATGGCTTGCAAACGCGGTTCCGGCTCCGGCGACGGGAGGGCGCCCGATGATCGCGCTGGTCATCGATGATCTCGGCATGTCGCGCCCGCGCGCCTTGCGGACGATTGCGTTGCCGTCGCCACTCACCTTGGCCTATCTGCCCTACGGGCATAATTTGCGTCAGTTGGCGGATGTGAGCCGGCAGGCAGGCCACGAGCTTATTATCCATGTCAACATGGAGCCGAAGGATCATGACGTGAACCCGGGCCCGAAGGCGCTTTTGACATCGTTGAGCCTTGAGGAAGTCCACAGCCGGCTGGAATGGTCCCTCACGCGTTTCGACGGCTATATCGGTATCAGCAATCACATGGGCAGCCGGTTTACGGAATGGCCCGACGGCATGGAAACCGTCATTCGTATATTGAAGCGTCGCGGATTGGTGTATTTCGATTCCGTAACCAGCACCAAGACGGTGGGGCCGGCATTGGCGCGCGCGCACGGCATTGCCTATGCGAGCCGTGATATCTTCCTCGACCATGACCGCTCAGCCGATGCCATTACACGCCAATTGGCGCGCACCGAGCGCATCGCCCGCCGTCGTGGATATGCAATCGCGATTGGCCATCCCTACGATGTGACCTTGGAAGCTTTGGAGAGCTGGATACCGGAAGCCATCAAGCGCGGATTTACCTTTATTCCCTTGAGCACGATCGTGCGCCGGCGGATTGGCGAAGGCTGACGCGCGACAAACAATAAGGCCATATCCACGGGCTGCATACATCTCTAAACTTCCGTGATGCCGCGCGTTACCACACCGATTATTCTCATCATTCTCATGTGCTTCTGCGAGGTGCTCACGACACTAGATGCTTTTGCATTCGCCTCGCTGCTACCTAAATTCGGTGAACTCTGGACGCTTTCCGCCACCGAGTTAGGGTGGATTTCAGGCATTTTCTTCGCCGGCTACACGCTGGCCGTTCCGGTATTGGTTAGTTTGACAGACCGCGTCGATGCCCGGCCCATCTATATGGCGGGAGCCGGCACCGTTGCCTTGTCAGCACTGGGGTTTGCTTTTTTCGCCGATGGATTTTGGACTGCGATGATCTGCCGGTTTTTCGCTGGTATCGGATTTGCCGGTACCTACATGCCTGGCTTGCGTGTTCTGATCGACCGCTACGAAGGGCCGAACCAACCGCGTGCGATAGCCGCCTATACAGGCTGTTTCAGCCTTGGGGTTGCGAGCTCCTATTTCGTTGCGGGAACGGTCGAACAGTTTTTCGATTGGCGGTTTGTATTTCTAACGACCGGCGTGGCGGCAGCGCTTGGCATGATCTTGATCGGTATTTTGTTACGGCCCGTGACGCCGCCGCCCGTGGATCGATCCGCGCACTTACTGGATTTCCGGCCCGTATTAAGGAACCGGGTGGTGATGGGCTATGTCCTCGGCTACGGCGTTCATGCGTGGGAACTTCTTGGGTTTCGAGCTTGGGTTGTCGCATTTTTGGTTTTCAGCGCCCGTTCGTCAGAGGCCGGAAGCTGGTTTACGCCAACACACGCTGCGGCAATGGGCGCGATATTCGCCGTCTTCGCCAGTATGTGCGGCGGCGAACTCGCGGTTCGTTTCGGCCGCCGGCGTGTCATTACGACTATCATGTTGATTTCGGCGGCCATGGCGTTTGGCATTGGATTTTCAGCGCAATTACCGTACGGCTGGGTCGTCTTTCTGACAATTGTTTATATTTTCGCCGTACAGGGTGAGTCAGCCGCCTTGACCACCGGGACTGTGCAAGCCGCTCCCGAAGGGCGTCAAGGCGCCACGCTTGCGGTGCACTCGATTAGCGGATTTACCGGTGGTTTCTTTGGACCTCTCGTCTTCGGCATGGTGCTCGACCATGCGGGTGGCGGGCACACCGTGGAATCCTGGGGTGTTGCTTTTGCTTCGTTGGGCGCTGCGGTGGCAATGGGGCCGTTATTCCTGGCAATGACCAAGACAAGGACACAATAAGCGCTAATAAATGGTCCTTGGTATCAGGTGTTCCGCCCACCGGCGGCCAGCCGAACGGCTTCCTCGGCGGCGCGGACGATCGCACGGGATTTGTTCTCGCTTTCCTGACATTCCATTTCCGGATCGCTATCCGCGACGATGCCGCCCCCCGCCTGAACGTAAAGCTTCCCGTCCTTGATGATCGAGGTGCGCAATGTAATGCAGGTGTCCATGTCGCCATCAGCGCCGAAATAGCCGATACAGCCTGAATAGATGCCGCGGCGCTCCGGCTCTAACTCGTCGATGATCTCCATGGCGCGGACTTTGGGGGCTCCGGAGACGGTGCCCGCGGGGAACCCGGCAACCAAGGCGCTTAAGGCGTCATGTTCCGGTGCGATTTCGCCATCGACATGCGAGGCGATGTGCATCACATGGGAATAATTTTCGATTGTGAACTGCTCGGTGACCTTGACCGTACCGACCTTCGAAACGCGGCCGACATCGTTACGGCCAAGATCGAGCAGCATTAAATGCTCCGCGCGTTCTTTCTCGTCGCCCAAAAGTTCCTCGGCCAGGGCCTTGTCCTCCGCGGCGTCCTTGCCGCGAGGGCGCGTGCCGGCGACGGGCCTGATCGTGACCGTGTCGTCTCGCAACCGAACCAGGATTTCGGGGCTTGAGCCGACGATGGAGAATTCGCCAAAATCGAGGAAAAACAGGAAAGGGGACGGGTTGAGCCGCCGCAGAGACCGATAGAGAGAAAAGGGCGGCAATGTAAACGGGACTTCGAAGCGCTGGCTGAGAACCACCTGAAAAACATCTCCCGCCTGGATATATTCCTTGCCGCGTTCCACCATGCGATGGAAGTCAGGCCGGGACATATTGGAAACCGGCTCCGGCAAGTCATGGTCCGCCGTTGACAAGTCGTTGGCTTTTGGATGCGGCCGTTCCAGGTCGGTCAGGACATCGTAAAGGCGCTCTTCGGCTTGTGCATAGGCGGCACTCGCATCGACACCCTGGCGCGGGCGGACCGGCGTGACTATCGTCATGACATCTTCGATGGTATCGAAAACGGCAATAATCGTCGGCCGCAGAAAGATGCCGTCGGGCAGCCCTAATACATCTGGGTTTTGATCCGGCAGCACTTCCATCAACCGCACCATGTCATAGCTCATATAACCAAACAGTCCGGCGGCCATCGGCGGCAAGCCCTCGGGAAGCGCAATCGCGGATTCTCCGATAAGGGTGCGAAGCGAGCCAAGCGGATCATTGCCGGCGGGTTCGAAGCGGTTGGCATTGGCGCGGGCGTTTCGGTTGATCTCCACATTAGACCCGCGGCAACGCCAGATCAGGTCCGGTTTCAGCCCGATGAAGGAATATCTGCCGCGGATCGATCCGCCGGAAACCGATTCGAGTAAAAAACTGTTCGCACGGCCGTCGGCGAGCTTCAGCATGGCGGAAACCGGTGTTTCCAAATCCGCGATGACGCTGCTCCAGACGACTTGCGCTTCGCCCGCGTCATAGGCTTTCGCGAAGTGCGCGTAATCGGGCAGCGTGCTCACGGTATTTCCTGTCTGATTAAAATTGCAAAAATAAAGCGTCGAGCGCGCGCTGATCGATGTTCACGCTGTGGTGTTCTCGCAGAGCCTTGTTGTATTGCGCTTCCAAGTCCTCGGCGATCCGCTCGGCGAGGTTCTGAGCGAGAGTGTCGCGTTTCGGTTTCTCCGCGTTGGTGTCAACGGCTTGGATCGACTTTAAAACGGCAATCGTGTGCCCCGTGCCCGAAGGGGCGCTGGCGGCGCCACCTATTTTCCCGGCGAACATGTCGCTTGCCAGTTCTCTTGGTAGATACCGTTCCACCCCCGTACCCTCGCGATTGAAGGGAGCACTGGTCTTGATCGATAGTCCGAGTTCCTTGGCCAAGGCCGGCAATGCCGTTCCCGCGATCAATTTATCGAGCGCCTCTTTCGTCTTCTTTTCCGCCAATTTGCGGCGTTCCTGCATCTGCCAAGCCTGGACGACACGCTTGCGCACGCTATCGAGCGGCCGTACCTGCGAGGGCGTCACCAAATCGACTCGGATCAGCAAATAGGCGTTCGGTCCCATTTCGACGAGGCTGCTTTCTTCGCCGGACGGCGTTGCGAATAAGGTTGTCATGAATTCCTGGCCCTTGGGTAGGGTTGGAACGGGTTTCTCGTCGGTGCCGCGCCCACGTTGGTCGACAGCGGCAACCTTCCTGACGGAAACGCCGATTTCACTGGCAGCTTCCTCGATCGAGGCGCCTCCGCCTAAGGAATCTTCGAGAGCCTCGGCAAGCTTGACCAGGACATCGACCGCCTTTTCCTTGGCGAGCTCGGTTTCCAGCGCTTTACGCACTTCCGTGAATGGTGTTGTTGATTCGCTCTTCATGCCCGTAACGCGCATCACATGCCAGCCAAACGGTCCCTTCAGCGGCGCGCTGGTTTGCCCGGTGCTGAGGGCGAACACGGGATCGGCTAATGCGTCGGGCAGGCTCGAACGTGTTACGTCGCCCAGATTCGTCGCCTTCTTTTCTTGTTTCAGCAAGGTCTTGGCAAGCGCTTCGAATTCTTTTCCCTCGGACAATTGGCCGATAGCGCCTTTCGCGGCCTGCTCGGTGTCGAAAATCATTTGTTGAACGGTGCGTCGCTCTGGGACTTTGTACTGATCGAGCTGGCTATCATAAAGCTCTTGGATATCTGTTTCGGGAACGGCAATTTCATCCATCACGTCCGTGTCGGATAAATGGATATACGTCCCGCTTCGATATTCAGGGGCCGTGAAAATGCGTTCGTTCTCTTTGTGATAAGCCTGTAAGGCCGTTTCGTCGGGCGTGCCGACCGGGGCCTTGAGATCGGTTTTAATCGTTATGTAATTGGCAATTCGCTTTTCTTCCCGCCAACGGTAGAGCCGGTCAGCGAGTTGCGTCGATTGGGGTACCGCTTGGGTTAGGCTCCCCAGAACGAGTTCGCGTGAAATCTCGCGCCGCAGACGGGACACGAAGGTTTGCTCGCTAAAACCATTTACCGCTAGCGTTTGTTCGTAGACGCCGCGATCGAATTGTCCGGCTTGATTACGAAATCCCGGTTCGCTTCGGATTCTTTCGGCGATGGGGTCATCACCTACCGCGACGCCGAGGGAGCTCGCTTCACTGTCGTGAAGAGCGTCGGTCACCAACGTATTCACGACGCGGTCCGTAATACCGAATTGGCGGGCCTGTTCGACGGTAATATTGCTACCAAGCGAACGGGACAGCGAATTCATTTGCCGTTGAAAGGCTCTACTAATTTGCGTCGGGCTGATTTCGATCTCGCCGACTTCAACGGCAGCACCGTATCGTACGCCACCTTGAAAGATGTCTCCAATACCGAAGATCGCGAAACTGAGAACCAGCAATCCTAGCAATGCCTTGAAATACCAGGATCGAACGCCGTTGCGCAGGAATTCGAGCATTCCGTTTTACCCTTGAAACCATTGAAATTAGCGGCCTTCCGGCGTGGCGCGGCATCTTAAGTTGCGTCTGTCGGCCTCGCAATAGGTATTACGCATATGTTTCGCTCTATCCGCTAGCATGATAAACAACCGCGTCGTTCAATCGAGGGAAGGAAATTCGGCCATGGCTACACCGCGTACGATGCTTATTGCCGGCAATTGGAAAATGAATGGGCTTGAAAACGAAGCGCTAGCGCTGGCGAAAGGTGTGGTCGCGGGCGCGGCGGACGTGCGTTGCGCGTTGTTGGTGTGCCCGCCGTCGGTTCAGCTTTCGACCGTCGCGGCGGCAGTCTCGGGTTCCGGTGTGGCGTTGGGCGGTCAGGATTGTCACCCGTCGGCAAATGGTGCCCATACCGGTGACGTCAGCGCGGAGATGTTGTCCGACATTGGGTGCGGGTACGTTATCGTGGGCCATTCGGAACGTCGCGCCGATCACGGTGAGTCGGACGCGTTGGTACGGGCGAAGGCGGAAGCCGCGCAGCGGGCCGGGCTGACTGCTGTTATCTGCGTTGGCGAAACCGAAGCGGAACGGGACGCCGGGCGTGCGGATGCGGTCGTCGCCGGCCAGGTTACAGGCTCGGTTCCTAAAGACGCGACGGCGGCTAACACGGTGATTGCGTATGAACCGGTGTGGGCAATTGGAACCGGCCGCACACCGACACCCGATGACGTTCAGGCGATTCATCGTCATCTTCGCGACACTGTGTCCGCAAATCATGGGGCGGATTTTGCGGCGGGGGTGAGACTTTTATATGGTGGTTCCGTGAAACCGGGCAATGCGGTTGAGCTCATGGGATTGGCGGATGTCGATGGTGCGCTTGTGGGGGGCGCGAGCCTTGTTGCGGAAGACTTTTTGGCGATTGCGGCAAGTTCGGCATAGGAGGTACTGGCGTTTCCGGGAATAAAGGACTACATACAGCCGAAATTACACGAATTGAGTAAAGGTTAAGCGATGGAAACCATACTTCTGGTGGTTCATCTTATTTTAGCGCTGACGCTTGTCATCGCGGTTCTGCTGCAGCGCAGCGAAGGCGGCGGCCTTGGGATTGGCGGTGGCGGCGCAAATGTCGGCGGCTTGATGAGCGTCCGGGGGACGGCGAACCTGTTGACGCGCGCGACTGCGGTGCTGGCCGGATTGTTCATGCTGACAAGTTTGACGCTGGCAATTGTCGCCGGCAATCGGTCAACACCGACATCGATTCTCGATAAACCGGCTGCGAGTAGTACGGAAACGCCTGAAACGAAGGAAGGCGAGGTGCCTGTTTCGCGATAATTTAGCGAAATTCACCAAAGTTACACTTTTATTCCCGTTTAAACTGGGAAGCACAAAGCGATTGGATTAAACTGCCCGTCCATGACGCGTTTTATTTTCATTACCGGCGGCGTGGTTTCCTCACTCGGCAAGGGTCTTTCATCAGCGGCGCTCGGTGCGCTGTTGCAAGCTCGCGGCTATGAGGTCAGGCTTCGCAAACTCGATCCGTACCTGAATGTCGATCCAGGCACGATGAGCCCCTATCAGCATGGCGAGGTCTACGTCACCGACGACGGGGCTGAGACCGACCTCGATCTTGGCCATTACGAGCGTTATACCGGGGTTCCGGCACGCCGTAGTGACAATGTTACGACGGGCCGGATCTATTCCAATGTCATCGCAAAGGAACGGCGAGGGGATTATTTGGGCGGCACCGTCCAGGTCATTCCCCATGTCACGGACGCGATAAAGGAATTCGTCCTGAGAGACCTGGACGATGAAGATTTCGTGCTCTGTGAAATCGGCGGCACGGTTGGCGATATCGAGGGGCTACCGTTTCTCGAAGCGATTCGGCAGTTGCGCAACGAGCTCGGCGCCGAGCGGACACTGTTCATCCATCTGACGTTGGTGCCGTACATACCGTCGGCGGGAGAACTAAAGACCAAACCGACGCAGCACTCGGCCAAGGAACTCCTGAATATTGGCATCCAGGCGGACATGCTGTTGTGCCGTTGCGATCGTGAAATACCGCCGGATGCCCGGAAAAAAATAGCGCAATTCTGTAATGTACGTGAAGGCCGTGTTATTCCGGCGCTCGATGTCGACACTATTTATCAGGTGCCGGTTGCCTATCACGAGCAGGGCTTCGATACGGAAGTCATGCGCTATTTCGGCCTGCTTGAGCCGGAGGCCGAGGACAATGTCGATCTGTCGCGCTGGACCGAGGTGGTGCATCGTATCCGCGCGCCCGAGGGCGAGGTGAATATCGCCATCGTCGGCAAATACACCAATCTTCTCGACGCCTATAAATCGCTCGGCGAAGCGCTGCATCACGGCGGTATCGCAAATAATGTCCGGGTCAATCTGAACTGGCTCGAATCGGAAATATTCGAGAGCGAGGACGCCGCCTACTATCTGGAAGGGTGCCATGGCATTCTCGTGCCGGGTGGCTTCGGTCACCGCGGCGCCGAAGGCAAGATTAAGGCGGCGCGCTTTGCCCGCGAAAGGAACGTACCCTATTTCGGGATCTGTTTTGGTATGCAGATGGCGGTAATCGAAGCGGCGCGCAATCTCGCCGGAATTGAAGCCGCGGGTTCGACCGAGTTCGGCGCTTGCGATGAACCGATTGTCGGGCTCCTGACCGAATGGACGCGTGGCAATATCGTGGAGCGCCGCACGGTGGACGAGGATATTGGCGGTTCCATGCGTTTGGGTGCCTATCCGTGCAGCTTGACGCCGGGTTCGCGTGTCGCCGCGATTTACGAAGATAAATTGGATATTGGTGAGCGTCACCGGCACCGTTACGAAGTGAATATCAATTATAAAGGCCGCCTGGAACAACATGGCGTGCAGTTCTCCGGCATGTCGCCCGATGGCGAATTGCCAGAGAT
>JAJFJC010000488.1 GCA_021774385.1 Alphaproteobacteria bacterium
TCGTTACTGGATTGTTGATGTATAACTATGTGCGCTATCCCATAGGAATGAACTGGATAACCGCCAAACTGTTTATTGTTTTTTTTATTTTTCTTCCCATGGAAATGATTGACTACTGGTTGTCTCATTTTGGTGGTAACAAAACAAAAGTTAAAAAACTTGGAGATGATCAGAAACTGGAAATTGCCATTCAACGCCATTGGCGGTTTTTCGAAATTACAACACCTATTATCGTTATTTTTGTCCCGACTGTAATCTATCTGGCTATTGTTAAACCTTTTTGAAGCGACACGTGTCCGCAGGAATGAATCTATAAACATGACTGAAACAACTATTGGTAATCTATTAAATGAGATGCCCGGCCTGCTGATTCCGGGGATCTATGATGCTCTATCTGCCAAGCTGGCCTCGCAGGCTGATTTCCCCGTTGCCTTCATGTCTGGTTATGCGGTTGCCGGTACGCTTCTGGGAGAACCCGACATTGGCCTGCTGACACAAACAGAAGTCATTGAACAGGCAAGAAAAATATGCCACGCTGCAACGTGCCACCTGATCGTAGATGCAGATACCGGTTATGGTAATGAAATCAATGTCAATCGAACGGTGACCGAACTGATAGCGATCGGCGCAAAAGGCTGTTTTCTGGAAGATCAGGTATGGCCAAAACGCTGTGGCCATATGCAGGGTAAAAAAGTGATTGATGCCGACGATTTCGTCAACAAAATACGCGCCGCCGTCACAGCAAAAAATGACAGAGATTTTTTCATCACGGCCCGCACAGACGCAATTGCCGCCCTTTCCATCAACGACGCGATTGCAAGAGCATTGGCTGCAAAATCTGCCGGTGCTGATGCCTGCTTTGTTGAAGCCCCCCGGTCAGCCGAGGACATGAAACTTATCGCAAGGGAAGTCCCTGGCCCCCTGGTCGCCAATATGGTCGAAGGTGGCGCTACTCCAATGATCCCCCGGGATGAATTGTTCGACATGGGGTTTACTATCGTGATTTACCCAATATCAAGTCTATTTGCGGCAACGAAGGCCGTTAAAAACATCCTGCATGATTTACAGCAGCATGGCTCTACGGTTGGAACAGAGGTGCCAGGTGTATCTTTCAGTGAATTTACATCGATTGTCGGATTACAGGAACGAATAGATCAATCATCAGGCGATACATGACGGCATGGCGGCTTCAGCATCAGAATCCCAACTTATCCAGAAAAAACTAGCCGATATGCAAACCGAGATTACACTCGGTCTACACGCCGCACTTCAAGCGGGTAGACTAATGGATGCAGGCGAGCTTGGAATCGAAGCCATATCCCTGATTAAGCGTAATAATTGCGGCAAAGCTCTCGACATTGCCCGCACTGCACGCGACATGCACGGCGGTAACGGTGTTTCGGATGAGTTTCACGTTATCCGCCATTCCATGAACTTGGAAGCCGTCAATACCTATGAAGGCACCCACGACGTTCACGCGCTCATATTAGGCCGCGCGATAACTGGATTACAGGCGTTTTTCTAGAGCTAAGCGTCTTAAAAACTGCTTTACAGGAAATTAACCGACAAACGCTTTTTCGATAACAAATGTGCTTGGGCGGGAAACGGATCCCTCATTAAGTCCAAATTTTTCCATCAACGCCTTCGTGTCCATGGTCATGTCCATCGAGCCGCAGATCATGGCGCGGTCATGCTCGGGGTCGAATGCGCCGCCCGGAACATGTTCAAACAACTCGCCGCTTTCCATTAAGTCCGTGATACGGCCTTTGAGAGGGAAATCTTCGCGGGTGACGGTCGGAATATGGTGCAATCGTTTACCGAAATCCTCACCAAAAATATCAAGCAAGAGCGGGTCTTTGCGTGCGGCTTCAACTATCTCATATCCGTATTGAAGTTCCCCGACTTCGCGGCATGTATGGGTCAGGATGATCTGGTCGAATTTTTCATACGCCTCAGGATCGCGGATAAGGCTCGCGAAAGGCGCTATGCCTGTACCCGTAGAAAACAGAAACAAACGTTTGCCCTTAAGCACCGCATCACAAATCAATGTACCGACAGGCTTACGACCGAGCATAACCTTGTCGCCTTCTTTTATATGTTGCAACATAGATGTCAGCGGACCGTCCTGAACCTTGATAGAATAGAAATCCAGTTTCTCGTCCCAAGACGGGCTTGCAATGGAATAAGCGCGCATGATTGGTTTCACCTTGCCCTTAACCTCACCCATCAGACCAATCATGATGAATTCACCGGAGCGGAAACGGAAACTGGGCGGGCGGGTTATAGAAAACGAAAATGTCTTGTCGGTAAAATGCTTGACCGCAAGCACAGTTTCGTATGTCGGTGCATTGGGATTGTCTCCAACCATAAAAAATCCTTGTAATTAATTGCGTCCATCTAATGGAAATTTTGTATAAAACCAACCGATTTTCGTAAAAACCAATAGTCATATAGCAAGTCTATGATAAGATTAAATCATGACTGACCATATACTGGATTTAGCCGATGGATTTACATGCGGCACAAAAGCGCAGTGGCGAGCACTGACCGAAAAAACCCTGCGCGGTGCAGACTACGCCGAAACTTTGGTACGTCACACCGAAGATGGCATTCAGCGCGGGCCGTTGTTTACGGACGCACCCGAAAATACAGGCGTGACTAAGGGCGGAATTCCGCATTTAGCCGGACGCCCTTGGCATATCACGAGCGAGATTGACCACCCGGATATCGAGCACGCCAACGCAGATATCTTGGCGGATTTAAACGGTGGTGTCAGCGCACTATCTTTGCGCATCGACCCAACAGGAAAAGACGGTATTGCCGTCCGTGACCGTTCGGATTTGCAGCGTTTATTATCAGGCGTCATGACCAATTTGGTACCTATATCGCTTGTGCCTTCTGCTGATAATTTCGAAACGGCGGCTTTACTGGCAGAGCATTTCCAAGACAATGACCTAGCAGATATCCATATTAGCCTTGGTTACTCTCCACTATTGGATGGTGGTGATAAAATACTGGATATAGTCAGTTGGGTAAAAACTAACGCCAAACATTGGAAAGCGATTTCAATTGATGCCAGTTCCGCCCACGAAGCAGGGGCTACATCAGCACAAGAACTCGCTTATATGCTCAGCCGTTCAGTTGGATATGCGTTCAACTTAGAATCTTGCGGGTTAAATATTGACGATATTTTCTCAACAATGGATGTACATCTGGCCAGTGAGCAAGACGGGCATATGGGTATCGTCAAACTACGTGCTGCGCGCATGCTCTGGGCGCAGATGGCCGAGAGTTTTGGAGCATCTGATACGGCCTGCATCATCCATGCGACCAGCTCACGAAGAATGCTGTCAAAAATGGATCCGTGGTCAAATATGTTGCGTCTTAGCGGCGCTACATTTGGCGCAGTGTGTGGTGGTGCAGATTACATCACCAATCTACCCTTTACCGAACCATTAGGACTGGCAACAGCATTTGCAAGACGCATTGCTCGCAATCAGCAAATTTTGCTCATGGAGGAAAGTCATCTTGGGCAG
>JAJFJC010000489.1 GCA_021774385.1 Alphaproteobacteria bacterium
GGCATGCTCGCCTCGGATTTGCGCTTTGAAGTATCGCGAACCCATGTCGGCGACATGGGCACCTTGGATAGCGGAACATTGCGTACCTTATATGCAGAAATGGTAGCTGAGGGACGTCAACGTCTCGCCGCCTGGTTCGACGGCCCCATTAGGCTGCATCGCCTGGCCGACATGCGATATGGCGAGCAGGTATTCGAAATCGACGTTCCACTCGACGGCATAGCGTGGGAAGCAGACGACCTTATGCAACAGGTGGCGGCGCGGTTTCATGCCCGGCACGAAGATCTCTTTACCTATTCTCTAAAAGACCAAGAAGTCGTCCTGGTCAATGCGCGAATCGCGGTAATTGGCATTCTCCCGGAAACGCCGGATGAAGAACCGGTACCGTCCGGCCCGCCGGCACCCCCCAAAGGACATCGAAAAATATATCTGAGCGAATGGGTCGATGCGCCAGTATTCGATCTGGAGCTTCTACCCGCGGGCCAGGCAATCGATGGTCCCGCAATTGTCGAATCGGAAACGACCACCGCGCTCTTACGAAAGGGCGACCGCGCCACGGTTACACCACAGCGTTGGCTGGACATCGCGATAGATTTGGTCTCGAATAAACAGCGTGAACTGAGCAACTAGGTACCTGGGTCATGACAAACACAGCGACGGGACATCTTAGAGAACCCCTGAACTGGCCCGAAGGCGGCGTTACGAGAATTCCTTACCGCGTGTTTTCCGATCCGGAAATTTATGCGCTTGAACAAGAGAAAATCTTCAAGGGCGCGGTCTGGAACTTTCTGTGCCTTGAGATAGACATCCCCAACCCGGGCGATTTCAAAACCTCCTTCGTTGGTGAAATTCCCGTGGTCATCACGCGTGACCAGAATGGTGAAATTCATGCAATGGTCAATCGCTGCGCGCACAAAGGCGCACTTGTCTGTCTCCAGGAACGCGGCAACCGCAACACGCTGGCCTGCGTCTATCACGCCTGGACCTACGATCTCGAAGGCAAACTAAAAGGCGTCGCTTTCCGCGATGGCATTCGTGGCAAAGGAGGCATGCCAAAAGATTTCGACCCGAGCAAACACCGTATGGAACCGTTGCGGGTAGAAACCTATTGCGGATTGGTTTTTGGCACTTTCTCAAGTGAAACCGAACCCGTGCCGGAATTTCTTGGGCCCGAAATCGACCACCATGTCCGGCGCAATCTGGGGCGACCGGTTAAACTGCTCGGTTTCCATAGCCAAATCATGCACAACAATTGGAAGCTTTACGCGGAAAACCTCCGTGACTCCTACCATGCGACATTGCTGCACACCTTTTATACAACGTTCAAGGTGAACCGGCTCGATATGGACGGCGGCATCGTTCTTTCCAAACGCGGGTGGCACCACATCAGCTACGCAAAACGGAGCAAGCTACAGGAAAGCGCGGAGTACCAGGATGCAGCGGTTCATGCCGCCCAGTATGATTCCCAACTCGCGGCACCGGAGATGCTGGATAGTTGGCCCGAATTCGACGACGAAATCACGCACAGTATTCAGACCATCTTTCCAACATTATCGGTTCAATTGACCCTGAACTCGTTGGCCGTACGGTTCTTCGTTCCGCGTGGCGTCGACAAGACCGAGTTGTTCTGGATGTACCTAGGGTACGAAGAAGATGATGAAGCGAAGACTCGCATGCGCATCAATCAAGCCAATCTAACTGGCGCCGCCGGACTTGTTTCACTGGAAGATGGCTGTATCAACGAGTTCGTTCAGCGTGGCACCCGAGGCAGCGCACCGGATACGACGGCGTTTCTCGAAATGGGGGGCCGCGACGTCGCGCCAAGCGAAGGTTCACGCGCCACAGAAACGGCGATCCGCGGATTCTGGAAAGGCTACCGCGACATCATGGGCTTCGAATAATGAACGCCGAAGCGCCCGACCAGCTGGAGAAAAGCGACATCGGTTTACAAACCCAGATCGAAGACATGTTCGCCGATTACGTCCATAGCATCGACGACGACGATATCGAGGCGTGGCCCGAATTCTTCACCGAAACTGGCTTCTACCAAATCATTTCGCGGGAAAGCCATGCCGCGGGCCACGCAATCGGCCTCCTACATTGTGACGGCAAGGGCATGATGAAGGATCGGGTCAAGGCCATGCGGGAAGCAAATATTTTCGAACCGCACCGCTACACTCATGTGATCGAGCGGCCTCGTTTGAAACGTCATTCGCCGGAATTGTTCAACGCACGCACCAACTTCATCGTCACCCGTACGATGCAAAATGGCGATATGGAAACTTTCGCCAGTGGCAAATATCTCGACCTCGTCGACGTCTCGAAGAAAACGCCAAAATTCCAGAAACGGCTTGTCGTCTTGGATTCGCGCCGGATCGATATTCTGCTTGTTTACCCGCTATAGGCCGATCTGCACGATACCATCGACAACCGTAGGGCCGGCACCAGCAAGCGTCGTGCGGATCATCAACCGGCGGTCGTTGATCTCGTCATATTCATGACCCCGGTGCAGCACCGCACGATTGTCCCACATAACGATATCGCCAACCGTCCAGCGATGCCGGTAGGTATGCTCCGGCTTGACGGTTGCGGCCATCAGCTCTTCGAGCAATGCTTTCGATTCCCCATCGTTCCAACCCTTAATACGGGCGGCATGACTCCCGATTAGCAAGGACTTGCGGTCATTCGACGGATTTACGCGCAGCAAGGCCTGTTCGACCGGTGGCATCGCGGCGCGCTGTTCCGTGCTCAACGCTTTCGGCGTCAACATGGCCCGCGAATGGGCAATATCGTGAACCACAATCAATCCGTCGAGCCTTTCCTGTGTCGCCGACGGTAGCGATTCGTAGGCGGCCCGTGTCGAGGCAAATTCCGTATCGCCCCCTTCGGTTGGAATTCGCCGCGCGGACAGCAAGGAGGCCTTTGCCGGTTTCGGCTTAAACGAACTATCCGTATGCCAGAAGATGTTTGCGCGCGTGAATAGGGCGAGCTGACTGTCGGGATCCTTCAATGTCCCGTCGGGCATCACATTGGTAATCCGCGCCACCTTGGTACCGGCACCGACCGCACCAGGCAGTGTACCCTCAAGGGGACCGAACCGTTCCGAGAACGCGATCTGTTCCTCGTCGTCAACCGGTTGATCGGGAAAATACAAAACGGAATAAGCTTCAAACGCGGATTCGATTGCCGTCAGGGTCCCGTCATCAACGCCCTCACGAATTGAAAACCCCGTAACCCGCGCGCCAAAAGCCGGCGTCAACGGTTCGATCACAAGTTGGTTGGTCCTGCTCATACCGTGCTCTCGTTCAACATTTTGTCCGAACCCGTAAGCCTATAACTGCCGCCACTTCTGCTCCAATTGACTCACGCAACATTGGGCGGCGATGATGTTCAAACCTACCATCCGTGCGAAATAGCGCAGCGAGGGGGAGTGTGTCATGCCAGAGGCAACGCAACTAGATCAAACCTATCACTATGTTTTAGAGACTATTGTTGCGCGCGGCCAGGCGCCTCACTACACGGAAATAGCGCGAAATTTTTCGATCGCGCCGGACGAAGGCAAACGGATGCTGCAGGAATTAATGGCCGCGGGCCTACCCAACTGGCTGCATCCGGGCACCGATCTGATTGCGTCCGTTGCGCCCTTCAACAATCTACCGACCCATTACAGAGTCACTGTCGAAGGTGAACAAAAATGGTTCGCGCAATGCGGCCTCGAGGCCTTGGCGATTTCTTGGTTATTCCCTGGGAAAACCGTCGAAATCGATGCGCCCTGCCTGGCCAGTGGCGAGGCGCTGCATGTTTCAATGCGCGACGGCGTCATCGAACGGGAAGACCCGTCCGGCCTGCACCTGTACTTCAATATTCCGTTCCGGAAATGGCGTGACAACCTACCCTTTGCCTGAAGCCGCATGAACCTCTTTCGGTCGAAAGAGCACGCACGCAACTGGTCGGAATTCGAAGCGGGAACCGAAGATGGTATTATCCCGCTACAAGATGGCGCCGAGATCATGAGTACGCCTCGCCACAGCCAGCGGCTCGGTGGCCGTGCCGTCTCCACCGCCGCCGAGCACGCACCGGCGTTCTTCGCGAAACTGCGCGAGGTAACGAACAATTCACCGTTCTGGGCACCGCCGACCGCATAGCCTCAGGGAGATTAAATCGATGGGAACCTACCGCCGTATTAATGTCGGCTCCGGCCGACCACTGGAACACCTCGCCCACTATTCGCGCGCGTTGCGGGTCGGGGATATGGTTATGCAATCGGGCACCACCGCAATTGACACCGAGGGCAATGTGATTGGCGTCGGCGACATCGCCGCACAGGTCGACGCCATCGTCGACATTGCGCGCCAAAGCATGGGCAAGGCGGGCGGACGGCTTGAGGATGTCGTGCGGACGCGGACCTATATCACGGATATGAGCGTCGCTGACGACGCGGCGCGCGCGCTCGGAAAGTACTTTCGCGATGTTCGCCCGGCATCAACCCTGGTTGGCGTAAAACGTCTTGCCCGCCCGGCGCAATTGATCGAGATCGAGTTCGACGCCATCGACGGTGCGGAAAAGAATGCTCAGCGCATATCGTCGGGCCGCCCAACGGAGGAAGCGTATGGCTATTCTCGAGCTGTCCGTGTCGACGACAGAATTTTCGTTGCCGGCACGACGGCGCTACAAGATGGCGGCGGTGTTGCAGGCCCGGGCGACCTGTACGCACAGACTCAAGTCACCATGGAAACCATACAGGCCGCCATTGAAGAAGCTGGTGGGACGATGGCGGACCTCGTCTACTCCAAAACTTTCTTGACGAATATTTCGGACTCCGAGGGGCACCGAAAGGCGCGCCTCGATTTACTTGGAAGTCTCAGGCCGCCACTGACCTTACTCGGTATTCCGGAACTTATGCTGCCGGAAATGATGGTCGAAATAGAGGCGGAGGCGATCATCGGTTCCGCCACCAACCGCGAGACGATCTATACCAAAAACGAGCAGGAAAAAGCACGCGGCTACGCCCGCGCCGTCCGCGTCGGCGACGTTGTCCATGTCAGCGGCTGCACTTCGATCGATGCGGATCGCAACGTACGCGCCCCGGGCGATTGGGCGGCACAATACGACATGGCACATGAAGGCATCCGTTCCGCGCTGGAAAAAGCTGGTGCGACACTTGACGATGTCGTCCGGCGACGAACCTTTACAATCGACCAAGCCGAACAGAACCGCCCCTATGGCGAGGGACCGCCCTGGTTTCAGGACAGCCGTCCGGTTTCGCTCGGCTGTCGCATCTCCGGGCTCGCGGATCCAGAGATGCTGGTCGAAGTCGATGCGATGGCTATTATTGGCGCGCGCAAGGATATCGAGTGGCTAAGTACCGCCGACTGAAGAAACTCACTTCCCATTGCGGAACGGCGCACGAAGACCTAGCTTCCTCGAAACAACCTTATCTTAGGGAGAAACTCATGAGCATGGTTCATGTCATCGCCGTTATCACCGCCAAACCCGGCATGCGGGGACAGGTCCTCGAACTCTTCAACGCCAACGTTCCCGCCGTGAAGGCAGAAGATGGTTGCATTGAGTACGGCGCGACGATCGATGCCGACGGCGTCGGCGGTTTTCAAACCAAATTCGGCGAAGACAGTTTGGTTGTCATCGAGAAGTGGGCAAGCCTGGACGCGTTGAAGGCGCATGCCGGCTCTGATCACATGAAGGCGTATGGCGCAAAGACCAAGGACATGCTGGCGGATCGCGTTATTCACGTTATGTCTTCGGCCTAAACCCATGGAAGACGCAGCCCGGATGAGGAGGTTCCGCGCAAGCGACGGAATTGAGATCGCGTATTGCATTGACGATTTTACCGACCCTTGGAAAAACGCGGATACGCTAATCCTGCTGCATTCCGCCATGGGAAACGCGCAGCGCTACTATGCCTGGGTTCCGAAGCTATCCCAGCATTATCGGGTGCTGCGTATGGATCTGCGCGGGCATGGCCGCTCGGACATACCGCCGACGGACCCGCCTTTGACCATGGCGCGGTTGGTCCAAGACGTCGTCGACATGATGGACCATCTTAGCCTGGAAAACGCGCACTTCGTGGGCAATTCCGCCGGTGGTTACCTCACGCAGAACCTAGCGATGACCGATCCAGATCGGATTAAGAGCGCGTGCTTGTTCGGTTCGACTCCGGGACTGAAAAATACCCAGGCGGCAAGCTGGTTGCCGCAAGTCGCGGAAAAAGGCCTGCGTGGCTTTCTTTCCGAAACGATCGCCGAGCGATTTCCCTTGGACACAACCGACCCTGGCCTTGTCGAGTACTTCATCGACCAATGCGCCGAGAATGATGTGGCGTTTATCGCCCGCTTTATCGGTCTCATGACGACGCTGGACTGGCGCGACCGGCTCGGTGAAATCCGTTGCCCCACTCTGATCGTGATGCCCGGCGCGGAGACCGTCGGCGGAACCGATAATTACGATGTCATGCGAGAGACAATTCCCGATATGGAATTCCTCTCCTATGACGGCATGCCGCACAATATTTGCGATGCCGTTCCAAATCGGTGCGTTGATGATGTCCTCGAATTTTTACAGCGGCGCTTTACCCGTTAGGCACGACACTCGCTCAAAAATTTTTCGACAGGGTTAGCGTACCGTAGCGGTCGGTGCGTCGTTGCGTATCGAATTCCCGGGTGAGGAATACATGGCTAAACGCGAGTCGCGCGCCCTTATAGGCAAGGGAAAGGCCGAACTGAAAACTGCCGACAAACGGTTTCTTACGAATATTATGGCTATCGGCGAACGTGTTTCCGTCGAGGAAAATATTCCGCAACACCGCCCGAGCCTCACCGCCGACGAAAAAATACCAACCGAGGCGATCTTCACGTTTTACAGCCGCCAGGCCTGACAAGGTCGGGCGAATGTGCGGTGGACCAAAGTCGAGGTCTAATTCCTGTCCAATCCGGAAGGTCGCCCCCAAATTTCCCAGCGTGAAAACATTGCCGATGCTACCACCGAAATGAGGAATTATATCCGCCTCCAACCCGGCAAACTGGATTGGGTCCGGGCGCAATTTCCGTTCAAAAAACAATGCCAGCGCCGGCTCGTTCTTTAATTGGTTGTTCCAACCGTTCGAGCGCGCAACGCCTATCAAATCGTGAAAATTATTTTGAACATCCTCGCCATAGGCCTGCGGTCCAACAATACCAACACTCAGTTCAACTGAATCAAGCACTTTGAGATTTTGCCCCATTGCCTGGCGGGTTGTTTCCGCATGCAGCGACACCGAACCGTATAGCCAACCCGCATAGGGTCGATCCTCGACAACCAATGCCGTCGTCGACGTGTCCTCCGGCGTATAAATATTCTGGCCGAGTGCGAAACCAATACGGCCTGCCCGTACATTCGCCAGCGGATAAAGCATTTCCAGTAGTTCACGCGCCCAATCCGGCCCATCGGTCGTTTCATCGGAGACCCATGACAGCCGGGAGCCGTGCGTATAATGACGATCCGTTGCCGCAATTCGATCGTTTTCGAATTGCAGACTGTACGTTCCGCCAAACCCATCTTCATCAGCGGCAGCGGGAACCGTAACGATAGCGGCGATTAAAAAAGCAAAGAGACGGTTATACCAGCCCCAGTAAACGCCACGCGTCGGCTTCACGCCAGATGCTTCCGCATAAATGCGGCAAGCGGTTCGAATGATGTCTCCCCTGACCGTGTGGCCTGCTCTATATCGACGATCTCGATCGAGCCGCCGGCCTTTCGATAATTCTCGGCAAACCGTTCGGGCTCATTCAAATCGAGCGGCGATTCCGGGTCCCGGTAATCATGGATTGGGTCAGGCCGGCCTTGTATCCAGATTGCGGGTGGCGTCTCGACCAACTCACCGTTTTCCAAGGCGAGCATCGGGTTGCCTTCGTTCATCGCCGCTTCCGAGCCCCAATAAATATCGTGGCGCTCCGGAATGTCGCCGATCCAACCAGGTGGATTGGCGCTACTGCGTTCCCGCAAGGCATAGCGATATCTCGAGATTGGATTGATCACCGGCCACGTCATGCCAACGCAGCACACGCGCGCATCAACAGACGCGCCCGCCAACGGCTGAGCGGCATAGCGCGGATCTTCCGGACGCATCGCGGCCAACATCGCGAGGTGACCGCCGCTGGATTGGCCGGTTATGGCAACACGTCCCGCGTCGAGCCGCAGGTCCCCGGCATTCGCCTTCAACCAACGGATAGCAAAGTTGATATCGACCAGCGATGTCGGATAACCGTCCGCCGCATGTCGAAAATCAAGCGCCGCGGCGGCAATGCCTTGTGCCGCGAGATATTCGTCGCGCGCCACGCATTCCTCGATACTACCCTTGTTCCAGGCACCGCCATGGAGGTCGACAACGACGGGAAACGGTCCCGATCCGACGGGCCGTATCAAGCGCAAAATCATCGAGCGCTCATCATGCCGGAGATATTCAAGATCCTCGGAAATCATGTTTTTACTTTCCGCGAGCATTGCTTCCCTCCTCTAAAATAAACTGTCCGCGACATAGGGATTCGATTGACGCTCCTCGCCGAATGTCGACATCGGTCCATGGCCTGGAACGAAAGCGACTTCGTGTCCCAGGGGCCAGAGTTGCTCCCTGATCGAATTTAACAACGTTTCGTGGTCACCGCGGGGTAAATCCGTCCGCCCAATGGACCCACGAAACAGGACGTCGCCAACAATCGCGAGCTGCGACGGCGAATGAAAAAATATGACATGGCCCGGTGTGTGTCCCGGACAATGCCGCACATCGAAATTCAGGCCGCCGGCTTCGACTGTATCCCCACCTACGAGCCAACGATCGGGCGTTACCGCCGTCGCTTCTGGAAATCCACGTTTCCGAGCCTGTTCCGGCAGGGCATCCAACAAAAAAGCATCGTCCTCATGTGGCCCTTCAACGGGAATGTCGAGTTGTGCTGCCAAGGCGCCTGTACCCGCCGCATGGTCCAGATGACCGTGGGTTAGAAAAATCTTCTCGATCTTGACGCCTGCATCCTCGCTCACCTTCAGGATATGCTCAAGATCTCCGCCGGGATCTATAGATACGCCCGTCATCGTGTCCTCGTTCCACACTAGCGTACTGTTCTGCTGGAATGGCGTCACCGGTATTATGGCGCACTTCAAACCCATGCTTGTTTACGCTCCTTAAATTCTTTATCCGATAAGATCGTATTTCCAAAACGTGAATCGTGACTTGCATTTATACTGTTGGAAATACGTTGATTTTTAGTCCCTCGCTGGTTTCAATACAGCGACGCGTAGAATACGCCAGGCAATGGTGACACACAAACCCGATGGCCTATGAACTTGGAAATCTGAACGTCCTTCTCGTCGAGGACAATTTCTCGATGCGTACCCTGCTACGCGACGTCCTGACGGCTTTTGGCGTTAACAGTATCGTTTCCGTATCCGATGGCGGCAGGGCATGGCAGGAACTACGTGAGTTTCCCGCCGACCTCGCGGTCGTCGATTGGAATATGCGCCCCGTCAGCGGGCTGCAATTCGTAAAACGGGTCCGGCAAGGCCGTGACAGCCCGAACCCGTTCCTACCCGTTATCATGCTGACCGCGTACTCGGAACGCCGCCGCGTCATGATGGGCCGCGACGCTGGCGTGACCGAATTCCTCACCAAACCCGTGACGCCGAAGCGGCTGTACGACCGAATTGCGGCTATTGTCGAACATAACCGCGGTTTCATCCGCTCGCAGAGTTATTTCGGACCGGACCGGCGGCGGATCGACAAAGGCATCGTTGGCGCGGATCGCCGAAACCAAAACTCCATGCAGGTTCTCGACTTCAACGCGTTCCGCTCATAGAAAGACGAATACCTTACCGGGAAAAGCGGCCGACAAGGGGCTGTCCCGTCACCAGCGATACGATGTGCGCCAATGCGAGAACAACAATCAGGATGGCGACAAACTGTACCCCGCCGTAGGGTATCCAACGGATTTTCCCGAGTTCCCGAGGCTGCCGCCCCTTATGGGTCGCGAATAGAAATAACACGACCCCCGCCACAAGCGCGGCAACCGTTACAATCATGAACTAAGAGCGGCCGAGCCAAACAGTAATCGCCTGTTTCGCGGCGTCCGCGCCCCGCGCCGCGATTTCCTCATCAGAGAGCGTACTCAGCGGATGTTGAATCACGACTGGTTCGAGTGTTTCCATACCGAGCGCGCCGCGCTGGACTTCCGCTTCATGGAGAAACTCGGTCGTCACGACCACGGCGGTCGCCCAGTTCTGGCCTTCGAGGCTGATGGCGTCATGCATACAGCACGACGTGCAGGAGCCTCAATCGCCGATAGCGGTCAGGACAATGTCGTTGTCCGCTATGATCTCTCCCAATAGGCCGGGGTCGGCATTCTTCGAGAAACTTTCCTTCTCGTAGAAATTGATCGACGCGAAATCGATATCGGCCTCAAGCGCAGCCGTCGTCGCGCGGAGCAGCTTATTGCCGTTCCATTTGCGGTTACTGAGCACGCCGAGCCGCATGCCGTTCAGCGCTTTTGGGCGGCGTCCGAGCGGTATCGGATCGACATCGACGACCCCGCGCGGGTCGAAAACGGCGTGGCCGGTATTCGGTAAATCCAAAGGCATGGTTCCTCCCGAGCTATTACGCTCACTCGTCTAAAGAAAACAGGTTCCGTCAACACATTGCGCACCGCCGCCCGCCGGCGTCTTGCCATTCAACTCGCGAAGTACGGGGCTCGCCATATGGCCCCATCCCGGAATGAAGGCGGAAAACCGACCCGCCTCGCCGCCGGCGCAAAACAAATGGATGTGGTCCGGGCTGGGCACGATTGGAATCGGATCGTCGACATTGCGGCTATACCATTTCGGCAGGCTGCGATTGTAAACCTTTCCGTAGCGATGCTGAAATGCGACATCGCCAAATTTGAGGCGTGCCTGATACCAGAGGTAATGGCGGATATCGTTTCGCTTCCATTCGCGGTCCGCCATGACTTTTGCATGTTCCGGCCCCAGCACGACGGCGCAATGCCCCGCGCTGACCGCGTTATTGTGGGCAATGGTCGACATCGCCGACACGATACTGTCGAGAATACCTTCCGGATCGTCGGCCACATGGTTGGTGACGCTATGCGGCGGTTCCGCCGGCATTACGAAGACGGTCGAGTCGGATTCGTCGTAGCCCTTGTCGACATGATAGGGCGCGATGCAGCCGACTTCCTCGTTCTCCGCGATGCAATAGGTATATTTTCCAGGATGTCCCAGCGTGCTCTTATCGAGGTCGCCCGGCCAGCCGCCGCCGACATTGAGCAACACCATCCGTATCGCCCGGCCAATCGTCGCATTGGCGCGGTTGCCGGAGCCGAATACGTTGTGGCCGGCATTCATGCCAATTTCATTGCGGATGGGACCGTTCACGACCAGTAGCGGCGATGCCATGTGGGTCGTCGCCTGTACGCCATGCAGATTGAACGCCGAAGACGTCAGCGCCAGCATCGCGGCCCGGATAACCGGCGCATAACTTGGCAAACATCCCGCCATGACCATATTTACCGCCAGTACGTGGCGCGTCAGACCACCCCAGCGCGGTGGCACCCGGCATTCCAGATAATCGCCATCGCCGCCAAGCGCATCGACCATCGCTTCGACCTTATCGGGCGTTGGCGGGACGACGGGAAAGCCATCGGAATAGCCCTGTGCGTAATACCACTCGACGAGGTCGGTTCCGTCCTCGACCCTGGAGACAGGCATTGTTTCCACACTCTCTTGGGCACTCATAGATCCGCCTTCCCTTCCAATGCGGCACAGGAATTTTGATACCTGAAATTATGCCTCGCCAATTTATGGCATAGCAAGATTATATGTATAACGATTATTATTCCTGTTTTTGTATTAATCGTAGTAACGTCGACTTTATGCCATTCGATCCAACAACCGCGGATATAGGCGCGCGCCAGCTACGAGCCGTTACAACCTTGGCCGATTTTGGCAGTTTTGTTGCGGCGGCAACGCATCTCAATATCTCCCAGCCGGCATTGACGCGTACTATTCAGCAGGTCGAAGCCGTCCTCGGCGTCGCGCTATTCGCCCGAACGACGCGCCGTGTCGTGCTGACGTCGGCGGGCCGCGAATTTGTTCCTGTCGCCGAACGTCTGCTGGCGGATTTAGCGTTGGGCGTCCGAAATATGCGGGAACTGGCGGACCGTCAGCGCGGCCAGCTCGTAATCGCGTCACTAATGTCGATCGCCTATACCGTTCTACCTGCTGTCATCGCCAATTATCGGGAACGCTATCCGGCGGTACAAATTCAGTTGCGCGAAAACGTTCAATCGCAAGTGCTGGAGGACGTGCGCACAGGCATTGCCGACTTTGGGATCGGCGATATATCAGCGCTGCACGAGACCGTTTCCGGGGAAAACCTGCGAACCGAGCAATTCCATGTTGTCTTCCCGCGCGGGCACCCGATTGCAGGGCGAGATTCGATAAAAATGAGAATGTTGCGTGGTGAAACCATTATCTCACTCCCCTCGGACGCTGGCATCCGCCGGATTATCGACGCCGCCGCTCTATCCGCCGATGTATCGGTCGCCTACGACATTACGGTCAATCAATTCGCAACATTGTACCGCTTTATCGGTGAGGGCCTCGGTGTCGCGGTCGTCCCTGCCGCTGCCGCACCCGCAATGGATGACCCTGTACTGACATCGGCGCTCTTGGTCGAGCCTCGGATCACGCGCGACCTTGGTCTATTGACCCGCCGTGATCGAGCGCCCTCTCCAGCAGCCGACGGATTTCTAGAACTACTGCGCCGTGAATTTGCATTGAACTGAAATTGGCGGAAGAGCGTGGGAGTCGAACCCACCAGGCACGTTGTACGCCCCTCACCGGTTTTGAAGACCGGGCGCCCCACCGGGGAACGATGCTCCTCCACCGTTGTTTTTATTTTGGCGGAGCCGCGCCGTCACGCGAAAAGATTAAAATTAACGATTGCGACATAGATTCGCGATCCTATATCTGGAACCTTAATTATCTTCAGGAGACTATCGTGCCACGCCACATGCCTGAAAAAGCATTCAAGAGCACCGAATTCGTCAATAGCCGAGACGGTCGCGTCATGCGTATCATGGCGGAGTATCTAGAGCCGCAAAAACGCCTGCGAGAAGCGGAAATTGAAGATACGGTCGTCTTTTTCGGCTCCGCGCGGACGCCGGCGCGGGACGATGCGGAACAAGCCCTCGCGGCACTTAACAACACGCCCGACACACCGCCGGAAGCGCTTGCGCGGGCAAACCGCCGAGTCGAAATGTCCCACTATTACGAGGCCGCGCGGGAGCTCGCCTATAAATTGACCGAATGGGCCGCGGAACTTGGACGAAGCCAGGGCGCGCACGGTCAGCGCTTTTCGGTCGTCACCGGCGGCGGGCCGGGCATCATGGAAGCGGCGAACCGAGGGGCGGCAGAAGCCGGTGGCCGTACGATCGGCATGAATATCTCACTGCCGTTCGAACAGTATCCAAACGAATACATCTCGGATGGGCTTGCTTTTGAGTTCCACTATTTCTTCATGCGAAAGTTCTGGATGGTCTACCTCGCCAAGGCCGCCGTCGTCATGCCAGGCGGTTTCGGAACGCTCGATGAATTCATGGAGATCCTAACCTTGGTCCAGACGGAAAAAATTCGCCGCAAACTGCCCATCGTCCTTTTTGGCAGCACCTATTGGCAAAACATCGTCGAGTTTGAACCCATGGCGGAATTCGGAACGATCAACCTGGAGGATCTCGACCTTTTCCATATCACCGATTCCGTCGAAGACGCATTTGCATGGTTAAAATTACAACTCGGTGAGTGGGCGGTCGACAATCCCGGAGCGGGCCTGACCACCGACGTGGAAATATTCGACAAACCGGATCGTTGAAGATAAGCGCAGGCCAGTTACTTAAATTTTTATGCAAATTAGACAGAATTTATACTTACTCTTTATTTAATTTTACAAGTAATTGTAAACGATAATTATTGCAAAGATTGTAAAATTTGGTAGTATTTAGTTGTCATTTCTCCCTGTCATTCGAAATGATTTAGCATGACCTCCATACGAGGCTTCCTTCATATCCTCCCGGCTCTGACTTCGTTCCTCCCTCCCTCCCTCCCTCTCCGAGCCGGGAGGTTTTTTTTACATCGCGCTAATGCCGCCATCGATGATCAGTTCCGTACCGGTGATGAAGCTTGATTCGTCAGATGCCAGAAACAAAATAGCGTTGGCGACTTCGCGCGGTTGACCAACCCGGCCAAGCGGAATTTGACGGGCAAATTTACCAAGCGCGACGTCGGCGCCATATTTTTCCTTATGGCGATCCAGGATCGGTGTATCGATGAAGGCGGGATGAATAGAATTGGAACGAATATTGTAGCGCTTGCGCGCGCAATGCAGCGCAACTGATTTGCTCAAATGACGCACCGCCGCCTTGGCCGAATTATAGGCGGCCATATTGGCGCCGGCGATAATTCCCGCGACCGACGAAATATTCACGATTGAGCCACCACCACTGTTTGCGATTTTCGGTATCGCGTGCTTGCAGCCCAGAAACACCGAATCCAAATCAATCGCGTGAACACGATGCCATTCCTCCAACTCGATATCCTCCACGGTTTTGGTGAGGCCAATGCCGGCGCTATTGACGAGAATGTTCAGCCCGCCAAATGCTGCGACGGTCTGTTGAACGACATTGACCCATTGTTCTTCGCTGGTGACATCGTGCGGCAAGAAAATCGCCGCGTCGCCGATCTCCGCGGCGACGGCACGGCCGCCCTCTTCATTGATATCCGTGATCGCGACACGTCCACCCTCCTCGACAAACAATCGTGCCGACTCACACCCCAGACCCGAAGCCCCCCCGGTGACCAAGGCAACCTTACCCGCTATTCTATCCGCCATCTCGCACTCCCTGTTTTCCGGCGCCAATGTCTTACCTCATCCAGTGTCTTGCCTCGTTAGATGCGTTGCAAGAGGATATGGCTGCGATAAGACGACCAAAAAAGGGAGAACGCGCGGATGAATCTGGGAATTTTCGCGATGCCACTGCACCATCCTGATCGGAATTGGCGCACGGTGCTGCAGGAAGATCGCGAAATGATCATCCTCGCCGACAAGCTGGGCTATTCGGAGGTCTGGATCGGCGAGCATGTTGCAAGCAAGGGGGAGCCAATCACCTACCCCTTGATGTTTCTCGCCTCGGTCATCGGCGAAACAAAACAAATCAAACTGGGTACGGGGGTCATCAACCTACCGCATCGGCATCCGGCTCATGTCGCTGGCGAAGTCGCCATGCTAGACCAAATGAGCAATGGCCGCGTGCTTTTTGGCATCGGACCAGGAGGACTTTCCTGTGACGCGGAACTGTTCGATCACCTCGACGGTGACGAGCGTGGCCGCATGATGGTCGAGGCGATCGACATCATGGAGTATATTTGGACTAGTGATCCTCCTTATAAATTCGACGGCGAATTCTGGACGGTATCGATCAAGGATGCGGTCATTCCCTATCTCGGTGTTGGCGAAATGGGAAAACCACTACAGAAACCATTTCCGCCAATCGCCTATGCCATGCGCAGTCCACGTTCCTCGGCGTCGGAATTAGCCGCCAGCAGAGATTGGATCCCAATCGCGGGGAATTTCATTCCGAGCGATTTCGTGCGTTCGCAATGGGAAGGCTTCGAGGAAGCCTGCGATAAACTTGGGAAGAAAGCCAACCGAAACAACTGGCGCGTGGCACGCAGTATTCTGATTGCCGACAGCGACGCGGCGGCCTTGGAGTATGTCCATGCGCCGGATGGCATGTTCCGCTTTTACTTCCGCTATCTCTTTACTCTAGCGAAAATGCGTGGCCGGCCTGGTGAACCAGATACCGTTGCAAAGGCGGAAATCGAAGCACAAGTCGAAGACGCACTCAAAACAATGGTTATCGCCGGAAGCGCGGACACGGTTTTGGACAAACTGATCGCGTTTCGCGACGAAGTCGGTCATTTCGGCACGCTCGTCGCGACCGGCCATGATTGGGACGACGCGGCGTTGTGGCGCGGCTCGATGCGGACCTTGGCGGAGGACGTCCTACCCAGACTTGCGGCACATGCTAAATAGTACCGCCAAGGCTTAAAATATTTATGGCCAAACGCTCTTAAAGAATTGGCTTGGAAATCCTTAGTGATTATGCTGCTGGCAACGGTGGAGGTAGGCATGCGAATTTGTCTTGCGATTGTTTTACTGGCTCTCGGCGGTTGCGGAACCTCGGACGCATACGATAATGCGCGCAGCCTTTCAGAGGCATTTTACCATTTTGACAAAAATAGTGGGCTCAAGAGCGATAAAGCCGTTGGCAAAAACCCTTATGACAACGACCCAAGGTACAAAATGACGTATTGCCAAATTGGGGATTTGCAGCACTGGTCAACCGTCAACGCTTGCGAAGAGGCAAAGGGTAAGCCACTGATGTAAGGTCGAGTGTGCGCCCTTCTGAACATTCAACCAAGAGTTCCTTCGAGTGGGTATAAAGGACGTCTATATGCGTGGAATTTTGTTGATCGCATTTCTCGTCGGAGGATGCGGTGCATTGGATGCCCTCGAAAACGCTCGGAGCCCGGAAGAGGCCATTTATCTTCTCAAGAAGCCAACCGACGAAAAAAGCGTGAATCCGTACGATAATAATCCCAAATACCGCGCGGTTTATTGTCAGGTTGATGGCGCGGAATTTCGAACTACGCTCAACGCCTGCGCCGCGGCTAAAGGTAAGGCGACACCGGCAATTCGATAGGCTGGTCCGAGATTACACCACTTCGTCTTCTCTAAACGCCGCTATGGCGTCCACGTCATAACCCAGCTCCACCAAAATCTGATCGGTATGTTCACCGATACCCGGCGGCGGAACCTCGGCGCCGGGCGTATCGACAGGCGATTGAAACCCGGCCCCCACCATCCGAACACGTTCGCTCAATCCCTGCGGCGGCGGTAGGTCGAGTAACACGTTACGGTGTGCGAGCTGCGGCTGTTCGATGGCTTGCGGCACCGTCAGCAGCTCGGACGCCGGCGCACCGGCTTCCGCCAGTTTACGAACCCAGTTCGCCGCCGTATCGGCAAGGAATAGTTCGTCCAGTGTCGAACGTAACGCCGTGTAATTTTCCAGGCGCGCCTGGTGTGTCGCGAACCGAGGGTCGTCGATCAGGTCCGGCTGGCCAAGCACCTGGAAGAGCGCCGCGATCTGATTGTCAAGTAATACGGCGAGCAGTAGATATCCCTCCTTGGTCGCGAACTGCTCCGCCGACGCCAAGCCGGTAATCGAAGCATTGCCGTTCAGAGTCGGAGCCGCGCCGGCAACCGTATAGTTGGCGACGAGCGGGCCAAGCTGGGTGAGAGCACTATCCAGCATCGCCACATCGAGAAACTGCCCTTCGCCGGTAACCTGGCGGCGAAACAGGGCGCTCGCGATGGCGTAGGCAGCCGTGAGCCCGGTCGTCATATCAACCACGGTAAAACCAATCCGAGTAGGCCCATTCTCCGGATATCCGGTTGTGGTGATCATTCCCGCCGCCGCCTGAATCGCGCTGTCATAGGCGGCCGCGCCCGCCTTCGGTCCTTCTTGTCCGTAACCAGAGATGGAACAGTATATGATCGATGGATTGATCTCCTTGATTGCCTCATATCCAAATCCTAGACGGTCGATAACGCCACCCTTGAAGTTCTGGATGAAGACATCCGACTCCTTAACGAGACGATGGACGATTTCCGCCGCCCGATCATGTTTGAGGTTGAGCGTCATCGACCGCTTACCCGCATTGACGCTCAGAAAAAGCGGCGCCATGCGTTTTTCCAAATACTCGCCGTCGGTTAGCATGCCACGCGCCTGATCGCCGACGCCGGGCACTTCGACCTTGATGATGTCGGCACCCAGCAGGGCCAGCTGTTGGGTCGCGAACGGCCCCGCTAAGACCTGCGAAAAATCCGCAACCCGTATATTTTCGAAAGCCTTTGCCATGCTATCCCAGATCCTGAATACCAGTGTTTTGACATACTCGGCGGCTATAATGCGCTATCGGGCGAAATCGGCAAACAACCTTCCGCCCAAGGACAACGAAAGGACAAATCATGCGTGCCGTACTGGTTGACCCAAACGCCCCTGGACACTTGACGCTGACGGAGGCGCCGGAACCCGCGCCATTATCGAGCCAGGCATTGATCGACGTAAAAGCGATTTCGCTCAATTTGGGCGAAGTGAAGCGCGCAAGACGTAGCGAGCCGGGCACCCTGCTCGGTTGGGATGTCGCGGGGATCGTCGCCCAACCGGCGGCGGACGGTTCGGGACTAGCGGTCGGCACGCGCGTTGTCGGCGTCATGAACACCGGCGCCTGGGCCGAGCACGCCGCGGTCGAGACGGCGTGGTTGGCGCCTTTGCCGGATAGCGTCTCCTTCGAGATTGCCTCTACCTTGCCCGTCGCGGGGCTGACGGCGCTGTATAGCCTGGAGCAGGCCGGCCAATTGCTGGGCCGACGCGTGCTGGTTACCGGCGCATCGGGCGGAGTCGGGCTTTATGCGATCCGTCTTGCCAAACTATCCGGAGCAACGGTTACGGCCTTGATCCGACGTAAGGAAACGACCAGCCTGGTTAGGGAGGCCGGTGCGGATCATGTCTTTGTTGGCGAAGCCGGTAACGTCGCGGCGGCTAATGCGCCCTATCACTGCATCTTGGATTCCGTTGGCGGGCAAGTTCTGGCCGATTGCCTGAAATATGTCGCGCGCGGTGGCATTCTGGTCAATTTCGGGATCTCCGCCGGGGAAAGCGCGACGATCGACGCCGGCGAGTTCTTCCGGACGGGACGGTCACACTATTACGGGCTTTATTTGTTCACTGAATTCGGTCGCCGGCCCGCCCGTGACGGGCTCCGCGTTCTTGTCGACCTTGTCGCCGCTGGCAGGCTGGATGTTCATATCGACGCAACGGAAAACCTCGCCGAACTTGGTAATTTGGCGGCACGGCTCTTCAATCGGGAAATTACAGGGAAAGCGGTCGTTGTTGTCGATTGAATCGGCATCTATTCAGCCTATCCGCAACCTGTCCGGACGGGAGAGCGCATATTAAATCACTGAACGCCGAACAACTGGCCTTTTTGCAAATGCACCGTGTCGCTACTCTGGCAACGGCAGATGCGGCCGGTGCGCCACATGCCGTACCGGTATGCTTTTTGGCGGAACCCAGTACGATCTATATCGCGATTGACGAAAAACCAAAGCGGGTCGCGGGACGCAGCTTAAAGCGGTTGCGCAACATTGCCGAGAACCCGCAGGTCGCATTGGTGGTCGATCATTACGACGACGATGATTGGACGCGGCTCGGCTGGGTGATGGTGCGCGGGCGCGCGGAGGTTCTCGAAACAGGGTCGGAACACGCCAGCGCGCAACAGCGCCTAAAAGCGCGCTATGCCCAATACGCCGATATGGCGCTGGAGAACCTTCCCGTGATCGCCATCCGCATTGAGCGTGTCACGAGCTGGGGCGATCTAAAAAGCACGATCAGTTGATTGGCGGTCCGCGGAAATAGTCGGATAGGCTGGTGCGACGAAAACGCTGGATGAAAGGGAGTAAGCCTATGAGTTTCGCTAGAAAGAACGTACTGAACGCCGTCGCAGGCGCCATCCTGCTGACAACGCCGTTAGGCGTTCACGCCGCAATGGACGACGTAAAAATCAAAGCCACGAAGCTGACCGACGGCATTCACATGCTGGCTGGCAAAGGCGGCAACATCGGCGTGCTGACCGGCCCCGACGGAACATTCATGATCGACGATCAGTTCGCGCCGCTGACAGGAAAAATTCTGGCAGCGATCAAGGAGATCGGCGGCGAGATTCCGCGGTTCGTTCTGAACACGCATTATCACCACGATCATACCGGCGGTAACGAAAATCTTGGCAATAAGGGCGTCACCATCGTCAGCCATGACAATGTCCGCAAGAAACTGGCCGAAGGCGCGACGATCAAGGCGTTCAACAAGGTCATCCCACCCGCCGCGAAAGTCGCGGTGCCGGTCATCACCTTCGGCGAGGAAATGACGTTTCATCTGAACGGCGAGACGGTGCATGTGTTCCACAGCGCCAACGCTCACACCGATGGCGACAGCATTATCCACTTCCGGAAGGCCAATATCATTCATGCCGGCGACACCTTCTTCAACGGATTCTTTCCATTTATCGATGTCGGCGCCGGCGGTACGGTGAAAGGCGTCATCGCGGCGGTCGACAAGATGCTGGCCCTCGCCGACGGCAACACAAAAATCATCCCCGGGCACGGCCCGCTCGCCGACAAGGCGCAGCTCATAGCGTATCGCGAAATGCTTGTGACCGCGCAAACCCGTCTCAGCAGCTTAAAGTCATCGGGCAAGTCCGCCGCCGACGCGGTTGCCACAAAGCCGCTCGCGGATATGGAGGTCCAATGGGGCGATGGGTTCCTGCCCACGGACAAATGGATAAAAATCGTCTACGACGGCGTATAGACTGATTTCCGAGCGGTGGTTACGCCGCCGCTCGGGCTTGAATGAAGGACCACCGGGCGGCAACGGTTTCCGCCGCCGCCATCGCGTGATCATCGTCCAGCCATTGAACGGTGTAGTTCGCCTTGAGCGCCTTGAAGCAAGCGTGCGACGCCGCGTCCATCCAATCGTCGGCATGACCGACTTGGATCAGACAGCGGCTTGCGTCAATCTTCTCAAGACAGGACGCCATATCAAAGGGCCGCAACTCCGGAATGCGCGCCAGTTCCTCCGGGTTATCGAACTTGGCGCGAAACTGACGGGCCGACGCCAGTTCGCTATGTACCCGATACGCGCTTAGCGCGGGAATCACCCCCGGAAACACCAGCCCGTCGAAGCCACCATCGCGTGCCGCCGCATAGGCCAGCAAGCTGCCACCGTGATTCCGTCCGATGCCGAATACCCGTGCGCCTAGCGTCTTCGATCTGATGTCCGCGATCTCAAGGGCGATCTTGTCGGCAATGGCGTTGAAAAAAGGCGGACGAGAATCGATGGGGTGACCTGTGAGTGCCGGTAATTGAAGCGGATGCACCGAAGCGCCGCACCGTTCGGCGGCGTCGAGGTCTTCCGAGAACGGCAGATCGTCCGCACCGGGCACAAGGATGACATGAATGGCTGTGTTCTTACTCATCAGGCCGCTAAGATAACCGCGCGATGCGAAAATGGAAAAGGCGGAACGCAGCATGATGCAACAAAACAATTTTCTGGACGTCATCTATACCCACACGGAGGGCGAGCCGACCTGCATCATCCATAGCGGCATCCCCTACCCGCATGGGCTGGATATTCTCGGCAAGCGCCAGTTCCTGATCGACAATTTCGATCATGTCCGAACCGCGCTGATGCAGGAACCACGCGGCCATAACGATATGTTCGGCGTATTCCTGACCCCGCCCTCGCAGCCGGACATGGATGCCGGCATGCTGTGGATCGACGGCGAACGGTTTGTCGAAATGTGCGGCCACGGCACCATCGCGCTCGCCATGGTGATGGTCTCGCATCGTATGGTGCACAAGGTCGAGGAACCCTCAAGCTGGATCAATTTCGAAACCCCGGTGGGGCCGGTCAAGGCTGAAGTCCATAGCGAAAACGGCGTTACGAAATGGACACGGTTCCAGAACGTGCCCGCCTTCGTCTTCGCCCAGGACGTACCCATAGAACTGCCCGGCTACGGCGCACTCACCGCCGATATCTCGTTTGGCGGCAACTTCTTCGCCGTCGTGAAATGGCCCGATACCGATCGGCCCATCGGCCCGGATAACGGCAAGCTGCTCACCGAGATGGGCCTGCTGGTGAAAGAACAGATCAATGCCAAGATGAACGTCCAGCACCCGGTCGAGAAGCATATTCAGGGCCTACACTTTTGCACCTTCTGGCAGGAAGGAGACCGGCCGGACAGCCTGTACAAAAACGTCCATGTTTTCAGCGACGGCAAGCTCGACCGCTCCCCCGGCGGCACGGGTACCAGCATGATGATGGCCACGTTCGAGGCGCGCGGGAAAATGAAGATCGGCGAGACGATCAAATCCGAAGGGTTGCTCGGCAGCGGCCAATTCGAAGGCTGTCTTATCGGCGAAACGGCCATCGGCAACCACCGCGCGGTGATCCCGACCGTGAAGGGCACCGCCAAGGTCACCGGCTACGC
>JAJFJC010000490.1 GCA_021774385.1 Alphaproteobacteria bacterium
TTGGGACAACCGCTGCACCCAGCACTACGCGGTCAACGACTATCACGGCCATGCCCGCCTGATGCACCGCACGACGTGTGCGGGGGAACGGCCGGTCTAAAAAGACGCCGTCATTCCACCATCGACCGTAATAATTTGCCCGTTGATATAGGATGCCGCGGGCGAGGCGAGAAATACCGCCGCCCCAGCGATCTCCGGCGGCGCGCCCCAGCGCTGGAGCGGCACGCGGCGCTGCAGAAATTTATTCACGGCGGGATTGTCGACCATCGCCTGGTTGGCTTCCGTCGCGAAATAGCCCGGCGAAATACCATTGCAGCGAACGCCGTTTGGACCCAACTCGACAGCGAGCGCGCGGGTTAATGCGGCGAGGCCGCCTTTCGCGGCGGTATAAGCAATATCGTCCGCGCGGGCGAACGGTCCGGCAATCGACGTCACATTGATAATCGCGCCACCCTGCCCCATACCCGGTGCAAGCTTCCGTGCCAACCCATAGGCGGCAGTCAGATTGACGTCGAGCATTTGGGAAAATTCATCGACCGGTGTTTCCGCCATCGGCTTACGATGCCGCATGCCGACATTGTTGACTAGAATATCTATCGGCTGGCTGAAGGTTTCGATCCAATCGTCAGCGGCGGCACGATCCGAAACGTCGAAAGGCGCGGCGCGCGCCGACAGGCCATCCCCAACAAGGGTCTGCACACGGTCTTGAAGCGTTTCTTGATTGCGGCCATTCAAGAGAACATCCGCGCCGGCTTGCGCCATCGCCCGCGCGATTTCCCAGCCAAGGCCGCGCACGGCGCCGGTCACAAGCGCGGTACAACCGGCAAGACTGAACCGATCTTTATGTTCGTTATCGGTCATATGAGATTAGGAAAACGCTCGCTCAAGAGGCTTTCTTCGCCTCCGGAACATATGCCTGCTTCGCAAAATGTTCATCATCACCGGATGCGAACTTCAACCCGGCTTTCAGAACAGCGTCATCGGAGACCTTGTCGAGCGGCACGTAGTAGCGGTCGTCGTCTTTGGTAATCGTGTCATTGCTGACCGCATTGTAGCAGACGATCAAGGTCCAGCGCCGATTCGGTGAACGATTCTGATCCGAGCGATGCAGCGTATTGCCGTGAAAGATCATCACGTCGCCGGGATCGAGTTCGCAATACACGAGTTCATTCTGCGCAACGATATGCTCCATGCGCGCGGGGTCGGCGGAATTCTGCTTCTCGCTCACCTGGAGATGATCGATGCGGCCCAGCTTGTGGGAACCTTTGACGACCTGCAGGCAGCCATTGTCGCGGTCCGACCGGTCGAGCGCGATCATCATGCTGAGCATGTCCGGCCGCAGACAGCCATTGTAATACCAATAGCCATAATCCTGATGCCATTCCCAGGCGCCGCCGCCAAACGGATCCTTGGCGGTCAGTTTGGATTGGAAATGATAGACCGGCTCGCCAATCAACTGCTCTGCGGTATCGACAACGCGCTCGCAGCGGGCCGCCATGCCGTAGACACTATCGCCAGCACGGTTCCAAAGCGATATGCGCGTGCCGCCACCTTCGATATCAGGACGAATAAGCGAATGGGCTGCGACCTTCGGGTCCTCTTCCATCGCACGGCATAGCAAGTCCGTTTCCTCGGGGGAAAACACGTTCCGGGCAATGGTAAACCCGTCGTCATGGTAGGCGCGGACCTGTTCCGCGGATAAGACTGAAGACATAGCTCACTCCTGGCCTTAAAAAATCCGCTCTTAGACTACCCAGAGCCTCAATCGACGTCCACACCGTAGGTTTCCCTGGCCATCCGCCGACTGACATAGCCATCGGCGACGTCGTCTCGTACAGCTTCGGGATCGCGCTCGGAGGGATCGCCATACCCGCCGGCCCCCGCTAGACGGTAGCTCACGATATCACCCCTTCGAATTTCGCGCATTTCCTTCGAACCCAAAGGTATAGCTTCTCCCTCTGGGTCGAGAATCGTCTCGGCCAATTGGCCTGGCTGCCCGCCAAACACGCCATAGGGCTGAAACCGGTGGCGGTCGCTCAACAGGGACAAGGTCGCCGTGCTGTTCAAGAGTTCGACATCCTTGCGCACGCCACAACCGCCACGATATTTCCCCGCGCCGGCGGAGTCTTGAATCATTTCGAGGCGATGGATGCGGATTGGGTTTTGCGTTTCCTGGACCTCAATGGGAATATTGGCGCAGTTCATCACCGGGCTGAGCGCCTCGACACCGTCGCAATGCGCTCTCCCACCATAACCGGCGAAAATAAGATCGTAGACGACGAAGGGTTGGCCACTCTCATCGTCGAGCCCACCGAGATTGGGATTGCACCAATGCGAGAATGCCCCCATCGCGCGGTCGGGCAGTACCTTGGCAAAGGCGCCATTAATCGCATCGAACATACGGATTTGCAGCGCCGCGCGTCCGCCGCTTGGCGCGGGAAAGGCCGGATTAAAGAATCCGCCTTCCCGGGCCTGGGTTTTGATCGGGCGTATACCGCCTTCGTTTTGCGGCAACATCGGATCAAGAAACACCTTCACCGCGAACAAGGTATAGGCCCGCGTATAATTAATGTAGGAGTTGATCGCGGCGGGCACCTGATCGCCACTGCGCGAATAATCGACCGTGATTTCATCGTCCGCCACGGTGATGTCCACGGCAATTTTGATCGGTGGCGTGCCGGCGCCATAATCGTCCATATGGTCTTCGAAACTATAGGTGCCGTTCGGAACCTTGCGAAGAACCTCCCGAATGCGCGTTTCCGAACGATCCAGGATCGCATCGAACGCCTGGTCGAGCTGATCCTTGCCGTAGGTCTCGAAAAACGCGGCAAAGCGCGCGGCACCGGTCGTATTGGCGTTCAACTGCGCCTGAAAATCGCCACGGACTTTATCGGGCACGCGAATATTTCCCAAGATAAGACGTAGCATGTCCGGATCGAATTCACCGCCGCGCACGATCCGAACCGGCAGAATACGCAATCCTTCCTGATAGGATTCGGTGACGCCCAGCACTTTTTGCGATCCCGGCGCGGCGCCGCCGACATCGATCTGATGAGCGATATTGACGATGTATCCGATGATCGCGCCATCGAGAAACGCCGGGGTAATCAGAAAACAATCCGGAAAATGACCCGAACCAAGAAGAGAATCATTTACAAGAATGCCGTCGCCGGGCCGCAAGCCTTCCGGCGGGTGATATTCAAGCGCGCTTTTCACCACATAAGGCATGGACCCAAGGTGGCCTGGCGAAAAATTACCTTGCGCTACCAAGCGTGCGTGGCGGTCGAAGATGCCTGTCGAGAAATCCTGAGCCTCTCGCACGGCTTCGGAATATGCTGTACAGCGCAAGGTGCTGCCGACTTCTTCCGCGATGGATAGCAAGCCGTTCCAGATCACCGACAAGGCAATAGGATCGATTGGGTCGTTATGGTCCTTGGATGTATCAGTCACTGGCGCTACTCCCAATCGTGATGACAAGGTGACCGCGCGGGCTTATCGTTGTCCGGTCGCCGGGCAACACGACAGTTGTTGAATCGGTTTCCTCAATCAGCGCCGGGCCCTCGATCGTTTCATCGATATCCAAACCGGATCGGTCGAGAACTGGTACGGATGTAAAACCGCCGGTTTCGGGAAAATATGCGCGGCGTTCGGCGCGAGATCGAGCGTGCGCCGCCGGCCCGGAAAATCCACGCTCACCACTACTCCGTACCGCGGGCAAACTCGCGACGAGGTACCAGTCGACCGCCTCAATTTCCGCTTCCACGTTGCGGTAACGGTATTGCCTTTCATACGCATCGTGAAACATTTCCGCCGCGCGATCGGCATAGCCATCGTCGATTTCACCATCCGGCAAATCCGTCCGTATCTCGTAGCCTTGGCCGGCATAATGCATATAGGCGAAGCGCGACCAGCTCGGCGAACCAGCCATGCCAAGCCGCGCCAAATCGCCATGCGCCTGGGCCTCGAGCTCCGCATAGATCCGCGCGATGGCGGGCCCGGCATCCTTATCGAGCGAAAGAACGCGGGTCAGCGAAACATCAATTCGTGGTTCCGCCTGAAGCAAACCGAATGCGGAACCCACACCAGCACCATGTGGAATAATGACTTTCGGAAGGCCCAGCACGCGGGCTAACCGTGCCGCATGCAACGGCCCCGCACCGCCAAAGGCGACCAGGGCATATCGCCTTGGATCGCGGCCGCGTTCTAGGGAAACAATGCGCATGGCGCGTTCCATATTGCTGTTCGCCATGGTGTGAATACCCCACGCGGCGGCACCGCAATCGAGATTTAGCGGATCGCCGATCGCCTGTTCGATACCCACCGCCGCGGCGTCTCGATCGAGGCGCATGGCACCACCGTTGAAATAATCGGGATTAAGGTAGCCCAAAACGAGATTGGCATCGGTCACCGTAGGCCGCGTGCCGCCCTGCCCGTAGCAAATCGGTCCTGGAGTCGCGCCGGCGCTTTCCGGCCCGACTTGGATAATGCCCATCTCCGTGCGCGCGATACTGCCGCCGCCGGCTCCGATTTCGAGAAGTTCCACCGCCGGCAGACTGATGGGCAAACCGCTGCCCGTCTTATAGTGTATCGGGTCGACTTCGAAACTTGGCATGATTGCCGGCGCACCGTCGTCGATCGCACCCAGCTTCGCCGTCGTACCGCCCATATCGAAGGTGATGACTTGGTCCTCACCTTCCTCGGCCGCGACGTCGCCACACATTAAAACACCCGCCGCGGGTCCCGATTCGACGATCCGGATCGGGTATTCGCGCGCGAAATCAGGAGAAACGAGCCCGCCGTTCGATTGCATGATAAACAGATCGTTGCGAAACCCGCGCGTGCCCAGCGCCTTTTGCAGATGACCGATATAGCGGGTTACGACGGGCTTTATGTAGCTATTCGCCACGGTCGTGCTGGTTCGCTCATATTCACGGAATTTTGGCGATACATCGGACGACAAGGAAATAAGTAAGTTCGGTGCCCGCTGCGCCAACCGGTCGCGCACAGCACGTTCATGCGTCGGATTCGCGTAGGCATGCAGTAGTGCCACCGCAATCGCCTCATAACCGCCCTCGACGACGCGGTCGATCACGGCGTCCAGCATGGCATCGTCGAGATTCTGCAATACCGTGCCATCATGCGCCATTCGCTCTTCGATTTCGAAGATGTCGCGCCGGCGAACCAGCGGTGCGGGCTTGTTCATATAAAGGTCGTAGGTTTCGTAGCGCTTCTGCCGGCCGATCAACAGCACATCGCGAAACCCGTGCGTGGTCAGGAGGGCGGTCGCCGCACCCTTTCGCTCAATGATGGCATTGGTGGCAACGGTGGTGCCGTGCAGTATGCCGGTGATGGATGCGGCTGAAATTTCCGCATCTGCGAGCAAACGCTGAAATCCTGCCAACACGGCTTCCGCCGGTTCGGCCTGTGAGGTCGGCACCTTCAGCGTCAGGGTCCCCACATCACCTTGCAAAACGAAATCCGTGAAGGTTCCGCCAATATCGAATGCCACGCGCAAGTTTCGCCTCCCGCCATGATGTAGCGGATATGATAGGCCTTTGCGTCAACATGCTCTAGTCGGCGTTGGTGGTGCGTCTCTCTTTTGGCCGGCACGGCGGCATGCGCCCGGCGTCGAGTTCGCGAATGAAACGCTCGAAATCCTCGTGATCGCGCGGTTCGTTCGGCGACGGTTCGGCAAAGCGCGTAACGGGTTTCGCCATGACCCTGTCCTTTTCCAGTTGGCAAAAGGTTAGGGAAATACAACAGACCGTGTGATGTAGGACACCACTCATTTGGGTGATATATCCAATTTTATTTAAATTTTCTCGATCATCCGGCAAGATGGAATCTTGATGCAAAATGAAGGAAACGAAAATGGACGAGTCGACGTTCCGGACGCGGTTACAGTGCGAAGGTTACCAAAAAATTGGCGTTGTCGAATGGGAACCCGGCAAGGTGTCCGACAGCCACATGCACGAATTCGATGCGTATGGCATGTTGCTCGAAGGTAGGCTGACCGTAACAACCGCGGCGGCCACGATGGCCTGTCGGCCAGGCGAAACCTTTACGGTTCCCGCCAACACGCCCCACACCGAAACCGTCGGCCCCGACGGCGCCCGAGTCTTGATTGGCCGTCGGGCGTGAACATGGCTTATCCTGCAATTCGCTCCAACGCGTCTTTCGCTTCGGTGACGATGTCGCGCACGACGTCGCCGGCGGGCTTCACTTCGTGAATAAGGCCCGCGCTCTGACCCGCGGGCAGAACACCATTTTCAACATCACCTTTGTGTCTGCCTAATTCGGACGCGGGATGACCAAACTTTCTGCCTTGGAGCGGAAACGGTAGGATTTCGTCCTCACGCCCCTCCCAGGACGCGGTATAACCATTGCGGATCAAGCGGCAGGTCTTGCCGCTATGCGCGCGTGTAATCACGGTACCGGCGGTGTCGGTCGCCACGATCTTTTCCTTGTAATTGCGATGCGAGAAAGATTCGTCCGTGGCAATAAAACGGGTGCCAAGCCACACCCCTTGCGCGCCAAACGCCATGGCGGCGGCCAATCCACGGCCATCCGTCAATCCACCGCCCGCCAGCACGGGCACATCGACGGCATCGACGACAGCGGGAATTAGCGCCGCGGTACCAATGCGTCCGACATGACCCCCGCCATCGCAACCCGTCGCGATCACCGCATCGACACCATCCTTTACCGCTTTCTGCGCATGACGAACCGCGCCCACCACGGACATAACGAAGATGCCGCGCTCATGCGCCGCCGGCACCACGGCTTTCGGACTCCCCAAGCCGGAGACCAGCACTGGAACCTTTTCCTCCAGCACCACCTCGATCATGCCTTGTACCGACTCGGTATACTGCGCGACTACCGCACCTTCGGCCCGAACCGTGGCGAACAGGATATCGACACCGAACGGTTTGTCTGTGCGCTCTCGCACCCCGTCGATTTCCGCTCGTAAGCCATCCTTGGTCAAGGTCGAACCCGCACCAATGACGCCAAGTCCACCCGCCTCGGACACAGCCGCCGCAAGTTCCGCCCGTGCAACCCAGCCCATGCCAGCCTGGAACACCGGATAGTCGATCCCAAGCCGTTCGCAAATTGGCGTCCGCAATGTTCCCGTTTTCCCTGTCATCTTTTCCTCCCTAATCTCGAACCGTAGTACGAACTATCTTGCCCGTTCGAACCCGCCCCGTCGAATATCCGGAGGCAATGCGCTATAAGAATTCACAAATCAATCTTCGCGCGAGTTCTCTCATGACCGAAACACCGACGACGCCTTTGGAAGGCTATACGATCTATGACCCAATCGATCCCTTCGAAAATGTCGCGGGTCCGTTTTTTTGGAAAGAGCGCGACGATGGCGGTCATCATTTCGTCCTGCAAGCGGAACCCCGGCATTGCAATCGGCATGGTATCGTCCATGGCGGCCTGATGATGACGATGATCGATCTCACCATGGTAGTGTGTGCCAAGGAGCATCAGGAAGAACAGTTGGTTACCGTGTCGCTCAATTCTGAATTCATTGCCGCCGGCCAGGTTGGCGAAATTATCGAGGCGGAGAGCCAAATCATACGCCGCACAAGGAGCCTCGCTTTTACGCGCGGGCGGGTCTTTGTTGGCGACCGTACATTGCTTACCGCGAGCGCGGTCTTAAAACCGCTCAAACCGCGATAAAAAATAGGGAGGGTTTCATGAGCTTAAAGGGCAACACGGTCCTCGTGACCGGCGCCGGCAACGGCATAGGCGCGGCTATCGCAAAGGCCATGGCCGAAGCGGGCGCAGAGGTAATCGCAGCCGACATCGATGAAGATGCAGCGAAAGCCTGTGCCGAGGCAGCGTCGGCGCATGGCGGGAAGACGTTGGCATTGCAGGCGGATTGTGGCGATGTCGCCAGCATCGATGCGATGGTCGACGCGGCGGTTTCTGAATGCGGCAAGCTCGACGCAATCGTCAACAATGCGGGCGTAACGCGGGCGGCTTACATCATGGATTTAACCGAAGCGGACTGGGACCGCATGCACCGGGTCAATGCGAAAGGCGTGTTCTTTTGCCTGCAACGCGCGGCCCGGCAGATGATCGACCAGGGCGGCGGCCGCATTATCAACATGGCTTCGGTCGCGGGGCGTGGCTTCAAGGACACCTCGAACGCCGCCTACGCGGCAAGCAAGGGCGCCGTCATCGCACTCACCAAAACGGCGTCACAACAGCTCGGTCAACACAACATCAACGTCAATGCGATTTGCCCCGGTGTCACACTGACACCTCTGGTCGACAAAATGTTGATCGATCGCGCCGAACAGCAAAACAAAACCGTCGAGGAAATTCTTGCCACGATTTCTCGCCCCATTCCCATCGGCCGCCCGAATACGCCTGAGGACATCGCGGCAATGGCCGTCTTTCTTGCCGGCCCAGGCGCGCGAAACATCACGGGACAGGCCTATAACGTGGACGGCGGGTTGGTCACCAGCTAGAAATCGGCATGGAAAATTCGTTTCGGCGTCGACTGGC
>JAJFJC010000050.1 GCA_021774385.1 Alphaproteobacteria bacterium
GAGAGTGTCACGGCGAGCGCTACGATTGTTAAATATGTCTGCAGCGGGGTTGTATACGGCACCATGCATCAGCCCCCTTGCACGGTCGTCAGTTCTTTGAACACAACCACTCGGCCGTTGAACATGTCGGCGACAAAGACATGCCCCAACTTATCGGTCCAGACGCCGGAGGGTAGATAGAAGCGGCCCGGCTCGGCACCGGTGCCACCGATTGGCAGTAGCAATTCCCCGCCTTGGTCGAACACCAGCAGGTAGTCGAAATAGGATTCGACCACGTAGATGCGCGAACCGCCGCCAACAGCGATACCTTTGGGCCGCGTCATGTTGCCGACGAAAAGGCCGGTTTGTCCGAATTCGAAACGGCCATCTCCGCCTCGGTTCAGAACCTGGACGCGAAAGTTTAAGGTATCGGCAACATAGAGCTGGTTTTCCCGGAAGGTTAGGTAAGTAGGACTGTTGAAACGTCCCATTTCCTTGCCCGGAGAGCCAAGCACGTCGATCAGTTTTCCGTCGAGGCTAAATGCCTTGATGTTGTGTTCACGTGTGTCGGCGACATAAACCACATTGTCGCGTGGATCGCGCGTAATTCCTGTTGGCCGCGCGAGAACGCCTTTACCGAAACGACCGACGGGCTCGCCGTTTTTATTCAACCGAATAACTTCGGCGAGTTCGGAATCCGTTACTAGAAACCCGCCAGAGCCATCCTCCGCAATTGCCACAGGTGATACGAAAAGCTGTCCCACCGCGGCATTTCGCCAGACGTCGATGCGCCGCTCCGCCATATTGAAGACGACGATTGCCTTATGACTGGCGTCGACGACATAAATCCAGCCTCGGTTGTCAGTTAGGCCACTGACGGGGCGGCGTAGCTCAAAATATTCCGGCTCACCGAAAACCAATCCCGCGATCCAGCGCAGGGCGTTGCCGAGGCCTTGTCGCCGTTCTTCTCCAGGAGCAAGAAAATCTTTTTCACCAACTAGCATCCTGCCAAACGAATAGCGCGCGATGTCGGGTGCTTGCGGCCAGGTTATGCTGCCCAATGGCGGTTCCAAAGTCGGTACGATGGTGTTCGGTGAGACGCTGCATCCCGTAAACACGAGGGCAAGAAAAGCAGCGGCAACCACCATGATGCGCGGCGAAAGTTTATAGACGAAATGTCGGGCGCGGATAATCATTTTCTAATTGGCAATGGGAACGCCGCCAGCCTGCAGCACCCAGATGAGCTGACTGGTTGACCGCTCCATGACATCTATGGCCTTGGCGAATTCCTTTGCGCCGGCGTGCCTCTCAGCATCAGTGGCTAATTTTTGGCTATTGGAAAATTTTTGGTCAACCAAGCGACGCAGTCCTCGCGGGAAGCGTTCTTTTTCCACTAGAAACTTCCGAACCAGTAGGGTGTATGTCTCATTACGCCGCCGCTCATATTCAAACTCTTCCTGTGGAGAATCGAAATCGAGAGCGGACACGACAACCTGACCTTTTGTGTGTTTGGCTATTGCCTGGGCCACCGTCCTATAGGCACCGACAAGGATCGCGTTGGCTTCCTCATAACGTTCCGACCGGGTCAGTGTTTCAGCATGAGCAAAAGCACTCTTCACGCTCCGTCTCGTCCTTTCCTTCTCGCTAACCGCGCTAGACGGTAACACGATCTCGTCAAATCGGTTTAGTAAGTTTGAAATCTGAGCACGGTATTTCGCATAGCGTCGGCTGGACTGTTCAACGTTTGTGCCCGATCTTTTCCTGTTCACCTTGGCAGTGGCGGTCGCTGTATGGCGAATAGCCAAATCAATCAGCTTGCCGGCTTCCTCCAGACGCCGCGCGGCAAATGCGTCGGCGGCTTCGCGCAGCAAACGGCGAGCATCGGCCAGCAGCGATCTCGCAGCGTCATCGTTGCTGGCATCTGCTTCGGCGATGGCATCCGACTTCAGATAGCTTTCCAGTAATACCATTTTCTGGCGGATCAACGCTGCTTCTGGTGTCGTTTGGTCGGGATGCCGAGACGCCGGCGGCTTCGCCTGAGCTATACTTTCCGGCACTATGAATGCAGACATGAGAAGCATTATTCCAAGCCCTCGAATTATCCCATGCAAACTCTCCAACCTCTTGCGCCGCCACATCGAAATTTACTCTTGTTCTTCAGCCCGGGATCCATATACCGCTCATTCTGATTGCCTTGAGCAATGTTTCGGTGGCCTTCGTTATCGTCGCAATCGCCGTTGCGTGGTCGCCGGACTGGGCTTGTTGGTCCGCCTTTGCTCTTGCGCTAGTCGCCTTTTCGCGCAGGCTGCCAATACGTTTCAGCCGGGATTGCGGCGGTTTGCGCTCCGAGATGGCGAACTTCAACAGAAGGACGTGACTGTCATTTCGATTCCGCTCGTATTCATACTCTTGCTCCGGCGTCTTGAAATTCAAGGATCGCGTCAGAGTTTCACCTTGGCGCAGTTCCTTTATGTCGCCACGCGCCGCGACGTAGGCCTGTTCCATGACAATTTTGGCATTGCCCAGATTGCCGTCCTTGGCCTGCAGCTCCGCTGCGTTTAACAAGTTGCGAATTTCCGCCACCTGGGCTTGGGCAGCACTGCTTAACTTCTTCTCCGAAGCGACGCGCTCATAGGCGGCAAGAAAAATTTGCACGGAATTTCGCCGCTTTTCGTAGGCTTCTTGCAGCCGTTTCTGTTTCGCCTCGGCGCCGGAAAGGCGTCTTGTCTCTACGTTGACAAGATGCAAGGCCTCATTCAGCTTGGCATTTGCGTCCTCGTAGCGCCCCTGTTTTAATTCGGCTTTCGCTTCCCGCACGAGGCTGCGTGCCTTGTTCAATGCGGCTTTAGCGGCATCGTCGCCTTGCGCTTCGATGGTTCGTGACGCCACTGATTTTTCGACCAGTTGGGCAACGAATTTTGCCTTTTGCCCCGTCGTGGACTGTTCGACGGGAACGCGCTTTTCCTGCTGAGCTGCCGCAGTCGCTATAGCCAGTGAAACCAGTGACGCGCCAAGCAGAACGAAGTACAGCGCAAAAGTCACATTCCGAAAAAAATTAAACGCGATCATCGAAGCCGCATGTCGTGCCGATATGTATCGTTTTTTCATTGTTTTGCTTTTCCCGCGGTCAGCCCTTGCCAGGCCGATTTTTTCGCAAGCGCGCGCAATTGTTCGTCGGTCTTTGGTTTCGAATGGCAACGCCGGCAATCGGAGACCGGGAACGCGACCTTGCCGTGGCAAATACCGCATTTTCGACCAAGTAGAATGGCGGCCATGCTGATTTGGTTCTTGCCTTTTTCTGGCGTAAAGATCTCATCGTGGCAGTTCGTGCAATCAAGCCATTCGGTATGCTCTTTATGAGGATAAACGACATCCGGCATGCTGCCCTTTACCTCACGCACGATCACCAAATCCATGATGAACGGCTCCGTTTCCGGTTCTTCGAGACTGACAAAAGGCGTAATCAGACCCTCATGAAGGCTTTTCACCCAGTCAACCTTGTTGCCGTCGCCAGACTTCGGCAGATCTTGAAAGGCTTCCGACGGCCACTGCAGATGGTGAGTGCCGGCGTTGGCGGGATCATGAATGCCGTCTTCCGATGGTGGCGCATTGGAGGGCGCGAGGGGCTTCTTCAACAATCTGTTAAAACTGTTTGCGGCACTCGGCCGCCTCTTTTGTTTTGGCTGTTTTTCCTTCGTTATCTTTTGCTGAACCGTGGATTGCTTAGAATTTCCTGTTGCGCTGGAGCTCTCCCCATGCGCCACGGCGATGAGCGAAAGGCCGGCGGCAACGATCGAAATTAGCAGCAGCGGTCTGGCGGGTATACGGAGACGCTCAATTCGATTTAGCATCGACGGACTCATTTCCGTGCTCCCGTCGTGGGAAGGCTGCTCGGCGGCGCAATTAGACGGTCCACTGTGCTGTTGTGCACTCTTGTCCTGCTGCCGTTTTTGCCGGAGTGACAAAGGATACAATTTTCGACTCCCCAGGCGACTTTGCCATTGTGGCAAGCGCCGCAATATTCACCGTCAAAGATCTTCAGCATATTGATATCGTTTCCACCGGCTTTGAATTCGAAGCCAAGTTCGGTGTGACAGACGTTGCAACGAAAGCGGATACGGTGAAACCAGTGCGGAAAGACGACTGGCCGCATACCCGCCTTGTCGGAATAATTGTTGAGAACAACATCACCGTACTCGCCATGCGCTCCTTGCTCCGATAAGAGCGTTACCATGACGACAAGCGTTAAGATCGCGGCAAGGCGGATGCTGCTTCGCGCTAGCCATTTACAATCCAGCCTTTTGACCAAATCGCGCGCTGTCGCCATACCTTGGAAATCGTGCATTCGTTTGTTCCCCATGATCCTGGGCTGTGATCACAACGTAATGTTTCACCACTCAATCAACTTCATCGCAGCACATCGCCAAATTCCCGACGCACTCGAAACAACAAGAGGTTTCCCAACGCTCCCTGGGTTAAGAAGGCTGTCCCCTCCAAACTTGCGACCAGCCGGCCGATGCGATAGCCGATGCGATTGCGAAAATCGCCGCTAAATCTGTCGGAGCGGCGCAAACCATCTTCTTCATTGCGACGCAGCACCTCTTCCAGGCCGAATGCGCTGATCGACAGATCTGATGTGAAGAACAGGTTTTCTACACCGAACACTTCGCCATTGCGATAGCCGACAGTCCCGTTAGCGGACGCCGATATATCCGTGTCCTCGGACGACTTTTGGCGCGTTATCTGTGCTGACAGTCCCGCAGTCCAACTGCTGGTCAAATCGACTCGGCTCTCGCGGTTGAGTTGGAATTGCACTTGTTGCAATTCTTGCTGCTGCTCCCCAGCGAGCTCGCGCCGGTCATTTAGGGAAAGGCGGACAAATGTGACGATGCCATCTACCGCTTTGTTGTGCGAGAAGTTGGCGCCGTGAAATAGTGACGGAACAAAGCCATCGGCTGAGGAGTGCGCGAAAGTGCCGTCCTGATCGAAGCTAACCCGGATCGGGTCAAGGAAACCAAGCGTGACGTTGCGGCTCAAACCATGGCCGGCCGCAACGCTCTCCGAATCACTGAAACCAGTATCGGAGCTGAATGTTTGGTTTAAGTTTCCATTGGTACGCCATAGCCACTCAAACCCACCAAACGGGCTTGGTTCAGAGACATAGTTGAGGTTGCCAAGTAGGCTCGCGGATGAACGATCGAATGAGCCACCGTTTGCTTCGCCGGAGATCGCGCCGGCATCGCGCTCTTGAGCCTGAAACTGTCCGGTTGTGGCGACATTAGCCGTTAGGCGCGGGAGAATGGGGTAGTTCAATCCCAAGGTCCCACTGAACAACTGTTCCTCCGTTCTAAGATTCGAGAGGCCGCTGCCAATTCGAGAAAATTCGATCGTCTCGGTGAAAGTGCGTAGCGCCCCATTGACGGTGAAGGTGTACTCCTCGGGACGCCATTGCGCCGTGCTAAAGCCTTGCAGGGACAACCTGTCAAAGGCCTCGTTCTTTGCGTCGATATGCTCTCGTACAACAGAGGAATTGCTCTGCGTGAACACCTTTTCCAGCGGTACGGCGTCGTATGTTAATGTGCCGACGGCTGTTTGCGATGTTTCGTCTTCATCGCGCTCGGAAGCGAAGTCATCGCTTTGCAAGGAAACACTGAGCGCCAATCTGTCCGTATCGAACGTTTTATTTACCCCGAGTTCGAGGCGGTTGCGCTCTTCCACACCGAAATTCGCCTCGGTCGTCCGCTGATAGCTCACCCCCGCGGTCGTTTGCAGGTCCGAGGAATAATGTTGCCGCGTCTGCACCGATACCCGGTCTGAAACTGAATTGAAGGTCACGAATTCGCCGCTGGCACGCGTGTCTGTATGTTGCAGGCTCAGTGTCGCGGGAAAATTGCTGACGGGAAGAATGCCGAAGTCGACACCACCAGCGGCCAGCAGCGAATTACCGTCGGAACTGACGCTGCCGGATTCAATTTCAAAAGCAAGATCGCCTTCACCCAAAACCGTAATAAACCATGGCTGCCAAATGTAAGTCGCCGCATTTACGGTGAGCTCGAGACGCTCCGTGACGGTCCGGGGATCTTCAGCGAACTGCCGCGAACGAACTGTATTGCCAACAAAGCCCGACGTTGTCACGGGAGCAACCACCAGGTCCTCCGTGGACTCGCACGCCACGCACAAAAGGCAGAGAGCAAACAAGGCCTTCGACCGGAGGCACAGAGAATGGGACACCGACTTATTTTGCGGCCGATCACTGTAAAGGAACTTTTTCAACGGCTTTGGAAAAATGCTTGGCCAAATTAATCGTCACGTTGGCCCTGGCCTGTAAGGCTTCCAGAAAGTTCTGCCATTGCTCCTCACCGGTGTTTCGGCGATAGATAGCAAGAGCGCGTTCCCGCACATCGGAAAATGCTCTGACCTTGCTCGGTAGCCGCCGCTGAAGATGGAAGAGCGCATAGCCTTCCAGCACTCTGATTGGCTCTGTCACCATGTGGGTCTGAAGAGCATCAATAGCGGCTTGTACGTCCTTTGCTAACTCGCCTTCGTGCACGACTCCAATATCGCCTCCTTTCTCCGCGCTGGCATGTTTAGAGTGTCGTTTCGCCAGCGTCGCAAATTCGTCGCCATTACCCAACTGTGCGAACAGATCCCGGGCAAGCTGTTCGGCCGTCTGCAAGTCTTCCTTGGGTGCGCCAGGATGGACTGCGATAAGAATGACCGCCAAATGCTGCCGGCGAGGAACGGTAAAAAGCTTGATGTTGTCCCGATAGAAACCGAGTAGCTGATCTCTGTCCGGTGGGCCGACAATGCGTTTTTCTTTTTCCAACGCACTGACACGTGAGGAGTCTAGCAATTGCTCGCGAATGAATGGCAGCCTCGCTTCCATAGCGTGCCATTGTGGCGATTTGCCATACCGCTTTCTCAGCATTTCGATTTGCGCGTCGACGTCCGTTTCGGAGCCGATAATCCCGAGATGATCTGCTTCGGCCAAAACCAACCGGCGTTGCACCATGGACTTAATGGCATCAAGCCGCAGTTGATGCACCCGTTCGGGCGAGCCGCCGTGATAGAGTTTCTTGCGGAGATAGTTAGCAAAGAAGGCCTCGAATTCCTCGCGATCGATCTCTTCACCGTTGACCAGAGCCACGACCTTCGGGATTTCCGGAGGCGACACACGCTCGAATTTTAGTGGCTCCGCTAGCGCTACGGAAAAATTTCCGATGCCAGCCACCAAATTACATACCAACATAACAACCGCGAACCGCACCAACCGTCTGGTGAATACGGTTGAAAGTAGTCCGTAAATTATATGAGCTTGAAGAATCCGATGGCACTTCGAGAAATGTATTTGATGTCTCAAGATCAATTCCTCCCTGACTACTTCGTGTGGCAAACAGTGCAGACCGCGCTGTTTTGGTTCAGCTTTCGAAGGAACAATTCATTGGCATCGCTGTGAGGATCATGACAGGTGCCGCACTCGACAAATGGCTCAGGCACCCCGCTGCCGGCGCTGTTGACACGAGTGTATAGAATCAAATCCGTCTTTTGCCGCTGACCATCGGGAATGGGCTCTGTATCCAACCACCAACGGGGCTGCCCGTTTATGAACGCCGTCTGTAGGCCATTGCCGCTGGTTCGGAAGTCAGGGTCAATGGGTGGGGAACCAAAGCCGCCATACTGCACGCCGATCGGATGGTCGTTAGTCAAGTCAGTGCCAAGGAAAAAGGGTTTGTCCGGATCGTCGAGAAAGCGGTCGCCCCCTCGCAACGGCGTACCGCCAGCAGCGGCACCTCCCGTACCCGGTGCATTGAGGACGACATCCGTTGATTGCGTGCCGTCATGACAGGTGAGGCAGGCCGCGGAGACCGAGCCGACGGCGAGAATGTCACCATCAATGGTATTGCTATCGTACACTTGGTAAGCCGTCGTCGATGACAAACGGTTCCAGAGCGGCGTCTCGATAGCCGCGTTGGAAGCATGCGGCGTATGGCAAAACACGCAAATCTCATCGACGCCACCACCGGTTAAATCGTGTTTGGTGGCGTCGATGCTGTCCGTTTGCGCGTCGGCGTCGTTGGTAATGGCGGCAAGTATTAAGACCATTATAAGAAGCATTAACCACGGGATTCTCCTTTTTGGCAATCTGTCCGTCGCATGCTGTTCCTTGCCGTGGCCTTGCAGGCTTTCGCCCGTAGCGCCGCACGAAGTCCTGAAAGAAAAGAAACGAGTTGCAGTAGGGCTTACTGCAACTCGCTCTTTCCATTTTCGCCGGCCTGTGTGAACTTCGACCATATTGCGGCGGTACTTTCAGCTCTCGCGGCCACCGCAGTCGTCGTTGCGGTGAAACTGCTCTCACTATTTGGTGTGGCAGGCGAGGCAAACCGCACTCCCTGCATTCGCGACACGCATGAAACTGATCGCCGAACCGGACGCATTGCCGCCCGTGTCGGCGGTTTCCCCAACGTGCGGATCATGACAACTGCCGCACTCCACATAGGCGTCGGTCTGTCCGGCACGATTGTACAAAATCATGTCGGTCTTCTCACGCGTGCCGTTCCCGGTCGCTTCTGTATCGACCCAAAAGCGGGTGGCGCCATTGATGGTCGCCGATGCGACCGTTTTGAAGTCGGGATCCTGGGTTGCCGTTCCGGTCGTGAAACCTCCGCCGTACGGGGCACCGATTGGGTGATCATTGCTCAGGTCACGGCCCAGGTTCGCGATACCGGAAAGCGTGCTGATTGCCGTAGCGTCGATTTCGCCGGGGTTGTCGCCAGACCCAGGGGCGTTGATCACGGTGTCCATGGCCTGTGTGCCGTCATGGCAGGTCAGGCAGGCCGCGGACACGGAACCAACAGCGAGAATTGTGCCGTCGAGTGTAGAGCTATCGTAAAGCGTGAACGCTGCGCCTGTCCCATCCGGCTTATTCCACAAGGGCGCCTCGATATCGGCAGCTGCGCGCGCGCCGTGTGGCGTGTGGCAGAACACGCAAACCTGATCGGTTGCCGTTGTCAAAGCCGCCAGATTGTGAGGTGAATTGGCTATGGACTCGGCAAGCTGCGCTGATGCTTGTTTGGAAAGCCCTAGCGCGGCAATTGCAATGAACAACGCGGCTGTTTTTTTCAAATTCACCATATCAACCTCCGTATCATAATAACCTTTTTCGTTAATGTTATGTTAAGGTTTATTACCAAACGTTCATTGATCTGGGTCAAGAAACGCAATTTATATTTATTTATCGAAATTTAAATTTATCGTTATTGATTAAATTTGTTATTTAATTCCTCCATTAAGGGAAAAAATAAATAATCCTTCTAGTTGCCGACAAGACCGAATCATAACTATTTTTAGTTAATCGAAATCATAGGAATGCCGGATCGCCAAAGGTGATTTCGATTAATCCCTATCTGGTTTATTGAATGGACTGTCAGGAGTTTGGTGCTATTACCGCTTGCCCAATTGGTGAGACAGCCGGCGTCGTCGCTGGCCGGTAGACATCGATCTTGCGATAGAATTGATCGACGACATAAATCCGGCCATCCACGTCCACGGAGATGCCAGCGGGTAAAAGGTATTTGGCGGGTCCGCCGCTCTGTTCGCTACGTTCGCCGATAAAAATTAAAAGGCGGCCATCAGCATTAAATATCTGAAAATTCGCAAATCCCGTGTCGACGACGAATATCTTACCTTCCCCGTCCACCGCAATTCCCTTGGGGTGCGAAAACTGCCCCGGAAAGCGTCCCGCTTTACCGAAGCTCTTGAGAAATTTGCCATCGCGAGTGAATTTTTGTATTCGAAAATTTCCCGTATCGACAACATGCAGCGCGCCTCCGGGTCCAACCGCGGCCATCAGCGGCAGGTTAAATTGAGCATTTTCCGACCCACGGCTACCGATAGTGCGAATTAACGTACCGCTCTGGTCAAAAATATGTACGGCGTGTTTTTTGGTGCGGACACCGCCGTTGTCGACAACATAAATGCGGCTACCATCTGGCGACACCGCCAGACCGGATGGTCGTTCCATTTGACCTTTCTCGCCGATGGTTTTCCTAAAATTGCCCTCTAGATCGTAGATCTGGACTCTTTTTGCCGTGCCATCCACAACATAGAATTGCCCCGAATTATCTACCGCGATCCCCAGCGGCTTTGCTAATCGGCCGATACCTTCACGGCCGATCCGGTAATATCGTTTGCGTGGGAAATCCAATACGGCAATGTGGCGTGAAACCGTATCGCTGATGAAAATGCGGCCTTCGTGGGCGACGACATCAAAGGGCTTCGTGAAGCCACGACCCCGCTCTGTTTCCCCGGTAGCAAAACGGCGCAGACGATCCGTCCCCGTTTCCTCGATAACATCATTGCTGCCGTAAAGGGTGCGTTCGAAGTAATATCGCGGTTGCTCCGGTGGCTGCGGAAATACAAGTATCTGGTCTTTTTTTGCGGGCGGTGCGGCCGCGCATGCGGAGAGGATCATGGCGACGGCTCCTAGCCACGTACTAAGCCACCGACGCCGATAACAATTCGACACTAACGTTGCGAGCACGTGAATAGTGCCGTCGTAATCCAATCTGGATCGATGTTCCAACATATATTTTCGCCACGCATTGTCTATGCCTTGAGGGCGATACAACCAAGCCTAAGGAAACAAATAAGATGGCAATGGCAAATGACCCATGTCAAATCGCAAGTGCAAAGTACTTCGAACGAAAGATAATACTCAGCCGTTTCTAACCCTGATTTGCGGAGTTCTTGACCGCAAATCAAAGTTTAATCAATGGCACGGAAAATACCGCGAAATTTCAACAAGCTACTTAAATTTAACGCAATTTTAACGACATTGGGCGCCTATTCCACACGAGTTGAATTTCCTGTGTGGCGTAGGAGACCGCGTCCGTGCCAATGCGTCACAAGAGTCGAAAGGGCTTCGGTCGCCTTTTAAGTCGCAAACATGGGTCGATCCATGTTAGGCGCACGCTTCTCCTCCTCCTGCCGTTGCTTCTGGCGGTGTTTCTCATGAGCCCCGAGACTTTGGCCCTCGTAAGGGGAGACGTAAAAACCTCAAGCGGTCACGCCCAATTGAATTGTTCGGGATGCCATGTAAACAGTACTTCGGCGGATACTTCGGGGGCGATTACACCGTTTGCCGATCAGCGCTCGATATGCGGTCGTTGCCACACGCGGTCGGTTGAAGCTAGTCACCCGATCGGATTCCCACCGGCGCGGTCTCTTCCGCCGGAGTTCCCGCTTGCCTCCAATGGGATGATGACTTGCTCCACGTGCCATCGTCTGCATGACGATGGTGGTCTTTCACTGCGTGGTAAGGTGGCGGGCCCGTCTTTCTGTATGAGCTGCCATACCGATGAATTCTTTTCTGCCATGTCCGATGGCGGCGGCTCGCTGATCGGATTCGCCCATCTCGATGCCGGGCCATCCCGTTGGTTGAATCTTGATCCCTATTCGCGGCGCTGTCTGATGTGCCACGATGAGAAAGATGGAGCCGGCCAGCTTTTCGCAGGTGGGATCTCCAATGTGGGATTTGTCGACGCATCCAATCATCCCATTGGCCGTTCCTATGAAAAGGCGGAACGCTTTGGTGGTTACCGCCCTAGGCTATTTTTGTCCGAAGAAATTCTGCTGCCTCGCGGTGTCGTCAGTTGCACGTCCTGTCATCTCCCCTATAGCCGCGAGCACGGCCGGATCGCCAAGAGCAGAGGCAGTCTCTGCCAAGAGTGTCACACGCTTTAGCGGGCTGCCCAAAATAAAATCCTTGCGTTTGGACGCGTGAGGTAATTTTCTGGTTCAGAGAAAGAACGGAGGATTGATGCCCGGCGGCGGTGCAGGAAACGGCTATGCGGCGAAGCGCCGGGTTAAGAATGAGAACCCGATCGCGATTGAACCAGAGACGCGGAATGTCCAATTTGCATAAGATTTTTTCAGTAGTTTTCTTTCTACTATTGGCGCTGCCGACGGCTCCCGGACATGCGGCCAACAACGATTCTCACGTCGGGTCTCCGATGGCCGCCGTGCGGGACGGCGAAGCCCTTCCTGTAGTCCATGGCGAGAAACAGCGCACTCGTCTGCTGCGCGGTGCCCGCCAGCTCGAGAGCAGGCAGCACTATCTGAAGTACTGTGGGGCTTGTCATGGCGAACGGGGCTCCGGCGGAAAGGGCGCGAGCGATTTTACCTCCCCGGAAGCGGTTGCTCGCCTGACCCGCAATGACATGGTCGCGCAAACACAATCGGGGCACGATAACGCCGTCTCCACGGTCTGGGGCGAGGCTCTTGATGCCAACCAACTTGGGGCCGTTGTTGATTTTATTCGCGAATCTTTGATGTTGCCAGCACCGGTGGCGGATGCCAGCGCAGGGCGCAGTATCTACGCCCGCACCTGCAGCGTCTGCCATGGCGAGCGAGGCAACGCGGCCTCTTGGGCTCGGGATAGCCTCAATCCGTCACCGGCTGATTTCACCGCGGGGCCCGCTCGCAAAATGTCACGCGAAAGCATGATAGATGCGGTGACTTTCGGTGTCACCCGAAGCGCCATGATGCCGTTCACCACACAGTTGTCACGCGTGGAAATTGCTGCGGTTGTCGACTATATCCGCGCTAACTTCATTGGACCCAGTACGGCAAAGCGCGGACATAGTCGACCCATCGCCGGCACTCCGCACCGTCCCAGTATCGCCCATGGAAACGACCGTCACCGTAAAATTTCGACGGAACGCGACAAACCGTTTCTAGCCGGACTAATCGGCGACAGGTCCGCAGGCCACGCACTGTATGAAATAAATTGCGCGGATTGTCATGGCGGCAATGGTAATGGGCATGGCCGGCGCGCCTATTTCATGAGGAAGAAGCCGGCGGACTTTACGTCAGCTCATGTGCGGGCTGCTTTTAACCGGCCGCACCTGCATACCGCTATCTCCAAAGGTGTGAATAAAACCCAGATGCCCGCCTGGTCCAAAGTGCTGACGCCGCAGCAAATAGCCGATGTCGCGGAGTATGTTTTCCAGGCCTTCATTCATCCGCCTCAGACCAGGTCGCGGAAAACACCGGCGCGAAAGCCGACTTGGACTCGCCCAAACGCGGCCGACGGCAAAAAAAAACACTAAACTGCATTGACGGTGCCATCGACAGCCGGACACGGGATGTACATGAACTTGGCCGGCGCATCTACAACGCCCGCTGCTATTTTTGTCATGGCTACAGCGGAAACGCGGCGACAGCAGCCGCTCGATATCTCGTACCAAAACCGCGCGACTTCACCACGGCCGTTGAGCTGACGGCCGCGGCCATCGCTGCGAGCGTACGGCTGGGCAGGACCGGTACGGCAATGAAAAGTTTCAGGGATGTGTTGGTTGAGGAAGACATTCGCACTGTTGCGCGGTTCGTGGAGATGGAATTTGTTCGCTGCGGCTCCAAGAATACCCGCTACCACACCGCGGCGAACGGCTGGCCAGATCACGAAACACGTAACGCTCCGGCCATCCCCTTCGTAGGCGGTGAACTGTCGGTCGACATCGCGGACGACGATATGACCGGCATTCAGCGACAGGGATTGGCAATCTTCCGCCAAGGTTGCGTCATTTGTCACGAAGGTCGTATGACGTCGGCGTTTCCGAGCCTCTCGCTGTCACGCCTCGGGCAACCTGCCACTAGCGTGGACAATGGCACCGTTGTTGTTGGTATGAACCATACCGTCCAGCACGGCGAGGACCATCATGATGTCGACGAGTATGCGGACAACACGGTAGCGCCACGGATAGACAACTTGACTCCGCAGCAACAATTGGGGGAGGTGTTCTATCAGCGAGCTTGCGTTCAATGCCATGCGCGCGACGGCTCCGGGCAACATTGGGTGGGACGCTTTCTCAGGCCGTCGCCAGCGGACTTTAATGATCCCGCCCTTCTCAACCGCTATGATGATGCGGCCTTGGCGCAACTAATCTCGCAGGGTCGCCCGAAATCTTCGATGCCGGCATTCTGGGGCATTTTATCGGCGGACCAAAGCGCCGCGATTATAGCCTATATGCGGCGAGCTTTTGCTGGAATGAAGTAGTGTCACGTGGAAGCAGGCTGGCGGAGAGCAACGGTCATTCCAAGTAGCGCCTGCCTATAGGGAATTATTCGCGATGAAACCATTCAAGATCTATCGCTACTTCGCAATAACGAGTGCCGCAGCCGTGGTGCTGTCCACGATTGTCGCCGGCGCAATCTTGCAGCGCACCCTTGTCCACGATTTCCTGATCGCCATCGAAGACCATAACGTGCTGTTGGCCCGTTCACTTGCCAACGTAATGCTCAATCGCCATGCCGGTTTTCTGATGCGAGCCGCGACACAGGATGTCGAGACGCTCAAATCAAGCGAGGAAATCGCGCGCATTGACCGCATGTTGCGCCGCCTTGTGGCCAACCTGAACGTGTTACGCGCGAAAATTTACGATTCCAATGGGCGGACTATCTATTCCTCAGAAATGACGCAGATTGGCGAGGTCACCAAACACGAGCATGCCTCACACGTCACATTACGCGACGGCCGGTCACTCAGTAAATTCTCAACAAAAGACCACTTTAGCGCTTTTTCCGGAGAAGTATTTGGGCGCGACCTCATTGAGACTTACGTGCCAATCCGCAAGGAAGGGAGTGACCCGATTGCCGTATTTGAGATTTACACCGATGTCACAAAGCTTGGAGAACTGCTGAACACAATCATTTTCGGCATGATCGGTGTGCTCTTGGTCGTGTCGTGCCTTCTTTACGCCGTCCTAGTGCTCGTCGTGATGCCGCGCGCGATGAAACCGTTGCAGCGTGCCTCTATGGAAGCTGAACGGATTGACCCCAGCATGCCGGGCCGGCGCCTTCCCATCAATGGCATGCCGGAGGAAGTCATGCCTCTCGTTTCAGCAGTGAACGAGGCCTTGCAGCGTCTCGAACACGCCCTTCTGGCGCAACGGCAATTCGCCGCCGACGCGGCCCACGAACTTTTGACACCGCTGGCGGTACTCCGCGCGCATCTCGACACGCTACCGGACAGAACAATGGCCAAAGACCTTGCTGTTGACGTTTCCCCGATGGTTGAGATCATCGAACAGCTTTTAACCTTGGAGGAGATGGATGCGAACGATGCAGGTGAGGGGGAACGCGTCAATATCCAAGAGGTCGCGGAAAACGTTGTCGCCACGATGGCGCCTCTGGTAGTACAACAGGGCAAGAGTATTGCGTTGGTTGAAAGGTCGGATGCGGTCACGGTTTACTGTCCTTCCAAGGCCTATGCCCGAGCGTTGCAAAACCTTATAAAGAATGCCGTACTGCACACGCCAAAGGGAACCAAGATCACGGTCATGGTTGGCAGGGACGGTTCCCTGTCTGTCGAGGACGACGGGCCGGGCGTGCCTGTGCCGCTGCAGGGTAAACTTTTCGATCGTTTCTGGCGCGGCGGCGACAAGAACCTTCCAGGCGCTGGCCTCGGGCTGTCGATCGTCAAACGGTTTGCGGAAACCTATCACGGTACAGTCGTCTATGAGGCGCCTTCTGGCGGGGGCTCCCGATTCACGTTGCGTCTACCCGTGATTTAACGCTTGGATCGTGCCTCAGTAAAATAGTTTACGGCGGCCAAACGAGTTTCATGCTTCAATAATTTCGGTTTGGCCCACACACTCTTCGTTCCCTGAAATTAGATCGTGAGTCGTCGGCTGTAATAAGGCGTTGCCGGACGACGCACGATCCTGGTCTATGGGAGAATTCGATGGCTAGAGCAAAACGTGATAAATCGGAATCATCTTTGGTGATCCGATTTACACGTGAACTTGCTCTAATTTCAAAAAGGTAGAGCAGATTTACGCCGTTAATAGGACGCGTTAATTGCGTCCAATTAAAGGCGCTCTGCTCTAGTGTTGTTTCGGCGAATGGAGCCACGAACGCTAAGGAAGTTCGTCAAATTTTGAAATTCTCCTGTTAATCACTGCCGGTGTTTGATCCGATTTTGACCTATATCAATTCTTGCTGGTGTTGCTACCGTTAACGTTTCCGAGGGCGAGATGGATTAAGTCCGGTGTTTTTCACGTGCGGCGTTTAATGCCGTCACGAGTAAGTGTGCAATACGCAATTCGAGGGGATTCCATGGCGGCTTGGAATAAAATTAAGAATTTATCAGCGCGCGCCATGACACCGAGTAGCCGCATCTTGGCTGCTCTTTGCTTAATCTATTTTGCGCCTGTCTTGCTGGCTGTCGCGGTTCTAATCAAATGCGAATCCAGAGGTCCGGTGCTTTTGAAACGAAACCGGCGCGACGTTTATGGACATACTATCGCAACGTGGGAATTCCGCACGGACGCTATCAATCATGAGGTCCAAGAGGCACCGTCCGGCGATGTCATGCCTGTTTGGGCTTTAGGTACATTTCTACGGGAATCGCGTCTTTATTTGTTACCTCGATTGTTCAATATACTGCGTGGCGAATTGCCGTTCGACGCAGTATGCGTGGATACCACTGTACTGGTACCATTGATGTGGTCGATGTTGGATCGGCTTGGTTATGATATGTCTCGACTTGAGCATGACGAGTTCGAATCCAAGGTCGCGACGATGGCAAAACGCTGTGATAGCTGTACGAATGTCCCTACGTGCCAGCGCTGGTTCGATACCCTTGGACAGGTCAACGCCTATCGAGAATTTTGCCCGAATGCCTCGGCATTCGACTCATTGCCGCGCGCTGCCGCATCGTACTAAGGCCCGGTCATGCACGCACAAGGTCTCACGTGCAGCGACAAATTCCCGTGCGGATAGAGCCGAAGAAACATGGGCGTTACATCACCGCGGTCAGTTCGTCCAACCATCTCGCATCGGCGGCACAGTTTTTGGAGAATACTAACCCAACCATGTTTGGATCTTTTGCTTGATGATAGCGCAAGATCAGCCGGTCTGTCTTGGCGTCGAAGCCGAGGATTTCAATTTTCCCCGTAACGTGGGACATGACATAGCGAAATGTCTTCTGAATACCAGAGAGATTGTGCTGTGCGGCGCGGACGAGAGTTACGCCCTCGCGTAGCGGTACTTGAAACCGGGAGGCTCCGAGAACAGGGCGGGTTTGGAACAGATAATAGGGACGCAGCCCAATGGCGTGCAAATTGGCGAAGGTGCGGATCAGGGTTGGCTCGTCATCGTTCACGCCTTTTAAAAGCACTCCCTGGTTCAGAAATTGGACGCCAATTTCACGTAACTCTCGAATCCGTGCTCGCGCTTCGTCGGAGATCTCCGCAAAATGATCAAAATGCGTGACGACAACGGCGGCCTTACCGGCGTTAATTATACGCTCGAAGACGCTCTTAAGCTTCGGGTCTCTAAGGCGTATCGGGTTAAAGGTGATGGTCTTCGGCCTCAAATTATGACTTGCAACAAACTTGCAATAGGTCGCAAGAAATTACCCGGAACGTCGGACAGGTTGGCGAGACTTCATACTTAATAAACCGGAGAAAACAGCCCGTTGCGCATAATTCCCGTACGTTGACATCGTAGGAGGCCATGAGCCTATTCATGCTGCTTTGTCGACGCTTTTCCTTAATTCTGTGGCTTGAGAGCCGTCTTTAACAGCCAGTCACGCATTTGTACCAAGGACGGCCCTTTACCGTATTTCGGCCGTAGGGTTTTATGGCCCATAAGGT
>JAJFJC010000491.1 GCA_021774385.1 Alphaproteobacteria bacterium
GAATCCAAAGAGGGCGTCTCAAGGGACGCCCTCTTCTTTTTCGGTAATTTCTTGGGCCCGCTTGAAGTTATGACTGAAAGGCCTTTCTCCGCTCTTTTCAGCGCGCCGGCTCCATCTGCTAGGTTGTCGCCATGCTAATCGCACAAATATCCGACACACATATTTTAGCTAAGTCATCGGACCTTCCAGAAGCGGCGCCGAGAGCCGAGGATCTGCGCCGCTGTATCGACGATATCAATGGCTTGGACCCGCTACCGGATCTCGTGATCCATTCCGGTGACACCGTGCAAACCGGCGCCGCCTCTGACTATCGCCATCTCACGGAATTGCTGACGCCATTGCGGCCGCCCGTGTTCCTGACACCAGGCAACCGCGACCATCACGGCAACTTTAAAGCTGCTTTAAAGGAAACCTGCGGCGAGCTTCCTTTCCTGCATTTTGTTGTGGATGATTTTCCCGTTCGCCTTGTTGCTCTCGATACAATCGATCCGGGACAGCGAAAGGGTGTTTTCTGCGCCGAGCGGCTGGTATGGCTCGACGAAACGTTAAGTGCCGCACCGAACCGTCCAACGATTTTGTTCATGCATCATCCCCCTTTCGACGTAGGGCCACGCTATATAGACGGATATCGGAACTTGGCGGACCGGGATGCGCTAGCGGATCTCATAATGCGTCATCCCCAGGTACGGCGTCTGGTGTGCGGCCATTGTCACCGCTCTTCACAGCGGGCCTGGGCCGGCACGGAGGCATCGACGATGGCAAGTGTCGCCCGCGATGTTCGCGAAGGCGTCGACGTCGCCCGGCTCGCCGAAACCCCGATGTACCAACTCCACGCGGTATCAGAAAATGGCTGCGTTACGACGCAAACCCGCCTGGTTATAGGTTAGGTCTTTTTAAAGGAAATTTCGGAAACCCAAACGGGGCGAGATTAATTTTTACGAATTATTGCAACACGGTCGTGATCGATAGGTCGCCACGCAGAACATTCACCAGTTGCGGCAGCAATTCCAAACGGGACTCGGATAGAAAGGCGCAAAACAATGATGAATGCGAGCTATTCGGACCGCCAAATCGCCAAGATTGATAGGCGACTCTTTCACTCGTGTATCGCGTTTCAAACAAAAGAACCGGACCATTCGTGCACAACTTTATCGCAACCCCGATCGAAACCAGTAACGGCGCGCAGAATATCAGCGCAAAGAGGCCAGCAACCCGATTAAAAATATTCTTGGGCCCCAGAAAGGAACTGAAAAATTTTCCTGCGATGACCATGTGAACTACCCCTAGCGCTCAAATCCGACAAGACGGTTAATTTTCTTAACCATCGCGACAAGTAGAGCGGCGCAAGCTCATAAATACGTCACCCATATGGGTGCGTTTTCAAAATCTCTGAGGATAATTAACGAATTTCAGGCGCGCGTTTCAGGATCAAAACGGCAGGTATTCAGTGCGTATTATCGTGGCGCGTGACGTAATATCCGTTTTCAATTCCGGAAAACATTTCACTCACCTGGGGGTGCGATACCGGCTCATTCGAGTCGTCACATAAAAGGTTTTGTTCGGAAACATAGGCGATATATGTCGTTTCCGCGTTTTCAGCCAGCAAATGATAATAAGGCTGTTCCTTCACGGGCCGAACGTTCTCCGGGATCGATTCCCACCATTCCTCGGTGTTGGCAAAAACCGGATCTACATCGAATATAACGCCACGAAAGGGGTGTACTCGGTGCCGAACGATCTGGCCGATGCCAAATTTAGCATTTCTTATTGTCATTCCGGTCTTTCTCGCTGCCGGTTAAAGCACGCTATTGTACACGATACGGGTGCATCCAGGCCACACCAGATATAGGGCATCTTTTCAGCCCAATCGCAACGATGAGAATATCATATAAGCGTTTGATACCACTCGGCAATAGCGGAACCAATTTGGTCCGGTGAGTCCTCTTGAATAAAGTGGACTCCAGACACGGTAACTTCCTGTTGGTTTTTCCAACCGCGACAGAACGCCCTTTGGGCACCAATCAATATGGCGCCAGGATCGGCATTCACAAAGAGTTTGGGTAAATCGTTTTCAGCCATCCAGTTCGCATATTCCTGGACAATTTCAACCACTTCACGGGGTTTCCCGTCGATCGGGATTTCTCGCGGCCAGGTTAGCGTAGGACGCCGTCCCTCGCCGGGACCCGCAAAAGGCTTTCGATAGACGGCCATTTCCGCATCGCTCATTTTGCGCAAGACGGAGCCCGGTAGGACCCGTTCCACGAAAATATTCTTCTCTAAGATCATTTCCTCTCCCGCGGGCGACCGGAATCCCTCGAATACCGCTCGCGCATCCGGATTCCATTCATCCCACATTAAGGGCCGCACAATCGCCTCCATATAGGCAATTCCACGAACTGCGTCCGGATTCCGCCGCGCCCAATCAAAGCCGAGAGCAGAACCCCAATCGTGAATAACCAGCGTAACCGAACGCGAAAACCCCATGGTTTCGAGAAATGCATCCAAATACCGTCGATGTTCCACAAATCGATAACGTTCGGGACCGCTATCAGGAAGCTTATCCGACTCTCCCATGCCGATGAGGTCCGGCGCGACGCAGCGTCCCGATGTCGCAAGATGCGGCATGATATTCCGCCATAGATATGAGGAAGTCGGGTTGCCATGCAGGAAGACAATTGGGTCGCCCTCCCCCATATCGACATAGGCTATGGTTCGGTCCAGAACCCGAACGGTTTTCTTGGGGTGTTCCCGCGCTGGGATCATGTCTCTTTTCCTCTAATTACCCGTGAAATCTGGAGTCCGCTTATTGACGAAGGCGTCAATACCCTCTCGTCCATCCGGAGAGGATGCCCTCGCCGAGATCATGCGGGCTTCGATTTCCATTTGCGTTTCGAGCGGATTGGTGAAGCTTTCAACCAACATTTTCTTTACCGCCCCGTAAGCCCGCGTAGCACCCGCCGCCAGGCTACGGGCCAATGTTTCCGCTTCGTCGGCCAAGGCCGCGTCGTCCACGACCTTATTAATCAACCCCCACTCAGCCGCCTCTTCGGCGCTAAGACGTCGATTGGTGAGCATCAATTCCTGTGTCCTGCGTAATCCGATTAATCGCGGCAAGAAATATGTCGAGCTGCCGTCGGGCGAAAGGCCGGCCGCGGTGTAGGCGCTGGTGAATATCGCGGATCGGGCCGCGAGGACGAGGTCGCCGGAGACGGCGATACTCATGCCCGCGCCGGCGGCAATGCCATTCACGGCGATCACTAATGGCGGGTCCATGCGCGAGAACCGGGCGGTCGCGGCGTGCAAATAGACGGTGATCTCCTTCAGCCGAGCGCCAATATCCTCGCCGAAGCCATGAAATGTTTTCAAATCGCCGCCGGCACAGAACATCTTCCCTGTTCCGGTCAGCAATACGGCTCGAATTTCCGGATCCTCATCACATCGGATCGCGGCCATCATCAAGTCATGCGCCATGGCGCCATTCAAGCTGTTTGCCGCATCGGGACGGTTCAGCGTTATCTTCGCAAGACCATCCGTTACATCGAATAAAAGTGTTTCATATGTCATGGCTGGTTATTCCGCGTCGATTTCGGCGAAAACTTGCTTGGCGATCCGTGTGGAATCGATCGCCGCGGGCGCCCCGCAATAAGCCAGAACATGCAAAAAGATTTCCTGAATTTCGTCGCGCGTGAGGCCGTTATTCAAGGCGCCTCGGATATGGACCGCCAGTTCGTGCGGCCGGTTCAATGCCGAAAGCATGGCCAAATTCATAAAACTGCGCGTGCGCCGATCGATCCCGGGTCGCGTCCAAATTTGGCCCCAGGCGAACTCAGTCGTAATCTCCATCAAAGGACGGGCAAAGTCATCCGGGTCCGCCATCGTTTCGTCCACGCGTTTGTCGCCCAAAACAGCACGGCGAACTTTTTCACCCGCCTTATAGTTTTCGCTTTTCATCATATTCTCTCCCTCGATTTACGATTTAGATCGTGTCCACTAGGACAATAACGCGGCGACAGCGCAACCGTAGTTCTTGGCCGCCGCAGACTCCATCGCGTGATGGCCATCGGCAATGCACCACGTTCCGCCAACCATGACATCGCGGACGAGCCGATCGTTTCCAGCGAAGATTAAGCCATCCAGAATATCGTCATCCCATCGTCCGGCGACGTTGGCATGACTGCCATCGAGGACAATCAAGTCTGCTTGCAAACCTTCGGCTATAGCACCGGTCGGTCGCGCAAGCGCCTGCGCGCCTCCGGTCGAAGCGGATTGCCATAAACTCCCGCCGGCAGAAGGTCGCCCCGGCAATGCCGCGATATTGCGGCGTTGTGTGGCCAGCCTTTGGCCATATTCGAGCCAACGCAATTCCTCAACCGGGCTCGTCGAAACATGGCTGTCCGATCCAACCGCAAAGGCGCCCCCTACGTCCAAATATGCACGGAAAGGAAACAACCCATCGCCGAGATTGGCTTCCGTCGTCGGACAAATGCCCACGACCACGCCACTTTTCGCCATTCGCTTCAGTTCTTCATTTGTCGTGTGAGTAGCATGTATCAGACACCACCGCCGATCCGGATTGGCATGCTCAAAGAGCCATTCAACAGGGCGCTTGCCACTCCAGGCGAGACAATCAGCGACTTCCTTTTCCTGTTCTGCCACATGAATATGGATTGGCGCCGTCTCATCGATTTTGTGCAAATCACTTATCATTGTCTCCAAGGTATTCTGCGTAACGGCGCGCAGCGAATGGGGTGCAACACCAATTCGAACGCCGGCGTCCTCTCGATGGCGATAGCGAAGCGTTTCGACAATCCGCAAGAGCGCATCGGGATTATTGTGAAAGCGCTTTTGCGTCTCCGTTAGCGGTGCGCCAGCAAAGCCACCAAACCCATACAGCACCGGCAAATGTGTAATCGCGAGGCCGACCTGACGGGCGGCGGAAATGACTCGTTCGGACATCTCCGTGGGGTCATCGTACGGCACCCCGTCGGAACCGTGATGCACATAGTGAAATTCACCGACCGAGGTATAGCCTTGCTTTAGCATCTCGATGAAAAGCTGCTGCGAAATCGCTTCAAGCTGATCCGGCGAGAGGCGAGAAACAAATCGATACATCGCTTCCCGCCACGTCCAAAATGAATCTTCGTTCGGTCCCGCCCGCTCCGTGTATCCAGCAAGAGCGCGCTGAAAGGCATGCGAATGTACATTGGCCATGCCGGGCAAAACAGGACCGGCGGCAACGGACGCATCGCCTCTGCTTACACCAGTTGTGATGCGACCGAAGCGGCCCTTGTCATCGATGTCAATCAAGACATCGCGCGCCCAGCCTTCCGCTAACAACGCCTGTTGTGCAAATACGCTCTTATTCAACGGGTCACGTATGCGGATTAGCCGGCCTCAAACGCCGCCCAGCGCCTTCCAGAATTCTCGATTGGTCTCCGTCTGCATGACTTCGTGTCTGTATTCCAGGCAATCCCGCATGTTGTAGCGCGCGGCCGTCGATTCGAGTATCGCCTCGCAGCCGCGAATAATCTTTTGAAAGCGTTCGCGCGCACCAGGTCGCACAGCGTTACCTTCAGCGTCGTTTAATGTGCCGCGGTAGGCAAGGTCCAGCGAAGCCCTGCCCGATCGGCCCTTCTTCGGTAGGGTATTGATAAGGTGCGTAACCATCGACACTGTTTCGGATTTCGCGCCGCCATTATCAAAGAAGTGTTGACCGGTCTTCCGATAGGCCCCCGTCGCGATAGCCAATTCCTCCGGACTATGCGAATTCATATCGCCCGGGGTGGGTACCGGAATCAGCGACGCAAGCGCGCCGATTTCAAGACTGACCCGTGATGGCGAAAATTCAGCTAGCCGGCTCATCGGAACCCGCGCCAAGACCGAGGTGTAGTCTAGGCGCGTTTGAAAGGTCAAATAATCGGCGCCGGGAAGGCGAAGCACACGGCCCTCGCCGGTTTCAATAACCAGTGTGATTTCGCTATTCGGCGCGGGCGTATAAGCAGCCCGGCTGCTCGGCGGATTGCGCTCTTCCTCCAAACAAAACGTACTCAAAAAGCCAATGCAGGTGCCCGTCTCACACTGCAACGGCATATCACCACGCGTTGCAACAAGACCAAGCACCTGTGGTTCCGCTCTAACCGCTTCCGGGAGGAGAAGAAGCGTCGCCAGAATTCCAAACGCACCGACTAACCGAAACAAGCGAAGCTTTGCCATAATGCCCACTCCTTTCAACAAAACAGGAGATCAAATTCGATATAGTATATCTTAGATCTTCATACCGCGCATGTATTTGCGATTTTGCCCTTCAAAGACTTGTACAGTCTCCCAAGCGCGAGTTATTTCTTGCAAACCGCTATGGGAGGTTCCATATCGAGCCGCCCTTTCCGCAAAGAGATATCATGCTGGAACACACCATGTCCGACGGCATTTCCCCGCGCCATGAAAAGGATAGCGACCTTGACCAGACAACCGATGCGCAATCCAGTGGCACCGGCGGTACCGTTAACGATTATTTTTTCGAGCGCAACGGTCATCGCTTCGCGGGGTTACATCTGATCATCGATCTTTGGGATGCGAAACATCTCGACGATTTATCATTTATTGAACGTACTTTGCGAGATTGCGTCGCGGCCGCGGGTGCGACTTTGCTTCATATACATTTGCACCATTTTACGGAAAACGGCGGTGTTTCCGGAGTCGCGGTGCTAGCGGAATCACATATCAGCATCCATAGCTGGCCCGAACGGGACTATGCGGCGATCGATATTTTCATGTGTGGCGATACGACACCGCATCGCGCGATCGATGTTCTCAAGGAAGCTTTCAAGCCCGCGCGAATCGAAATCGGCGAACATCACCGGGGCCGCCTGTGACGGCGGAATGGTTTGAGGAAACCCTGCACTCCGGACTGCGCACGCGTCTGCGCATCGACAAGCTGCTTTATGAAGGGAAAAGCAAACACCAACACCTAATCTTGTTCGAAAATTCGGAATTCGGCCGCGTGCTAGCCTTAAACGGCGTTGTTCAAACTACCGAGCGTGATGAATTTATTTATCACGAGATGCTTGCCCATGTTCCCTTGCTGGCGCACGGATCGGCCCGCGAAATTCTGATCATCGGCGGCGGCGACGGCGGCATGCTCGAGGAAGTGCTGAAACACAAATCCGTTGCCCGCGCCACCTTGGTGGAAATCGATTCCAGTGTCATTGATTTCAGCAAAGAATACTTGCGGTCGATATGCGGTAGTGCATTCGAAGACCGGAGGACAAATATCGTCATCGCGGACGGCGTCGAATATGTCGAAACCACGGATCAACGCTACGACATTATCATCGTCGATTCGACGGACCCCATTGGCCCGGGAGAGGCCTTGTTCACGGAACGTTTTTATACCGCCTGCAAACGCAGCCTCTCACAAGGTGGCGTGCTGGTAACACAAAACGGCGTACCGTTCGTGCAAGGCGACGAACTGCGGAATTCGCTGTCTATACTAACGGGATTATTCGCCGACGCGACCTGTTTCACCGCGACCGTTCCAGGCTATGTCGGAGGCTGCATGGCATTCGGGTGGGGTACGGACAATGCCGATTTGCGCACCCTACCTTTGGCGGTGCTTGAGGCGCGGCTCGCCGCGGAGCACTTGGACGCGCGCTGTTATACGGCTGCGGTGCATCAAGCGTCCTTCGCCCTACCGGGATATATCGCCGAACTAGTTCGTTAACCTTGCCGGCGATCCTTCCTAGGCGAAAAGGACAAGGATCTCTCTGACCGCCGCCTATTTTATCGCGAGCCGAACCCAACTTAAGACCAATATGTCTGTCCCGTAAGACATAGCCGGTTTGCATAGTCGCCGCGTTTCTCGACCACATGATACGTTTTCCATGAATTGGATGAAAACTGATGGCATGCCGCTGCCGTCGGCGGACGCCTCGCCGGCGCATTGGGTGCGACCGAAGGTAACGTAATGCTTCAAGTCATCATAAACTTGGTCTTGTTCGCCGCGGGAACCGGTGCCCTACTAATCAGCTATCTGGCGTTCTCGCCCATGACGCGCGACCTTGTCGTGTTCCTCTCCCGCGATCAACAAATAACGATTTTCAAGTACCGGAGGACTCTCTGGGCAATCGGCATCGTTTGCCTTGCGGCACTCGTGCTACGGGCGCTCTTCCCCCTCTTCGACGGACCAACGGAAATTGGCGCGGCGCACTGGGCGTGGTTAATTCTCACGATACCGACAATCTGTTTGCTGTCCCTTGCCTTCTGGGCGATGTACGTACCGGTCGTGATGGCGCCGCCGAAACGGCATATCGTTGCCGGGATCATGGAGGCAGATGATTTTCTTGCACCAGACGCAATCATTCTGGGGCTTGCCATGGGCGGCAAGGTCCGGGCCTACCCACGCGACTTGATCGCCAGGCCACATTGGTTCAATGACGAAATCGACGGTCGTCCGATCATGATTTCCTACTGCATTCTGTGCAATAGCGGTCAGGCTTTCGTACCCCTGCTGAAGAATGGCGCGCGGCTGGATTTGCGCAACATGACCGCTTTCGACAACAACACGATCTATCACTGTTCCAATACGGGAAACTTCATCCAACAGCTCGACGCCCGCGTGATCAGCGGCCCGAATGAAGGCGAAACCCTTGAATCCTTTCCCGTAGTCATGGCCCGGTGGGATGAATGGAAACGGCTGCATCCGGATACCGATGTCTTCTACGCACCACCCGAAACACTGCGCGACCGTATCGTCCAGAAAATGCTGATGACAATGATCCCGCTCAGCCGGTTGGCGGCCCGGGACGAACCCTGGCATCTCGTGCGCAAGGAAATCGACAAACGGCTGCCAGCCATGTCTTTTGTTTTCGGCGTACAAATCGGCGACGAAACATGCGCCTATCCGGTTACCGCACTAACGGACGCACCCGTTATCAACGATACGGTCGGCGGAGAACCAATCGCCGTCTTTTACGACGCCGCGCATGATATCGGACAGGTCTTCTCGCGGCGGATTGATGATCGTATCCTAAACTTCGCGGCAGCTACGGCGGGAACTGCTCGGGACCAAGAAACAGACTCGCTTTGGTCGGTAAGCGGCACCGCGCTTGAGGGCGAACTCACAGGCCGTCAGCTCGACGCGGCGCCACATTGGAACCAGTTATTCTGGTTCAGTTGGGCGGCCTTTAAAACCGGCACGAGAATCAACATGGGCGAACCGCCCAACGATCAGGCCTAGCCCGCCAAGGCGGCATCGGTTTCGCCAAGATCCCAATAAAGCCCCGTCATAATCCGCAAACCTTCGCGGGTAATGTGGTGCAATATGTGCTCGTTCGGACCGTGCTGACAGCTACCGGTGTAAGAATGTGGTATCCACAAGGTCGGTACGCCAAGATTGCGCGCGAAGATGTCGCTCGGCAGTCCGCCGGCGGAATTCGGAACGACGATCGGTTGCTGCCCTTGTGTTTTGGTGATCGAGTCCCGCGCGAACGGCACCCAAGGATTTTCCGGATCCGTCCGTGACGCGGGGAAAAATCCGTCCGGCAATTCCTTGATCTTAACCTGCGGGAATCCTTGTTCGTCGAGATGACGGCGCAAAGCCGGGACGAAATTCGACGGATCGACATCGGCGGAGAACCGCAACTGACAACGCGCGTGGGCATCGGGCTGAACGCCATTTACCGGGTTTTCCGGCCGCCCGGTAATAAAAGCGAGAATGATGAAGCTGGTCCATGCGAACATCTTCTCCTCGCGGCTCAATCCCGGCTCACCCCACTCCGGATCAATCTCCGGGAAGTCATTGCCCGGATCGACCCGGCAATCCTCCAACGCGGTTCGAATTGAAGGCGGAATTTCCGACGGCGTCCAACCCGGCACCAGGATTTGGCCCTTGCGGGTGACAATACAGGCCAGCGCATGCGCCAAGGTGACGCCAGGGTCTTCCAGCACACCACCCCAATGACCGGAATGACGGCTGCCGACACGCAAATCGATTTCGAGATCGAAGGCCAGCATGCCACGATTGCCCAGTTTGATATCGGGCCGGGCCGGATTCATCCGTGGCCCGTCGGAGGCCATGAGTACGTCGGCGGCAAGGAGATTTTTGTGGGAGGAGCAAAATTCCTCCAGTCCCGGCGAACCAATCTCCTCGCTTGTTTCCAACAGAATTTTGGTATTGAAGCCATGACTGCCGCGTTCCGCCAGCACGGCGGCAAGCGCCGCCATGACAATCGTGTGCTGAACCTTATTGTCGGCCGTACCGCGGCCGTAATAGCGGTCGCCTTCCTGTTTCAATACCCATGGGTCAAGCCCGTCTCGCCATTGTTCGGGAATGCCTCGAACCACGTCGCCATGACCGTATGCCAGCAATGTCGGGCGGGCCGGATCTTCAATTCTGGATGCGACCAGAAACGGGCCGCCATTCTTGACCGAATTGTCGAAAATCTCGCATTCATAACCGAGCGGCTTCAGATATTCGCTAATATTGTCGCGCAGATAGCGATAGAGATCCGGCATCCGATCCGGTTCTTGGCTCTCGGTCGGAATTGCAATGCGGTCGGCAAGCATGGCGATGAAATCACCGCTGTCATACTCCTGCTCGATCCGAGCGATTGCATCTTCTCGCGTTCCCGCCATGTCTATCTCCCTGATATCTACATTCCCGCCAATCTACGGACGTTATCGGTCCGGCGGAAGGCCTTAATGGCCGCCGGCCTACTCGCCCAGCACGATCCCCTCCCGGCGAGGATCCGCCGCGCCGATCAGCAACCCATCCTTGATCACGATCGCATGTAGCCCGCTATTTAAATTGCGCGCTTTTACGGTATGGCCCTTCTCTTCCAACATTTCGGCAAATGCGGTCGCGCTAGTGCGTTGTTCGAGATCCAGCGTTTTGCCGTTGCGGTGTGCGAAATGGCCAGTTTCCAGCGCGTCCTGCGGATCCATCTCCCAATCGAGGATCGCGACGATCGATTTTGCGACATAGTTGATGATGCGGCTCCCACCGGGCGAACCGATTAACAGATAAGGCGCGCCGTCCTTCAGCACTATGGTTGGCGCCATTGAACTGCGGGGCCGCTTGCCGCCCTCGGCACGATTTGCAACGAACCGGCCGTTCTTTTCTGGTTGCCGGTCAAAGTCGGTGAGCTCGTTATTGAGCAAGAACCCACGCACCATGACACGGCTGCCGAACCCGGATTCAATCGTCGTCGTCATGGAAAGTGCATTTCCGTCGCCATCACGTATGACAAGGTGGCTGGTACCGGGGCGGCCTGGGTTTTCACTTGGAGCCCAATGCCGTGTCTCTTTCGCTGGCAAATCACCCGGCTCTGATTTTCCTGTCGAGCGGCCTCTGTCGATCTGCTGCCCGCGAGATTTCAGATAGTCGGGTGCCACGATCGCTTGAGTCGGAACGTCAACAAAATCGCTGTCGGCCATGTAGAGAGCCCGATCCGCATAAGCCCGCTTCGCCGCCTCCGCATAGAGGTGAACGAATTCCGCATTCCACCCAATTGCCCGGACATCGTGATTGGCAAGCATTCCGAGGATCTGCCCGACCGTGAGTCCCCCAGACGTCGGCGGCCCCATGCCGCAAACCTCGTATCGACGATAATCGACGCAAACGGGCGGGCGAAATTTTGCTCGGTAATTCCCTAAATCCGACGCCGTAATGTTATTGGCTAGGATCGACGTCTCGCCGACCGCCGCGACGATATCGCGGGCGATGTCGCCACTGTAGAACGCATCCGCGCCTTGCACCGCGATGGTGCGCAAGGTCGCCGCGAAAGCTGGATTCTTGAGCAGATGACCGGCCCGTAACGGCTCACCATTACTGTTAAAGAAGTAGGACCGGGCCGCCGAAAACTTGTCGAGTTGCCTGGCCTTTGCGATCGATCCGGCGAGGCGCGGCGAGACGTGAAATCCCGTCTCCGCAAGCGTAACTGCCGGCTCGAACAATTGCGCCCATGGAACTTTTCCAAACCGTTTATGAGCGGCCTCCAGCAGCCGCAGCGTCCCCGGCACACCGACCGACTGTCCGCCCACAACAGCTTTCGAGAATTTCATCTTCGAACCGTCCGGTTCCAGGAACCGGCCCGGAGTAGCAGATGCTGGCGCGGTTTCTCGCCCGTCGATGGTGTATAACGACTCTGTCGCCGCCTCCCAGTACAGCAGAAAGGCGCCGCCGCCGATCCCCGAAGATTGTGGCTCTACGAGATTCAGCATCATCTGCACGGCGACTGCCGCGTCCAAGGCCGTACCGCCGCGTTTCAGAACATCACGCCCAGCGCGGACCGCATGCGGATTCGCCGCCGCGACCATGAAGCGGCTGGCCTTGACAGACTGCTTGTCTTCCCAGCCCGAGCCGGATTCCGGCTGCGGGTCTTGCGCTTGTGCCGAAGCAACAAAAACGGCTATGGAAAACGCCCCAGCGCGCCATAGCCGTGCCGCCCTTTTCATGGCCTAACCCCGGTTAGGCCGGCTTGAAAACGGGCACCTTTTGGCCGTTTTCAGTTTCGTAGAAAGCAAGCTCTACCGCCTGCCCGATTTCCAGGGAATCGAAATCGCAATCGACAATATTGGTCATCATTGTCACGCCTTCCTCGAGCGTCACATAGGCGATCGCATAGTTTGGATCGGCACGGCGCATGATCGAGTAGGTGTAGATGGTGCCCTTGCCCGAGGCCGCGACCCATTCGACATTTTTGCTCAGCGTATAGGGGCTGATATTGCGCGGGTACCAAAAGAACTTGCCGGTGTCCTTGCAACGCGGGACCATTAGTTTGCCTTCGTTCGCGGCGCCCCAAAAGTCTTTGTTCTCGACGCTCATGGATGGCGATGGAATGTTTCTTTGCTGGCTCATGCGTCGGCCCTCCCCAAAATAACCGTGGAACTGCCCATGCGGGTCCCAAGCGATCCGCCGGTACCGTGCGCAAGCGCTATTTGGCAATCTTTGACCTGGACAGCCGGATGCGCTTCGTCACGGAGTTGCCGTACGGCTTCCAGGACCTTGGTCAGGCCGCCACGATTGATTGGGTGGTTGCTGCAAAGGCCGCCGCCATCGGTGTTGAAGGGTAATTTGCCTTGGCCGGAAATCAGGTTGCCATCAGAGACGAACTTGCCGCCTTGCCCGACCTCACAGAAGCCGAGGTCCTCCAGCGTCTCCAGCACGGTGATCGTAAAGGAGTCGTAGATCGACGCGTAATCGATATCGCCCGGCGTTACGCCTGCTTCCTCGAAGGCAATTGGGCCGGACCAGCGCGCGCCGGTAAAAGTCAAATCGACATTGCCGGCGTTGAGGTTCTTCGGCGCTTCGCCGTGCCCCAGTACCTTAACGCAGTCACGCTTAAGCCCCTTCGCAACTTCCGGGCTGACAACGATAAAGGCCCCACCGCCATCGGAAATGACACAGCAGTCGAGCCGATGGAGCGGGTCGGAAATCAGCGGCGAGCTGACGACGTCCTCCACGGTAACAACGTCGCGAAGCATGGCGTGTGGATTATGTTGGGCATGATGCGATGCCGCGACCTTAATCCAGGCGAGCTGCTCACTCGTCGTACCGAACTCGTGCATATGCCGATGCGCCGCCATGGCGTACATATTCACCACGGTCGGGCCGTAAATAAACTCAAAGGGTACGTCCGGTGCGGCGCCATAATCGCGCGGTTTCGTCCCTGTCTCCATGCCCTCGGCGCGCGGCCGGCCGGCCAGCGTGACCAGCGCGATGTTGCATTTGCCCATGGCGATCGCGGCTGCCGCGTGCCCGATATGCAGCACGTAGGAGGAACCACCGACATCAGTCGCGTCCATGTGACGGACATTGTTCAGCCCCATATATTCGATCATCGATAGCGGTCCGAGGCCAGGTGCGTCGCCGGCACAGAAATAGCCGTCGACGTCGTCCTTGCTGATGCCCGCGTCCGCCAGTGC